>DATBAO010000059.1:0-32515 GCA_036271495.1 Acidimicrobiales bacterium
AGTCCGAGGATCAGGACCTCGAGCTGCAGAAGTCGAACATCCTGCTGCTCGGCCCCACCGGCTGCGGCAAGACGCTGCTCGCCCAGACGCTCGCGAAGATCCTCAACGTGCCGTTCGCGATCGCCGACGCGACCGCGCTGACCGAGGCCGGCTACGTCGGCGAGGACGTCGAGAACATCCTCCTGAAGCTGATTCAGGCCGCCGACTACGACGTGAAGCGGGCCGAGACGGGGATCATCTACATCGACGAGATCGACAAGATCGCCCGCAAGAGCGAGAACCCGTCCATCACCCGCGACGTGTCGGGTGAGGGCGTGCAGCAGGCGCTCCTGAAGATCTTGGAGGGCACCACCGCCTCCGTGCCGCCCCAGGGTGGCCGCAAGCATCCCCACCAGGAGTTCATCCAGATCGACACGACCAACATCTTGTTCATCTGCGGTGGCGCCTTCGCCGGCCTCGACAAGGTGATCGAGTCACGCATCGGCAAGCGCGGCATCGGCTTCCGGGCCGAGGTGCACCGCAAGGACCGGGAAGACGGGGAGATCCTCCGTCACGTGCTCCCCGAGGACCTGATCAAGTTCGGCCTCATCCCCGAGTTCATCGGGCGCCTCCCGGTCGTCAGCGCCGTGTCGCCGCTGTTCAAGGAAGCGCTGGTGCAGATCCTGGTCGAGCCGAAGAACGCGCTGACGCGGCAGTACGAGCGGGTGTTCGCGCTCGACAATGTGGAGCTGGAGTTCACACCCGACGCACTGGAGGCCGTGGCGGAGCAGGCGCTGTTGCGTGGCACGGGCGCCCGTGGTCTACGGGCCATCCTCGAAGAGGTGCTGCTCGACGTGATGTACGACCTGCCCAGCCGGACCGACGTGGGCAAGTGTGTGGTGGACCGCTCCGTCGTGCTCGACCGCGTCGCCCCCACGCTGGTGCCGCTCGGAGGAGCGCCGGTCAAGGCGACCCGCTCGCGCCGCGCCGCCTCCTGACCGAACCGGGACCGCCGCCCGTGGACGAGCCGGTGGCTCTGCCCTTTTCCGGGTTGCCCGACGCGTTGGCCTGGCTCGACGGCCACGTCGACTTCGAGTCGAACATGCCCCGCCGTCGCGCCGTGCCGACGCTCGATCGCATGCAGGCTCTGACCTCGTTGCTCGGTGAGCCTCAGGAGTCCATTCCGTCCATCCACATCACCGGCACCAACGGCAAGGGCTCGACCTCGGCCATGGCCACCTCGTTGCTCATGGCCAAAGGCCTGACCGTGGGGACCTTTACCAGCCCGAACCTGCACACGGTGGGCGAGCGGATCGCCCACAACGGCGAGCCGATCGACGACGCGTCGCTGACGGACGTGCTCACGGAGCTGGCACTCCTGGAGCCGTTGCTGCCCGAGCGGCCGAGTCGCTTCGAACTACTCACCGCGGCCGCCCTCGCCTGGTTCTCGACCGAGGCGGTCGACGCCATGGTCGTCGAGGTGGGGCTCGGCGGGACGTGGGACTGCACCAACGTCGTTCACGGCGACGTGGCGGTGCTGACCAATGTGAGCTTCGACCACACCGATGTCCTCGGTCCCACGCTGGAAGGGATCGCCACGGACAAGGCGGGCATCATCGAGTCCGGGAGCAGGGTCGTGGTGGGGGAGATGGCCCCTGAGCTGGCTGACATCATCAGGGCCCGGGCGCACGAGGTCGGTGCAGAGTCGGTATGGGTGGCCGGGCGAAGTTTCGGGTGCGAGTCCAACCGCGTCGCTGTGGGCGGGCGGGTCGTCACGCTGTGGACGCCCGGTGGCCGGTACGAGGACATCCTCGTGCCGCTGCACGGCGCCCACCAGGGTCGCAACGCCTCGGTGGCACTGGCGGCGGTGGAGGCGTTCTTCGGCGGCCCGCTCGACGTCGAGGTGGTGGAAGAGGGATTGGCCGCCGTGCGCGTGCCGGGTCGCCTTGAGGTGTTGGGCCGCCGCCCGCTGCTCCTGGTCGACGGCGCGCACAACGCGGCCGGCATGGCTGCCCTGGCCGACGCGTTGACCGAGGAGTTCGCGGTCGACGGCGCGTCGGTCGCTGTCGTGGGCATGCTCTCGGGCCGCGACCCTTCGGCGATGCTCGCGCCGTTGGCCGCAGTGGGCGTGTCCGCCGTCATCGCCTGCGAGCCCGACTCGCCCCGTGCCATGCCCGTGGCGGCCGTCTCCGAGGCCGGCCGCGCGCTCGGCCTGTCGGTCTACGAGGAGCCGAACGTCACCGACGCGTTGCGGCTCGCCCGGGGCATGGTCGACGCCGAAGGGCTGGTGGTGGTGGCCGGTTCGCTCTACGTCGTCGGCGCCGCCCGGGCCGAGGCACTGGCCGCCGCCGTCCCGTGGGAGGACGCCGGTCGCTGACCGCGGACGAGGCCGTCCCGGGGTTGTGTAGTGTCCACCCCTCGTGGACCGCACCCTTGTCATTGTGAAGCCCGATGGTGTTGAGCGGGGACTGGCCGGCGAGGTGCTCAGCCGCCTGGAGCGCAAGAACCTGCGCCTCGTTGCCGCCGAGCTCCGGACCATCACCAAAGAGTTGGCCGAGACCCATTACGCCGAGCACGTCGAGCGGCCCTTCTTCGGCGACCTGGTCGCCTTCATCACCCGCTCGCCCGCCCTCGTCATGGTGGTGGAAGGCCCGAAGGACACCTACGCCGTCGTGCGGCTGATGATGGGCACGACGAACCCGGCCGAGGCGGCCCCAGGCACCATCCGCGGCGACTTCGCCATCGAAACGACCGAGAACCTGGTGCACGGTTCCGACTCGCACGAGTCGGCGGCGCGGGAGATCGCCCTCTTCTTCCCCGGCCTGGCGACGGCCTAGGACAGATGCCCCACCGGCCAACGCCGGTGTAATTGCAGGCGGGACAGGCGCTCTGTCACTTCCGCCTTGTGAACCCCCTCGCCGTCCCATAGCCTGTGGGCGCACCATCACCGGGCGCCGGCCATCGCCGACGTCCATCCGGAATTCCTCGGGAGAGCTCCAACTATGGCCGAAAATCGCCTTTCCCTCCTTGGTCGTGACATGGCTGTTGACCTCGGAACCGCCAACACGCTGGTGTACGTCCGCGGCCGTGGCATCGTCCTGAACGAGCCCTCGGTGGTCGCCGTCGACATCAAGGACGGGCGCCCGCTGGCCGTGGGGGCCGAGGCGAAGCGCATGATCGGTCGAACGCCGTCGAACATCCAGGCCATCCGACCGCTGAAGGATGGCGTCATCGCCGACTTCGAGATCTGCGAGAAGATGCTGCGCTACTTCATCCACCGCGTGCACCAGCGTCGCTTCGCCAAGCCGCGCATGGTGATCTGCGTCCCCTCGGGCATCACCGGGGTGGAGCGTCGTGCCGTGATGGAAGCGGCCGAGTACGCCGGTGCGCGCCGGGCTTACATCATTGAGGAGCCCATGGCAGCAGCCATCGGCGCCGGCCTCCCCGTGCACGAGCCGACCGGCAACATGGTCGTTGACATCGGCGGTGGCACCACGGAGGTCGCCGTCATCTCCCTCGGCGGCATCGTCACGAGCCAATCGGTGCGCATTGGTGGCGACGAGCTGGACGAGGCCATCGTTTCTTTCGTGAAGAAGGAGTTCAGCCTCGCTCTCGGTGAGCGCACCGCTGAAGAGATCAAGATCACACTTGGTTCGGCCTATCCGTTGGAGCAGGAGCTCCATGCGGAGATCCGTGGCCGCGACCTCGTGAGCGGACTCCCGAAGACCATCGTCGTCTCCACCGAGGAGATCAGGCGGGCCATTGAGGAGCCGGTGTCGGCCATCATCGATGCGGTGAAGGTCACCCTGGACCGCACGCCTCCGGAACTGGCGGCGGACATCATGGAGCAGGGCATCGTGCTGACCGGCGGCGGAGCGCTGCTCCACGGGCTCGAATCACGCCTGCAGCACGAGACGGGCATGCCGATCGTCGTGGCCAGGGATCCCCTGAATTGCGTCGCCATCGGCAGCGGTCAGTGCCTCGAAGAGTTCGAAGCGCTGAAGCGGGTGCTGATCACCACGTCCACTCGCTGATCGATCGACCGGTTTCTCCTGGGTGGCTCGGTCCCGGCGATCTCGTCGTACCCTGACGGTCATCGTCCTTGTTGTCCTCTCGCTGTCGCTCATCTCGCTTGACCAGAACGGGCGCACCCACAGCCTGACGTCGGGCGTGAAGTCCGTGGCCAACGACATCTACTCGCCGTTGCGGCAAGGCGTGCTCGACATCATCAGCCCGATCGGCGACTTCTTCGCCGGTGCCTTCAACTACGGCTCGGTCCAGTCGCAGAACGAGCGATTGCAGCACACGATCGGCCAACTGCGTGCCGCGCAGTTGGAGCAGGGTTTCGAGAGGGAGCAGTTGCGCAGCATCACGGCACTCCAGAACCTGCCGTTCCTCCAATCGTTGCCGACCGTCACGGCACAGACCATCGACGAGTACTCGTCGAACTTCACCGCGACCATCACACTCGACAAAGGCCGCGCCGACGGGGTGGACGTCGGCTATCCGGTCGTCGGCGCCGGGGGACTGGTGGGGCAGGTGATCCAGTCCTTCCATCACACCTCGGTCATCCGTCTGGTGACCGACGGGGAGTTCAAGGTCGGCGTGACGTTCGACACGCAGCGCACGGGGATCGTCGACGGGCAGGGCCCCTCCAACTCCATGACGGCCGACCTCGTGCAGCCCCACACCCCGCTGCACAAGGGCGAGCCCATGTACACGAGCAGCCTGCAAGCTGCGGCCTTCCCTCCCGGCATTCCGGTGGCGAAGGTGCGTTCCTTCCACACGTCGGCCGGTGCCAGTCAGGAGACCATTGAGGTCGACCCGGCGGCCGACCTGAGCCAGCTGGCGTACGTCGACGTGGTGCAGTGGGTGCCGAACACGTGACCGGGCGCGCCATGCTCCGGGTGGCCCTGGTGATCTTCATCGTGCTCATGGTCCAGCAGACGGTGATGGTGTCCATCCGGATCGGCGGCGTCCACCCGGACCTGCTCTGGCTCCTGCCCATCACCGCGGCGTTGCTCGATGGGCCCGAGACGGGTGCCATTGTCGGATTTTGGGCCGGGTTGTCCTTCGACCTCGTGCTCCCGACGCCGTTCGGGCTGTCCGCCCTGGTCGCGTGCGTGCTGGGCTACGCCGTCGGGTCGCTGACGACGGCGGCAGACCCCCGGGCGACCTGGCTGAAACCGGTGGCCGCGCTCGCGGGGAGCGTCGCAGCGGACATGCTGTTCGCCGTGCTCGGAGCCATTCTCGGACAAAGCCAGATGGTGCAGGTGAACTTCCTCGCCCTCATTCTGGTCGTGGGCATCTCGAGCGTGGTGCTGGTGCTCCCGGTCAACCGGCTGATGCGGTGGGCTCTGGCCGGGGAGAGCAATCGCCGTTCGCTCGTTCCCGCGCAGGCCGACAGCAGGATCTGGTGAAGCGAACCCTTCGCCACCCGATCCGCGGCGACCGGCTGCACCCGAAGCCCTCGACGCGCGCGCCCAAGCGTGGTGCCAGACGGGTCGACGGACCGCGCATGCGGCCGCGTAAGAGCGTCAGCGTCTCCTCCATCGTCGGCTCACCCGAGGAGGAGGAGGCGCGGCCCAATCTCCGCCTGCGCATCGTCGGCGTCGTCGTCCTGCTGCTCTTCGGCGTCCTCGTCCTGCGACTGTGGACGCTGCAGGTGGTGGAGGGGAAGAGCTACGCCGCTGCCGTCACGCGCAATCAGGTGCGCGTGGTCAGCGTGGCCGCACCGCGGGGCGAGATCGTCGATCGGGCCGGCACGGTGCTCGTCAGCAACACGCCCCAGGAGGAGATCCTCCTGTCACAGTCGGAGGCCAAGGACAACCCGACCATCGTCGGGGATGTGGCGGCCCTCGTCGGCCAGACGCCGAAGCAAGTGCAGGCATCGCTCAATGACAACCAGTACAGCCCCTACGAGCCGATCCCCATCGCGACCGGTGTGTCGGAGGACACGGTGCAGTTCCTGCAGACGCACCAGGCGGACTTTCCCGGCGTGTCCGTGCAGACGGTGGCGCAGCGGACGTATCCCCAAGGTGGGACGACCGCCACGCACGTCCTGGGGTACCTCGGCGGCATCACGCCCAGCTACCTCGCTGCACACCCCAACGACGGCTACACCCAGGGCAGCCAGATCGGCGTCTCGGGGATCGAGTCCCAGTACCAGCCCTACCTGAAGGGCGTGGAGGGGCGTCAGGCACTCTCGGTCGATGCCAGCGGCACGGTCGTGGGGACGCTGAGTTCCACGGCACCCCAGATCGGGGACACCGTGGTGCTCAACATCGACACCGGTCTCCAGCAGGAAGTACAGAACGATCTGCAGGCGCAGATCATCGCCGACCGCAATACGCCCGACCAGGTCGATGGCGGCGTGAAGCCCCCGGCTCCCAACGGCGCGGTCATCGTGATGAACCCGCAGAACGGTCAGGTCTACGCCATGGCCTCGTTCCCCAATTACGACCTCAACGAGTGGGTCGGTGGCATCTCGACCGCAAACTTCGAGGCGCTGCAGCAGAGCGGGGCCGAGAACAACAACGCGATCGATGGCGAGTACACACCGGGCTCGACCTTCAAGCTGGTGACGGCGACGGCTGCCCTCCAGGACGGTCTCATCGCGCCCTCAACCTCGTATGACGACACCGGCACGTTCAAGGTGCAGGGGTGCCCCGCGGCCGGTGTCAACAACGACACCGGCTGCACCCTGCACGACGACCCGGGCGACACGGGTGGCATCTACAACATCTCGAGCGCCCTCACGGCGTCGAGTGATGCGTTCTTCTACAACCTCGGAGAGATGTTCTGGGAGCAGCAGTCCAAGTACGGCGTGACGCCCATTCAGGAAGAGGCAACCGCCTACGGCGAGGGAACGATCACCGGTATCGACATTCCCGGAGAGGCGCAGGGGCGTGTCGACAGCAAGGCGACCCGGGAGAAGCTGCACACCGAAGCGCCCAAGGCCTTCCCCTACGCCGGATCGTGGTTCACCGGCGACAACATCGAGATGGCGTTCGGCCAGGGTGAGACGATCTTGACCCCGATTGAGCAGGCGGAGGCGTACTCGACCTTCGCCAATGGCGGCACCCGCTACGCGCCGCAGGTGGCCTCCGAGGTCGTCGATCCGCTCACCGGCAAGGTCCTCAAGAAGATCGCTCCGGAGGTCACCGGGAAGGTGCCGATCTCGTCGACCACCTACAGCGCCATGCTGGCAGGGTTCGAGGGAGTGATTTCGAGCAAGAGCGGGACCGCCTACCAGGATTTCCAGGGCTTCCCGGCCGCATGGAACCTCGCCGGGAAAACGGGCACCGCCTCGAACCTGGGGCCGAACGGGCAGCCGCTCGAGCCGAACAGCTGGTTCGTCGCCTTCGGCCCGAACCCGAATCCGCAGTACCTCGTCCTGGCCGTCATCGATCAGGGCGGGTACGGCGCCCAGGCTGCCGCCCCGCTGGTGCGGAACATCTTCGACTACATCCTGGCCAACCCCGGGATCAATGGCGCCGTCAAGACGCCGACTCCGGCCAGCCCGGCCAGCCAGACGGCCCCGGCGACCAACCCGCCGGTCGGGACCCCGACCACCACGACCACCTCCACGACCCCTGCGTCCAAGTCCGGTGCGACCGGCGGATCCGGTACGACGACCTCGACGACAACGGGTGGTGGCTGAGCGTCCCGTAGGGTTGAGGCGAATGGAGACCCTCTGGCCGCAGATTGAGCGCATCCTGCCCACGGTGTCCAAGCCGGCGCGCTACATCGGCGGCGAGCAGGGGGCGGTCTACCCCGAGCACACCCCCGGCGCAGTCGCCTGGCTCCTGCTGTACCCGGACACGTACGAAATCGGCCTGCCCAACCAGGGCCTGCAGATCCTCTACGAGATCCTGAACGAGCGTCCCGACGCTCTGGCGGAGCGGGCCTATGCCCCCTGGGTGGACATGGAAGCCGCCATGCGGGCGGCGGGGGTGCCGCTCTTCAGCGTGGAACAGCACCTGCCGGCGGCCGCCTTCGACGTCCTGGCCTTCAATCTCTCGGCGGAGCTCGTCTACACGAACCTGCTCAACCTGCTCGATCTGGCCGGCGTCCCGCTGCACACGGCGGACCGCGGCGGCGCCGATCCGCTCGTGATGGCCGGTGGTCACTGCGTCTTCAACCCCGAGCCCCTGGCCGACTTCGTCGATGTCTTCGTGCTCGGCGACGGCGAGGAGGTGGTGGGGGAGATCAACGAGGTGTTGGCGGCCTGGCTTGCCAGTGCAGCTCCTGAGGCGCGGGACCGCCCGACGCTGCTCCACGCGTTGGCGGTGCTCGAGGGCGTGTACGTGCCGGCGCTCTACACGCCGTCTTACGAGAACGGGCGGCTGGTGTCGACCCTCCCGGTAGCCGCCGGCGTCCCGGCGGAAGTCGCGAAGAGGACGATCAGCGACCTGGCCGACTGGCCCTACCCGGCCCGCCCACTTGTCCCGCTGACCGAGGTCGTGCACGACCGCCTCAACGTCGAGGTCTTCCGCGGCTGCACGCGGGGCTGCCGCTTCTGTCAGGCCGGCATGATCACCCGACCGGTCCGCGAGCGTCCGGCTGCCCAGGTGCGCGACATGGTCCAACGCGGCCTGGAGTGGAGCGGCCACGACGAGGTGGCGCTGACCTCGCTCTCCTCGGCGGATTTTTCGGGCATCGAGGACACGGTGCGCGACATCGTGGACGACCCCGATCACGGCGGCCGGGTGTCGGTGAGCCTGCCGTCGCTGCGGGTGGACGCCTTCACCGTGGGCACGGCGGCGGAAATCCAGAAGGTGCGCCGCACCGGGCTGACCTTCGCCCCGGAGGGCGGCACGTGGCGGATGCGCACGGTCATCAACAAACTGATCACCGAAGACGATCTCTACAGCGCCGTCGACGCCGCCTTCAGCCAGGGCTGGCGACGGATCAAGCTCTACTTCCTGATCGGCTTGCCGACGGAGCTCGACGAGGACGTGCTGGGGATCGCCGAGCTCGGAGCGCGCTGCGTGGAGATCGGCCGGAAGTACCAGAAGAGCGTGACCGTGGTGGCTTCGGTGGGCGGTTTCGTGCCGAAGCCCCACACGCCGTTCCAGTGGTTCGGGCAGGACACCGTGGCCGAGCTCGAACGCAAGGTCGCCCTGCTGCGCGAAGCCGCCCGCCACACACGGGGCCTCACCATCCGTTGGCACGAACCGGCCGCTTCGGTGGCCGAGGGCCTCGCCAGTCGCGGTGACCGGCGGATGGGCGCGGTGATCGAGCGGGTCTGGCGTGCCGGGGGCACGTTCCAGGAATGGTCCGAGCGATTCGACCTGTCCTTGTGGGAGGACGCCCTCCAGGCTGAGGGGCTCAGCGTCGATGAGGTCTGCCATCGGGATCGTGAGGGCGACGAGGCCCTGCCGTGGGACCACATCTCGGCGGGCCTGCATCGTGACTTCCTCTGGGGCGACTGGCAGGACGCGCTGGCCAGCGTGGCCGTCGAGGACTGCCGCTGGACCCCGTGCTACGACTGCGGCGCCTGCACGGGATTCGGCCTCGAGCACCTGGTCGCCTCGCCGGTCCCTCCCGCCGGCGGGAGCCAGGGCACGGGACAGGACCTCAGCGTGGGGGATCGGATCCCGGTGCGCCTGGTCAGCCGTGCTTCCTGACGGCCAGCGCCGCCTCCGCCTGCGCTTCACCAAGGCGGGAAAGATCCGGTTCACCAGCCACCGGGACGTCGCCCGCATGTGGGAGCGGGCGTTGCGCCGAAGCCGGCTGCCCCTGGCGTACTCGCAGGGGTTCTCGCCGCATCCGCTCGTGAGCTTCGGGCTCGCCCTCCCCACCGGCTGCGAATCCCTGGGCGAGTACCTCGACTTGCGCCTGGAAGCGCCCGGGCCCGAGGAGATCCCCCTGGCGGAGCTCCCGACCGTCCTGAGTGAATTGCTGCCCGAGGGCATCGAGGTCGAGGCGGCGGCCCTGATCGGAGAAGCGGAGGGTTCGCTTCAGCAGGAGGTAGCATCGTGCGATTGGGAGCTGGAGGTGCTCGGAGTGCGGGATGAGGAGTTGCAAGAGCGGGTGGAAAAGGTGCTCGCTGCTCCCATGCTCACCGTCAGTCGGGAGCGGAAGGGTCGTCAGACCGAAGACGACATCCGCCCGGCCATCAGAACACTGTCCCTGACCAGCCCCAATGGTTATCTTCGGGCGGAATTGGCCACGCACCCGCGTGGTGTCCGTCCCGGTGACCTGGTAACGGCCCTGGGCGCCCCTGCGGTGTCCGGACGGGCCTGTCGAACGCATCAATGGATCGAACGCGATGGCGCTCGGTTCGAGCCGCTCCTGATGAGCGAGCCCGGGACCGATGGCGACGCGACACAGCACGCGAGGAGGGCTTTCCCTCATGTCCGAGACGGAAATCAGCCAGAGCCCGGAGGGTCACCCCCCGGAGCCAACGGGGGGCAGCGGCAGCACTAGCGCCCCAGAAGGGCCGCGGGCCACGCCCAGGCCGAAGCCGAAGATCGGCGACACCAGGCCGGCACCTGCCGTGGCGGCGCCTCCGCCCCCCAAGGCGGCAGTGCCCGTGGTGCCGATGACGCGCCCAGAGAGTGCACCGCCGAAAGAGACGAGAGCGGTCGAGACGGCTGACGGGGATGCGAATGACCCCGCCGATGACGGCAAGCGCTCCCGGAGCCGGCGCCGCTCTGGTCGGGACCGGAAGTCGAAGCAGGTGGGCCGGTACCTGGTCTGCGTCCATGTCCAGCCCGACATGACCCAGATCGCCATGCTCGAGGGGCGCTCTCTCGTGGAGCACTACGTCTCCCGGTCGGCCGACGACACCAACCAGATCGACGGCAACGTGTACCGGGGCCGGGTCCAGAACGTCCTGCCCGGCATGGAGGCAGCCTTCATCGACATCGGCATCCCCAAGAACGCCGTCCTGTACCGGGGTGACGTGCGGTATGACCGGGAGGACATCGAGGGCGGAGCCTCCCAGCAGCCGAGGATCGAGGACGTCCTCAAGGCCGGTCAGACGATCCTCTGCCAGGTCACCAAGAACCCCATCGGGGCCAAGGGCGCCCGCTTGACCCAGGAAGTCTCGCTGCCGGGCCGTTTCGCCGTCCTGGTCCCCAATTCGAGCGCCTTCGGGATCTCCAAGCGTCTGGGCGACAACGAGCGCCGTCGGCTGCGCCGGATCATCGACGAGGTGAAGCCCGCCGGCCACGGCATGATCGTGCGCACCGCCGCTGAAGGCGTCTCCGCCGAAGAGCTCCAGCGTGACGTGACGACCCTGCTCGAGCAATGGAACATCATTGAAGCCGAGGCGAAGCGATCCGACGCTCCAGGCCTGCTCTACCGCGAGCCGGAGCTCTCGGTCCGGATCCTCCGGGAGGAGCTCAACGGGGAGTACAGGGGCGTCGTCATCGACGACCTGGCGCTCTTCGAGCAGGTACGTGACTACGTGCGGGCCGTCAGCCCCGAGCTCTCTGACCGGGTCGAGTACTACGACCCCGAGGTCGAGGGCCTGCCCATTTTCGAGCGCTACCACGTGCACGAGCAGCTCCACAAGGCTCTTGACCGCAAGGTGTGGCTCCCGTCGGGTGGTTCGTTGATCATCGAGCGCACCGAGGCGCTGACCGTCATCGACGTGAACACCGGGAAGAACGTCGGCAAGACCAATCTGGAGGAGACCGTCTACCGGAACAACCTGGAGGCCGCCGAGGAGGTGGCCCGCCAGCTCAGGCTCCGGGACATCGGGGGCATCATCGTCATCGACTTCATCGACATGGAGATCCGGGACAACCGGGACAAGGTGGCCTCCGCCCTGCGGAACGCCCTGGCCCGGGACAAGACCCGGACCCAGGTGTTCGACATCTCCGAGCTGGGGTTGGTCGAGATGACCCGCAAGCGGGTCTCCGAGGGACTGCTCGAGACGCTCTCGACCGAATGCGCCGTGTGCGGCGGCCGGGGCGTGACCCTGGACGACTCGGTCCTGCGCTAGGATCTCGCCCTTATGTACGCCGTCATCAGGTCCGGAGGAAAGCAGGAGCGTGTGGCCGAAGGCCAGCGTGTCCGCGTGGAGCTGCTCGGGCAGCCGGTTGGCGCGGAGGTGTCGCTCGAGCCGGTCCTGGTCGTCGACGGCGCCACGGTGCTGGCGACCCCAGCGCAGCTGGCCGGCGCCACGGTCACGGCCAAGGTGGTCGGTGCGGAGACCGGGCCCAAAATCAACGCCATGACCTACAAGAACAAGTCGAACCAGCGTCGCCGGTGGGGCCACCGCCAGCACTACGCCACGCTGGAGATCACCGCCATCACGGCGGCCGGCTGAGACTCAGGAGCTCGAGACCATGTCAAAGACCAAGGGTGGCGGGTCAACCCGCAACGGACGCGATTCCAATGCACAGCGCCTCGGCGTGAAGTGCTTCGACGGCACCGCGGTGACCGCCGGCTCCATCATTGTGCGCCAGCGCGGCACGAAGGTCTACCCGGGAGTCAACGTGGGCCGGGGCGGCGACGACACCCTCTTCGCCATGGCCGAGGGCGTCGTGAAGTTCGGCGAGCGCCGCGGCCGCAAGCATGTCAGCGTGCTCACTGACTGAAGGGCATTAGCGCGCCTGAGCATTCAGGCGCGCTGGTGGAGCTCGATCCCGTTGCCCCAGGGGTCAACCGTGAAGGCCTGTTGGCGCCCCGTCGTGCCGACGTCCATGGCGTCGGTCACCTTGAGCCCACGCTTTCGTAGCTCGGTGATGACCGCAGCCAGGTCCTCGAAGGCGAGGGCGAAGTGCTGTCCTACAGCGTCGGGCACCGCGGCCTCGATCAAATGGACCTGCTGCCCATTGGCGGCGTCCAACCAGGCACCGGGAAAACCGAAGTCGGGACGGGTGTGGTTCTGCACCAGGCCCATTGTCTCGGTGTAGAAGATGATGCCGCCGGGCACGTCGCTGACGTTGATGGCGACGTGGTCGAGGCCGGTCGGCGCCACGGGGTCGGTCACGCCAGCGAGCCTACGACGTGCTCGACGATGGCGGCCACGTCGGGCACCGCGGCGGCACCGACCTGCGCGATATCGCCCACGTCGATGGTCGTGTTCGCCGCTGCGGCCGGGTTGGTGACCAATGCCAGCCCCAGGACCTCGACGCCGGCCTGGCGAGCGGCGATCGTCTCGAGCGCCATCGACATGCCCACCACGTCGGCCCCGACCGCGCGCAGCATGCGGATCTCTGCTGGCGTCTCGAATTGCGGGCCCGGCAGCTGGGCGTACACGCCGGGTCGGGACGACAGGGCAGGAGCGGCGGACCCATCCGTCGCGAGGGCGAGGGCACGAAGCCGGGGGGCGTAGGCGTCCGCCATGTCCACGAAGTCGGGCCCGATGAGGGGGCTGCGCCCGGTCAGGTTCAGATGGTCCTCGACGACCATGACCGACCCCGTGGCGAGATCGCTCCGGATGCCACCGGCGGCGGCGGTGAGGACGACGGTCTGGCATCCGGTGGCGATGCCTGTCCGGAGGGGGTGGACGACCTCCACGGGTGTCAGACCCTCGTAGAGATGGCACCGCCCACCCAGGATGAGGAGCTGAAGCCCTCGGTGCTGGACCGACCAGGCATGCGCCCGATGCCCTCCGGCCGTATAGGGCGGGAAGAAGGGCAGGGTGTCGAGCGGGACGGCTTCCTCGCCGGCGCCGAGTGCCTCCGCCGTCCCCGAGAGCCCGCTGCCGAGCATGACGAGGACGTCGTGGTGGTCGATCGCAAGGCGACGGGCCAATTCCCGGGCGCTGTGCGCCGCCCGGTCGGCGGCAGCCTCCATGGGGCGATCGTAGAGGGTCTTCCACGTGCAGGCGCGTAACATCAGCCAGACATGCCCTCATCGCCCGCTGCGCCCACTCTCCACCCGCTCGCCCCCCTCACCGGCGACGAGATCGTCGCTGCCCGCGAGATCGTCTTTGCCAGCGGCCGGGCCGACATCCCCAACGAAGCCCTGCGGTTTGCCTATATCGGCCTCTGCGATCCTCCCAAGGAGATGGTGCGGAGCGTGGACGCCGGTGAGAAGGTGGTGGTCGACCGCCGATTGCGGATGGTGCTGCTGCAGGGACCGGTCGCCGATGTGGTCGAGGTGGTCGTCTCGGTCACCCGAGGAGAGATCGACCGCTGGGAGCACGTGCGCGACGTCCGCCCGCCGCTGCAGATGGAAGAGTCGATCTTGGTCCTTGCGGCGCTGTACGACCACCCCGAATGGAATGCCGCACTGGACCGACGCGGCATTGTCGACAAATCGCTGGTGCAGATCGACCCATGGCCGGCCGGCACCTTCGGGCTCGGTCACGAGGAGGGTCGACGCATCACCCGCTGCTTGGCCTACCTGCGCGAGTCCAAGGAGGACAACGGCTACGCCCGCCCGCTCGAAGGCCTGCTGGCATTCGTCGATATGGGTCGCGGCGAGGTGCTCGAAGTGGTCGACCTCGGGGTCGTGCCGTTCCCGACAGAACACGGGAGCTACTACCCCGAGCACAACGGACCGATGCGCACCGACCTCAAGCCCTTGGACATCGTTCAGCCCGAGGGGCCGAGCTTCGAGGTGGAGGGCAACCTCGTGCGCTGGCAGAAATGGTCGCTCCGCATCGGCATGGACCCCCTGGAGGGTCTTGTCCTGTGGACGGTCGGGTATCAGGACGGTGGCCGGATCCGACCCATCGTCTACCGGGCGTCGGTCAGCGAAATGGTCGTGCCCTACGGGCACCCCGGTCCGATGCACGCCTGGAAGAGTGCCTTCGACGCTGGCGAATGGGGCCTGGGCCGCATGGCGAACTCGCTGACCCTCGGCTGCGACTGTCTCGGAGAGATCACCTATTTCGACGACGTCTTCGCCGACGAGCGCGGCAAGCCGCATACGCGATCCAACGCCATCTGCATGCACGAAGAGGACTACGGCATCCTCTGGAAGCACGTCGACATGGTGTCGGGGCGCACGGAAGTGCGGCGCTCACGTCGGCTGGTCGTGAGCTCCATCGCCACCGTGGGGAACTACGAGTACGGCTTCTACTGGTACTTCTACCTCGACGGCACCATGCAGCTCGAGGTGAAGCTGACCGGCATCATGTCCACGATGGCCGTGGCCGACGGCGATCCGGGAGACCACGCCAGGATGATCGCCCCTGGTTTGGCGGCTCCCTTCCACCAGCATCTGTTCAACGTGCGGCTCGACATGCAGGTCGACGGCCCCGACAACGAGGTCTACGAGGTTGACGCCGTGCCGACTGGTTCGCCCGGCAGCGCCGAGAACCCGTGGGGGAACGCCTTCGGCACCACGGTGACGCTGTTGGAGAGCGAGCTTGCGGCGCAACGTGACGTCGATGCGTCACGTAGCCGTAGCTGGCGCATCGCCAACCGGTCCCGTCGCAACGGTGTGGGGTCGCCGACGGCCTACAAGCTGTTGCCGGGTGCCACGCCCAGGTTGTTGGCCGACCCCACCTCCAGTGTGGGGCGCCGCGCCGCCTTTGCCTCCCACAACCTCTGGGTCACACCCTTCGACCCTGAGGAGCGCCGCGCCGCCGGCGACTATCCCAATCAGCATCACGGACACGCCGGGCTGCCGACCTGGACGGCCGAGGACCGCCCGATCGTCGACACCGACATCGTGTTGTGGCATTCCTTCGGCGTCACGCACATTCCGCGGCCGGAGGACTGGCCGGTCATGCCCGTCGAGTACACCGGCTTCACCCTCCTCCCGTCCGGGTTCTTCGACCGCAACCCCGCTCTGGACGTGCCCCCTTCGTCCGACCACTGCCATGACTGAACACAGCGGCCCAGCCCATCAACCTCAGGAGTACCACCCTCCGGTCGAGGAGTACCTCGAGACGATGCTGTCGTTGTCTGAGGAAGGCGTGCCGGTGATTCAGGCGCGCATCGCCGAGCGGCTGGGTCGATCTGCCCCCTCGGTCTCCGAGATGTTGGACCGCCTGCGTGAGGACGGATACGTGGAAAGAGAGGGCCGCCGTCTTTCGCTCACAGAGAGCGGACAAGCCTTGGCCGAGAAGGTGGTGCGTAAGCATCGGCTGGCGGAACGCCTCCTGGTCGATGTCATCGGGCTCGAGTGGCACAAGGTGCACAACGAAGCCGGCCGCTGGGAGCATGTGATCTCTGACGATGTGGAGGCCCGTCTCGTGGATCTGCTGGGTGATCCAGCCACCTGCCCGCACGGAAATCCGATTCCTGGGTCCCACTCGCCGGCACCGTCGACCCCGGTCCGGCCGTTGGCCGAAGTCGACGCTGGAGAGCGGGTCCGCCTCTTTCGCATCAGTGAGGAGGTTGAGCTGAACCTTGGTTCGCTGACCCTTCTGGACGAAAGTGGCTTCATTCCGGGAGTGGTCGCCGAGATCGGGGCCCGCGATGCCGACGGCAACGTCGAGGTGACGGTGGAGGGCGGCGGCGAGGCCATTCGGCTGTCGTCTGACCTGTCCGACCGCCTGTACGTCGGCGCGCCATGACCGTGCGGCTGGAGGCCGACGCCGTGTTCACCGTGGACAGCAGCGACAGGGTGCTGTCACCGGGCGCGGTCGAGATCGATGCCGGTCTGATTTCGTGGGTGGGTGACCCCATCGAAGTCCCCGCTGGGGCCGGGACCGAAGTCCACCGGCTCGGCGGGCTCCTGATGCCCGGTCTGGTCAATTGTCACGGGCATGCACCGATGACGCTCTTGCGCAGTGCGGGGGACGGCCTTCCCCTCGAGCGTTGGCTGCATGAGGCCATCTGGCCGCGCGAGGCGCGGCTGGAGGATGAGGACGTGTACTGGGGCATGCTGCTCGGAGCGGCCGAGATGCTCGGCAACGGTGTCACCACGACCTGTGAGCAGTATCGCCACCCCACGGCTGTGATGGACGCCGCGCTCGAGGCCGGCATCCGCACGATGTACACCCCGGCCATCTTCGACGTGCCCGACGCAGGCCCGGAGAACACGTGGGAAGCCCTCTTGTCGACCGCCTGCGGGCTCTTGGACGCCACCGCCGGCAGGGACGACCGATTCCAGATGGGTCTGGGGCCGCACGCCGCGTACACGGTGCCCCCGGAGGGATTGCGGACCATCGCAGCCGAGGCGCGGGCACGGGACGCCTTGCTCCAGATTCACTTGTCCGAGACGGAGGCTGAGTGCCAGGTGGTGCGGGAGCGCTACGGCATGAGTGCGCCAGCGTTGCTGGCCTCAGAGGGAGTCCTGGAGGGTCGGGTGCTCGCCGCCCACGCGGTGTGGCTCGATGAGACGGACCTCGGGTTGCTCGCCGAGAACGATGTCGCGGTGGCGCACTGCCCGGGGTCGAACGGCAAGCTCGGCTCGGGGATCGCCCCGTTGCGGGCCTTGCTCGAGCGCAGGATCCGGGTTGGCCTCGGCACCGACGGTCCGGCATCCAACGACGATCTTCACCTGTGGGACGAGATGCGACTGGCCCCCCTGTTGGCCCGAGCCGTCGCGGGCGATCCGGATGTCCTGACTTCGGCCGCGGCGCTCCGGCTGGCCACCCGCGGCGGCGGTGAGGCACTGGGGCTTCCGGTCGGTGCACTCGAGGCCGGGCGGCCCGCTGACATCATCAGGTTGCGCACGGACGATGCCCGCTTCACGCCGGCAATCAGTGATGCAGAGCTGCTCGGCCATGTGGTGTGGGCCGGGGCGGGGTACCTGGTGACCGACGTCTGGGTGGCCGGTTCGCAGGTGGTCGGACACGGACGCTGCAGCACGGTGGATGTCGACCGCGCCCGGGCCGAAGTGAGCCGGCGGGCGCTCAGGCTCTCCGGCTCGTAGGGAGCCGGCTACCGGGCGTTGCCCGTTGCGGGGCCGTCGAGGAACCGCATTGCAGTGCGCGCGACGGTGGCGCGCATCGCATCGGCCGTTGCGCGTCCCTGTTCGCGATGACGCTTTGTCAACACAGTCGCAATCTCGAACGTCGCGGATCGGTTTTCTTGCCTAGCGGCAAAATGAACCGCAATTGCACTGGAAAACACTCGGTTTGCGAGGTTCGGCATCAGGGCAGGGTCCGTACTGCTTGTCAACCGAATGAGTAGCTCCTTTCCAAGTGGCGGGAAGGTGCTCAGTTTCTCTCGAAGCTGAATGGGGCGGAAGAGCTATGACCATGAGACCGATGCAAGCTGTGGACGCGCGTGGACCGGTAGGGGGTTCCCTTCTCGATGTTCCTTGGCGAGTGCGGAACATGCTCTCCCTCGTATTGGCGTGTGTTGCCGGGTTGGTCCTGTGTGTTGGCATGTTGACGCCTGCCTCTGCGGCAGGGAGTCGCGCCGTCACGGGCTCGACCAGTGATGCGAGCTCCTCGAGTCAGCCGCGATCGTCGACCCAAGGCGTGGGCTACTGGTTGGTGGCATCCGACGGCGGCATCTTCAGCGAGGGCGGTGCCCCATTCAAGGGATCGACCGGGGGAATGACCCTCAACAAGCCCATCGTCGGCATGGCGGCCACCCCCGACGGCAACGGCTATTGGCTCGTGGCGTCCGACGGCGGCATCTTCAACTACGGCAACGCGGCGTTCGAGGGGTCCGCCGGCAGCTTGACCCTCAACAAGCCCATCGTCGGCATGGCGACCACCCCCGACGTCAAGGGTTACTGGTTGGTGGCGTCCGATGGCGGCATCTTCAACTACGGCGACGCCACGTTCTACGGCAGCACAGGCAGTATTGCGCTCAACAAGCCCATCGTCGGCATGGCGGCCACCCCGGACGGCAAGGGCTATTGGCTGGTGGCGTCCGATGGCGGCATCTTCAACTACGGCGACGCGGCGTTCTACGGCAGCACAGGCAGCATTGCGCTCAACAAGCCCATCGTGGGCATGGGAGCCACTCCCGACGGCAAGGGCTACTGGTTGGTTGCCTCCGATGGCGGCATCTTCAACTACGGCGACGCGGCGTTCTACGGCTCCACGGGGGCCATGGCGCTCAACAAGCCGATTGTCGGCATGGCGCCCTCTTCCGACGGCAAGGGCTACCTTCTGGTGGCGTCCGACGGCGGGATCTTCAACTACGGGGACGCCGCCTTCCAGGGATCGACTGGAGGGATGCCACTCAACAAGCCCATCGTCGGCCTGGCCCTGAGCGGCATCTCCGGACAAGCGAGCAAGCTCGCCTTCTCGACGCAACCAGACGGGGCGAGTGGGGGAACCGCGTTCACGACCCAGCCTGTCGTCACGGTGGAGGACGCTGCAGGCGATCCCGTGACGACGGATCACTCGTCGGTCACCATCGGCATCGACCCGGGGACGCCGAAGACAGGAGGCCCGGGGGCACTCTCTTCGTGCACGTCGTCCGCAGAAAAGGACGGAGTCTTCACCTTCAGCGGTTGCACGATCGACCAGGCGGGGACGAACTACAAGCTCGTCGCGAGCGACGGGACCCTGGCCAGCGCCACGAGCGCCGCCTTCACGGTGGGGACAGGTCCGGCACACCAGCTCGACTTCACGACCCAACCCGGGAACGCGGTCGGCGGCGGCGCCTTCGTCAACCAGCCGGTTGTCACGATCAAGGACGCCGGGGGCAATACCGTCACCGCCGATTCGAACCCGGTGACCTTGGCCATCGCGTCAGGATCCGGCACTCTCTCAGGCTGCACGTCGACGACGACCGATGGGGTGGCCAGCTTCAGCGGCTGCGGCATCAACACGGCCGGGACGTACACCCTTGGAGCGACCGATGCCACCGACGCCCTGACGGCAACAAGCGCCTCCTTCAACGTGGGCACCGGTCAGGCCAGTCAGCTCGCCTTCACCACCCAGCCCGGCGGAGCCAGTGGCGGGAGCGCCTTCGGCACCCAGCCTGTGGTGACCATTCAGGATGCCGGCGGGAACACGGCGACCGGGAACACCCACGCCATCACCCTCACCATTCACACCGGGCCAGGCGCGCTCACAGGTTGTACCTCGACGACGACGGCTGGGGTGGCCACCTTCAGTGGCTGCTCGATCAACACCACCGGGACATACACCCTCACCGCGACCGACTCCACTGACAGCTTGACCACGACAAGCGCGTCATTTGATGTCGGCACCGGTACCGCGGCGCACCTCGCCTTCACCACCGATCCGGGCGGAGCTACCGGCGGCACCGCTTTCGGCACGCAACCGGTGGTCACGATCCGGGATGCCGGTGGCAACACGGTCACCTCGAACACGCACGCGGTGACGCTGAGCATCGCATCGGGCCCGGGCGCGCTCTCGGGTTGCACCGCGACAACGACGGGCGGGGTGGCCGCCTTCAGCGGCTGCTCAATCACCACGCAGGGGACCTACACCCTGACCGCGACCGATACCAGTGACACCCTGACGACCACCAGTACCTCGTTCGGAGTCACCGTGGGCCTGGCACACCAGCTGGCCTTCACCACCCAGCCGTCGGCGACGGCCAGTGGCGGCACGGCCTTCGCCCAACAGCCCGCCGTGACCGTGGAAGACGCCGGCGGCAACGCGGTGACGACGGATTCCTCGACTGTCACGTTGGCTGCTTCGGGTGGTGACGGATCGGTGTCGGGCTGCACGCCGAGCGAGACAGCTGGGGTGGTTACCTTCAGCGGCTGCTCCATTGACCTCGACGGGACTTACACGTTGGGAGCCACTGACGGATCACTCACGCCGGCGACGTCGAACTCCGTCACGGTCAGTACGGGCGACGCGAGTCAGATCGCCTTCACCGCTCAGCCGGGTGCCGCCACCGGCGGAAGCGCCTTCGGCGACCAGCCCACCGTCACGGTTCAGGATGCCGGCGGGAACACGGTCAACACCACCAGCACCATCGCCCTGACGCTCGCATCGGGCCCGGGGGCCCTCACCGGTTGCACCGCGACAACGACGGCCGGGGTGGCCGCCTTCAGCGGCTGCACGATCAACACGGAGGGGACGCACACCATCACGGCAACTGATGGCGCCGACACGTTGACGACGACGAGTGATCCATTCGACGTCACAGTCGGCCTGGCGCACCAGCTGGCCTTCACCACCCAACCGTCGGCGACGGCCAGCGGCGGCACCGCCTTTGCCCAACAGCCGGCCGTGACGGTCGAAGACGCCGGCGGCAACGCGGTGACTTCGGATGCCTCGACGGTGACCTTGACCGCCAGCGGCGGCTCGGGGACCATCTCGAACTGCATCGGGAACGAATCCGCCGGGGTAGTCACCTTCAGCGGCTGCTCCATTGACCTTGACGGGACCTACACGGTGGGCGCCACCGACGGGTCCTTGACTCCATCCACGTCGGACTCGGTGACGGTGAGCACGGGCGACGCGAGTCAGATCGCTTTCACCTCTGAGCCGGGCGCCGCCACCGGCGGAAGCGCCTTCGGCGACCAGCCCACTGTCACGGTTCAGGATGCCGGCGGGAACACGGTGACCAGTACCAGCGGCATCGCCCTGACGATGGCATCTGGCCCGGGGGCGCTGACGGGTTGCTCGTCGACAACCACGGCGGGCGTGGCCGCCTTCAGCGGCTGCACGATCAACACCGAAGGAACGCACACCCTCACGGCGACTGATGGCGCCGACACCTTGACGACGACCAGCGATCCATTCGACGTCACAGTCGGCCTGGCCAGTCAGGTGGCCTTCACCACCCAGCCGTCGGCGACGGCCAGCGGCGGCACGGCCTTCGCCCAACAGCCCGTCGTGACGGTCGAGGACGCCGGCGGCAACGCGGTGACCTCGGATGCCTCGACGGTGACCTTGACTGCTTCGGGTGGTGACGGATCGGTGTCCGGCTGTACGCCGAGCGAGACGGCCGGGGTCGTCACCTTCAGCGGTTGCTCCATCGACCTGGATGGGACTTACACGCTGGGAGCCACCGACAGCGACGGATCCTTGACTCCGGCGACGTCGGATTCGGTGACGGTGAGCACAGGCGATGCGAGCAGACTCGTCTTCACCACCCAACCCGGCAATGCCAACACCGGCATCGCGTTTGGGACTCAGCCGGTCGTGACGATCGAGGATGCCGGCGGCAACACCGTGACGAGCGATGAAAACGACCTGGCCTTGGCGATGGGCTCTGGCCCCGGCAACCTTACGGGCTGCACGGGTTCGACCCTCAACGGGGTGGAAACCTTCAGCGGCTGCACTATCGACACGACGGCAACGGGCGACACGATTAGAGCGAATGATGCAGAGGAGTCCCTCAACAACCTGAGCGACCCATTCGACGTGACAGAGCCGGCATAGCCGGGAAGGGCATCGGAGGCCCTCCGGGTCCCCAGGAGCGCTACAGGCACGGACGGGCCCTCCCGGGTGAGTCCGGGAGGCCGGCTGTGGACTCGTAAGCTGGACGGCTATGCCCGGCTTCGTCGACCAGGCCCAATTGCATGCGCGAGCAGGCGATGGGGGAGCCGGAGCGGTCTCGTGGCGCCGGGAGGCCCACGTGGACCGTGGCGGCCCTGACGGGGGCGACGGCGGGCATGGTGGGGATGTCTGGTTGGTGGCCTCGACGAACGAGGCGTCGCTGCTCGGCTTCCGCGACCACCCGTTTCGCCGGGCCACCGACGGCGTGCACGGGTCAGGCTCGAAGAAGCACGGCGCCCGGGGCAAGGACCTGGTGGTGCCCGTGCCGGTTGGCACCGTCGTCCGGGACCGCAGCGGCGCCGTGGTGTGCGATCTCGACGCGGAAGGCGCGCGCTTCATGGTGGCCGAGGGGGGCCAGGGAGGCCGGGGCAATGCGCGGTTCCTCTCCAATCGCCGGCGTGCCCCCGCTTTCGCCGAGCAGGCCGAGAAGGGCCAGGAGTTCTGGCACGACATGGAGCTCAAGCTCATGGCCGACGTGGCACTGGTCGGCTTCCCCAACGCCGGCAAGTCGACCCTGATCTCGACCGTGTCCGCGGCCAAGCCAAAAATTGCCGACTACCCCTTCACCACCCTGGAGCCACATCTCGGAGTCGTGCGGATCGGCGGCACGCGCGACGGGACGGAATTCGTCATGGCCGACATCCCCGGCCTGGTCGAGGGAGCGGCGGAGGGCAAGGGCCTCGGCATCCAATTCCTGCGTCACATCGAACGCGCCCGGGTGCTGGTCGTCCTGCTCGACCTGGGCGCGCCCGATGTCGGTGGGGTGGCTCCCGCCGAGCAGCGGCGCGTGCTGCTCTCCGAGCTCGGTTCCTACCGTCCCGAGCTCCTGGAGCGTCCGCGCCTCGTTGTCGGGAGCAAGTCCGACCTCGGGACGGACGACGACGGCGTGTGCGACATGGTGCTCTCGGTTGCCGCAGGCTCGGGAGTCGGTGCGCTGGTGGAGCGCCTCGCACCGTTGGTCCAAGAGGCGCGCCGCGAGGCCGCCGTCGCGACGTCGAGCGACATCGTCGTGCACCGGCCGATCCCGGAGGGTGTCGCCGTGCACCGGGCCGGCGCGGCCGCTTGGGTGGTCCATGGCCGTGCTGCGGAGCGGGCGGTGGCCCTCTCCGACCTCAATGACGAGGGGGCGCAGGCCGAAGTGGTTCGGCGTCTCCGCCGGCTCGGGGTCGACCGGGCGCTGGCGCGGGCTGGCGCGCGCGACGGGGACGAGATCACGGTCGGCACCATGACCTTCACCTGGGGGGACGACCGGTGATCGCCGTCATCAAGGTCGGCTCCTCTTCCGTCACCAGCGACACCGTGGCGCGCCTCTGCGGAGAGCTGGCGGCCGCCCGTGCGATGGGACACACCGTCGTGGTCGTGTCCTCGGGCGCTATCTCGGCCGGGTGGGATGCGCTCGATCGCGGCCGGCAGCGGCCTTCGGATCCCGCTGTGCTGCAGGCGGTCTCGGCCGTCGGGCAACACCGCCTGATGCGGATGTGGCAGGACGGCTTCGAGCCGCACGGCATCCTGGCCGGCCAGGTGCTGCTGGCGCCCCTGGACTTCGTCCATCGGACGCAGTACCTGCACGCGCGGGGAACACTGCGGCACCTGGCTGACCTCGGTGTCGTCCCGGTGGTCAACGAGAACGACGCCGTGGCCGACGAGGAGATCCGCTTCAGCGACAACGACCGGCTGGCGGCCTTGGTGGCGCACCTGGTGGGTGCCCAGCTCCTGGTCCTGCTCACCGACACGCCGGGCCTGCTCACGGCCGACCCTCGCCGTAACGCGGAGGCGTCGCTCATCGAAGAGGTCGTGGAGATCGACCAGCAACTCGAGCTCCTGGCCGGCGGACCGGGGAGCGCCGTGGGCAGTGGGGGCATGGCCTCGAAGCTGGCCGCGGCCAAGATCGCCACGTGGTCCGGCGTCCAGACAATGATCGCCGATGCCGCCCGCCCGGGCGTCCTGGCGGCCGCCCTGGCCGACGAGCCCGGAGTCGGGACGGTGTTCAGGGCCCGGGAGAGCAAGCTCTCGGCCCGCAAGCTCTGGATCGCATTCGCCCTGGGCTCGAGTGGCAGCCTTGCGGTCGACGAGGGCGCTCGGGAGGCGCTGACCGGGCGGGGGCGGTCGCTCCTGGCGGCCGGGGTCGTCGGCGTGACCGGGACGTTCCGGCCCGAGGATGCGGTGGAGATCGCCGGACCGGACGGGGCGGTCTTCGCCAAGGGCCTGGTCCGGGTGCATGCGGAGCGGGCGACCGAGTGGATGGGCCGGCGCAGCCAGGTCGTCGTCCATCGAGATGACCTGGTCCTTGTAACCTGACCCGATGACCTCGCCCGCATTGGAGCAGCTCGCGGGCCGCGTCCGATCCGCCGCCCGTGCGGTGGCGAAGGCGCCCAGTTCGGTCCGCGACGATGCCCTGCAGCTGGCGGCGGACCTGCTGGAAGAGGAATGGGCCTCCCTGGTCGAGGCCAACCGCGGCGACCTGGAACGGGCCGAGGCAGCGGGCATGGTCGAGGCGGCCCGAGACCGGCTGCGCCTGACCGAAGAACGCGTCCGGGGGATGGCGGCGGGGCTGCGCAAGGTGGCGGGGCTGCCCGACCCCGTCGGTGAGATCACCGAAGGCTGGGTCCGGCCCAACGGCCTGCGGGTCTCGCGAGTGCGGGTGCCCCTCGGCGTCATTGGGGTGATCTACGAGAACAGGCCCAACGTCACGAGCGACGCCGCCGGTCTCTGCCTCAAGGCGGGGAATGCCGCCTTCCTGCGGGGCTCCTCGTCCGCGATCGAGTCCAACCGGGCGGTCGTCGCCTTGCTGCGCCGCGCCGTGGTCAAGGCCGGCCTGCCCGAGGACGCCGTGGCCCTGGTGGAGGACACGTCGCACGAGACGGCCACCGAGTTCATGCGGCTGCGTGGCTTCATCGACTGCCTGATCCCGCGCGGCGGGCAGGCACTCATCACCTCACTCATCGAGCACGCCACCGTGCCGTACGTCCTCGACGGGGACGGGAACTGCCACATCTACATCGATGGCGCCGCCGACCTGGCCATGGCGCACGAGCTCGCGATCAATGCCAAGACGCACCGCTTCGGCGTCTGCAACGCCGTCGAGACGATGCTGGTGCACTCGGCGGTGGCCGCCGACTTCTTGCCGCGGCTGGCTGATTCGCTCGCCTCGGCCGGTGTCGAGATCCGGGCCGACGAGCGAGTACGCGCCTTTGTGCCGGACGCCGTCCCGGCCCTGGAGAGCGACTTCTCCACCGAGTTCCTCGGACCGGTGGTGGCGATCGGGATGGTCGACGACGTGGGGGAGGCCATTGAGCACATTGCGCGGTACAGCTCGGGCCACTCCGAGGCGATCGTGACCTCCGACGTGGCCGTGGCCGACCGCTTCGTGGCCGAAGTGGACGGCGCCGCGGTGTTGGTGAACGCATCGACGCGGTTTGTCGACGGCGAGGAATTGGGGCTCGGGGCCGAGGTGGGCATCTCCACCCAGAAGCTGCATGCCCGTGGACCGATGGGAGTGAAGGAGCTGACGACGTTGAAGTGGATCGTGCGTGGTGACGGGCAGGTACGCCGGTGAGTGACCAGAGCGCAGCGTTGGGTCTGCCGGAAAGTGGTCCCCCCCGGTTCGAGTCCTTGGACGCGGTGCGGGGTGGCCTGGCCGAAGTGGGCTACCTGGCCGACGAGTCCATCAGTGGTGTCGTGTACCTGGCCGACCGGCTGGCCAAGCCGGTACTGGTGGAGGGACCGGCCGGGACGGGCAAGACGCAGCTGGCCAAGTCGGTGGCGGAGCTGACCGGAGCCCGGCTGATCCGCCTGCAGTGCTACGAGGGACTGGACGAGTCCAAGGCTCTCTACGAGTGGAACTACCGCAAGCAGCTGCTGCGCATTCAGGCGGGTGAGCACGGCAAGTCCGAGGAAGAGGGCCCGAGCTGGTCCGAGCTGGAAGGTGACATCTTCTCCGAGGACTTCCTGTTGACCCGGCCCCTGCTCGAGGCGATCCGTGCCACCGAGCCGGTGGTGCTCCTGGTCGACGAGGTCGACCGGGTCGAGCTCGAGACGGAGGCCTTGTTGCTCGAGATCCTCTCCGAGTACCAGGTGTCGATCCCTGAGCTCGGTACTGTGCGGGCCACGCAGTTGCCCATGGTCTTCCTCACGTCGAACAACACGCGCGAGCTCTCCGAGGCGCTGAAGCGGCGCTGCCTGTACCTGCACATCGATTACCCCGACCTCGAGCGCGAGCGCGAGATCGTGCGGACCAAGGTGCCGGGCATCAGCGAGGAGCTGGCCGACCAGGTGGCGCGCATCGTGCGCTCGCTGCGCACGCTCGAGCTGCGCAAGGCCCCCTCGGTGTCCGAGACCATCGACTGGGCCCGCACGCTCGTCCTGCTCGGCGTGGAGACCATCGATGCCGCGGGGGCCAAGGACACGCTCAACATCCTGTTGAAGTATCAAGCCGACATTGAGCGAGCTTCCAAGGAGCTGCTGTCGGCCTCGTCGAGCTGAGCCCGTGCTCGACCTCCTCTCCGGGTTCGTCACCGAACTGCGTCGCGCCGGGTTGCCCGTCTCGCTGACGGAGCATCTCGACGCGGCGGAGGCGGTCAAGCACATACCGCTCGAGGACCGCGAGGCGCTGAAATACGCGCTGGCGGCCACGCTCGTGAAGTCCTCGTCGCACTGGCGAGCCTTCGAGACGGCGTTCGAGGTCTACTTCGCGGTGCGCATTCACGGTGCCGGTGGCGCCGAGGGCGACGAGGACGGGCTCGAGGGCGACGAGGCGAACGGGGAGCAGTCCGGGCAGGGCGGTGCCCAGGGGCAGCGGCGCGGCTGGCAGAGCGGTGGGGGCGGCGAAGGCATGACGCCCGAAGAGCTCGCCGAGATGCTGTTCAAGTCGCTCATCTCGGCCGATGCCGGCCTGATGAACATGGTGGCCCGCAACGCGGTCGACCGTTACGCCGGCATGGAGCCCGGGCGCCCGGTGGGTGGCACCTACTACCTCTACCGCACCCTGCGGAACCTCGATCTCGACGCCGTGCTGGAGCGGTTGATGGCGCAGGCCCAGGCCGGGGCGGCCGGTGGTTCGCTGACCGACCTCGAGGAGCGCCTGGCGGCCGACGAGTTCAAGGCGCGCATTGAGAAGTTCCGGCGTTCGGTCGAGACCGAGATCCGCCGGCGCCTGGTCGAGGACCGCGGGGCGGAGGCCCTGGCCCGTTCGGTGCGCAAGCCGCTGCCCGAGGACATCGACGTGATGCACGCCACCCGCGAGGAGCTGGCCATGCTGCACACCGTGCTCCAGCCGCTGTCGCGCAAGCTGGCCGTCCGGCTCGCCCGCAAGCGCCGCCACGGCCGCAAGGGCCCGCTCGACTTCCGTGCCACCATGCGCCGCTCGCTGTCGACGGGCGGGGTGCCGATTGAGCCGCGCTTCCGACACCCCCGGCCGGCCAAGCCCGAGATCTTCGTGATCGCGGACATCTCGGGCTCGGTGGCGAGTTTCGCCCGCTTCACCCTGCACCTGGTCTACGCCATCTCCTCGCAGTTCTCCAAGGTGCGCAGCTTCGTCTTCGTGGACGGGATCGACGAGGTCACCCGGTTCTTCGAGGGTGTCGTCGACCCGGCCGAGGCCGTGGCGCGCATCAACCTGGAAGCGGACGTCATCTGGGTGGATGGGCACTCCGACTACGGGCACGCGCTGACCGAGTTCCACCGCCGCTGGGGCGACCAGGTGACCTCGCGCTCGAGCGTCATGATCCTCGGCGACGCCCGCAACAACTACCACGCGGCGCAGTCGTGGGTGGTCGAGGACCTGCAGGCCCGGGCACGACACGTCTACTGGCTCAACCCCGAGCCGCGTGACTACTGGGGGTCCGGCGACTCCATCGTGGGGGAGTACGGCGCCCATTGCGACGAGGTCGTGGAGTGCCGCACGCTGCGACAGCTGGAGCACTTCGTCGGAAACCTGGCGTGAGCGAGTCCGAGAGCCAGGCCGGCGGGCAAGAGGACGGGCGCGCCGAGGCGGGCGTCCTGCGGATCTTCCCTCCCGAAGAGGGCGCGACCCGGATCGTGCTGGTGCGCCACGGCGAGGCGGAGTGCAACCTCAACCACATCATCGGCGGGCCGAAGGGCTGCACGGGGCTGACCAGTCTGGGCAATCACCAGGTGGCGGCACTGGCGGACCGGCTCTTCGAGAGCGGTGAGTTGCGCAAGGCGACCGCGCTGTACTCCTCGGTGCTGCCCCGGGCGGTCGAGACGGCCGAGCGACTGCGGCCGGTGGTGGGCCCCGGACCGACGGCCCTGGGGCCGGTGCGGCAGCGCTGCGACCTCTGCGAGCTGCATCCGGGTGAGGCCGACGGCATGGAGTGGAGCGAGATGGTCAAGGCCTTCTCGGTGCCCGACTGGGACAGCGATCCGACCGTGCCCATCGCCCCTGGCGGCGAGAGCTGGACCGGATTTGTCGAGCGTGCCTCCGGCGCGGTGCGCGACATCGTGCGCGAGCACCCCGGCGAACTGGTGGTGGCGGCGGTGCACGCCGGGGTGATCGAGGCGACGATGATCGCGTTCCTCGGGGTGGCGCCGGAGGTCTACCGGCGGGGCTGGGTCCGCATTGTGCACGCGTCCATGACCGAGTGGGAGTGGGTGCCTTCGGAGAACCGCTTCGTCCTGCTGCGCTTCAACGACTCCTGCGGCGTGCCGCGGCGAGCGGAGAAGGGCTCAGGCGCCGTCGAGGAAGGCGCGGGCCAGGGCGTCGGGGGCGGCGGCAAGCCAGGCATCTTCGATCGCCTCACGAAGGGGCTTCTTGGGAACCGTCCGTAGCTGCACCAGGACGGCGGCATAGCCGTCGAAGTGGGGGATGGTGAAGAACCCCTTCGTGCCGGTGGCGAGGAGGGCGTCCTTGTCGGTCAGGTCGGCCGTGCTGAGGGCCAGGATCGGGCCGGGCGGGGGGGAAGTGTCGCCGAACCGCTTCAGATCGGCCTTGGAGAACGGGCGTTCCCAGGCGAAGGCGTTGCCGCGCACGAACCAGGTGCGGTTGCCGTGCCGGGCCCCCTCGGTCACCTCAGGCAGGTGGGCCACCATGCGCTCGACGTCTTCGAGGGCCGCCATGCAGGCACGCTAGCGCTGTCATCGACGGGGACGACCGAGCCGGACAGGTTTGGGTCCCCCGGGTACGCTGTCCGTTCCGGCGAAAAGGGGACGAGACGATGTACAAGACACTGGTGGTCGGCACGGACGGCTCGGAGACCGCCGACAAGGCAGTCCAGGCCGCAGCGGATCTCGCCCGCTCGTTAGGTGCGGCGTTGCACATCGTGTCCGCCTTCCGCACGCCGAGGCCCGGCATGGGTGCCGCAGCCGGTGTCGACCTGGTCGACAGTGGCGCCGGCCAAGCCCTGGCCGAGGAAGGGGCGCGCGCCGTGGGCCAAGTCGCCATCGAGAAGTACGGGGACGGCCTGGTCGCGGAGGCGCATGGCGGGCAGGGCAACCCGGACGATGTGATCCTGGCGACCGCCGCACAGGTGGGTGCGGACCTGATCGTCGTTGGCAGCAAGGGAATGCATCGCCGGTATCTCGGCAGCGTGCCGAATTCGGTGGCCCACGGTGCGAACTGCGCCGTGCTGGTGGTCAAGACCGACTGAGCAGCCGGGCCGGCGGCCTGGCACAGTGGTCGCCGTGCGAGCGAACTACTTCGACGGGAGGATCGCGGCGACCTACGACCGCGACTCGGCGGGGTGGTTCGATCCGGCCGTGGTCGGAGCGACGGTTGACTTCCTGGCGGATCTGGCGGGGGACGGCGCCGCACTCGAGCTCGGGATCGGGACGGGACGGATTGCGCTCCCGCTGTCCGCCCGCGGCGTGCCGGTGCACGGGATCGATCTCTCGCCCGACATGGTGGCGCAGCTGCAGGCGAAACCCGGGGCCGACGCCATAGGGGTGACCATCGGCGATTTCGCCACGACGGTCGTGCCGGGGAGCTTCCGGCTGGCCTACCTCGTCTACAACACGATCCAGAACCTGACGAGCCAGGACGACCAGGTGGCGTGCTTCGAGAATGTGGGACGGCACCTGCAGCAGGGCGGGTGCTTCGTGATTGAGGTGGATGTGCCACCGCTCCGTCGCCTGACGCCGGGCGAGACGGCTCTGCCGTTCCTGGTCACACCGGATCGGTTGGGCTTCGACACCCTCGACGTGGCAAGGCAGCAGGGCGTCTCCCATCACTACTGGGTCGGCGGCGGCCGGGACGGCACGTTCGCGGTGCCCTACCGCTACGTCTGGCCGGCCGAGCTCGACCTCATGGCCCGCATCGGGGGCATGCGCCTACGCGAGCGCTGGAGCGACTGGCGCCGGTCGCCGTTCACCGGCGACAGCTGGGCCCACGTGTCGGTCTGGGAGAAAATGGCCGACGGGTAGGGCCGGTGGTTCAGCGAGCGGGCGCCGGCCGGCTCGATGCCGCGGTGACGAGCGCGGCGAGCACGACGACGGCCGCCACGGCGCCTCGTTGCCAGAGCCTGCGGAGCGCAGCACTTTGCACGGTCATGCGTGCACGCTAAGGGATCGACCCCTCCCGCTCATGGGCCAAAAGCACCAATTCACGACATCGGACTCCGCCAAAGTGATGAGCCCGATCACGGGCGGCGGGAGGGTCGCTAGCAGGCGTAGTCGTCGTCGTAGTTGCCCGAGCTCCCCGGAACAGGACCACTGAAGTACTGGACGATCTGCGGCGGACCGGGGAGGATGTGGCCCTTGGCTACTTGGTTCGAATAGTCGGCACAGCTGCCGGGGCCACTGGGCGAGGCGAGGTAGTCGGCCATCCAGTAGGGGACCGAGGGCGCGTAGTTCCCCACGATGGAGTTCCAGACCCCCGGGCTGGCGTAGATCCCGACGTCGGCGATGCCCTCGGTCTCGTGTAGCGCATTGAGGGCACCCTGGACGAACTGCGCGTTCTCCGGGAGGTTCGTGGACCAGGCGCCGATGGAAGGGCTGTTGCTCTCGACGTCGAGCCACCAGGGGGTGGCCGTGGAGCCGGCTCCGGCGTTGAAGGCGTCCCCGTAGGCGTGGATTCCCGCCTGATACCCGGCATTGCACGAAACGTCACCGTTGCATCCCGGCTCGTTGGTGGCGGACGTGAAGTAGGTCAGATAGGTGTACAGGTTGAGCCCGCCGCCGGCCCAGGCCAGCTCCGTGGAAAGGCACGTGTTGACGTTGGCCGACGAGCTCCCGTCCACCTGCACGATCCCGATCTGGTGGTCGCCCCCCGGCAGGCTGCCGCACTGGAACTTGCTGATGTCATAGCCGTAGGACCCTGAGGGGTAGGTCCCGCCGATGAAGGCGCCGGTGCTGCCGGTCGCCTCCGCCATGGCGACGATCGGCCGGAAGAGGTTGGCGGGCGCGGACCCGTAGTAATTGGCCGCGCCGAAGTTGGACACCAGCCCCGCGGTGTCGGTGAACCAGTACCCGCTGTCCGTCGGCGTGGCCGCCGCGGCAACGATCGGGTGCTTGAGGGTCAGGCCGCCCAGCGAGCCGTAGAAGGGGGCCGAGCCGAAGCTGAAGATGCCGCCGTCCGAGGCGACCAGGAAGTAGCCGCCGCCGCCCTGGCCGGTGATCATGCCGATGATCGGCTTGTTCAGCGCGATGCTCCCGGTGCTGCCGTAGAAGCTGGCGTCGCCGTAGCTGAAGATGCCGCCGTCCGAGGCGACCAGCCAGTAGCCGTGGCCACTCGGCGTCGCTGCCATGCCCACCACGGGCTTGTTCAGGCGGATGCTGCCCGTGCTGCCGTAGAAGGTGGCGTCGCCGTAGCTGAAGATGCCGCCGTCCGACGCCACCAGCCAGTACCCGCCGCCGCCCGGCACGACCGCCATGCCGACCACGGGCTGGTTCAGGTGGATGCTGCCCGTGCTGCCGTAGAACGTCGCGTCGCCGTAGCTGAAGACGCCGCCGTCGGAGGCCACCTCGTAGTAGCCGCCACCATCCGACGTGGCCGCCATCCCGACCACCGGCTTGTTGAGCACCATGCCGCCGGTCGACCCGTAGAACGGGGCGCCGCCGAAGCTGAAGATGCCGCCGTCGGAAGCCGCCAGCCAGTAGGCGGGCGTCGGCGAGTTCGGGGCTGCGGCCGCAGGTGACGTCGGTGCCACGGCGGTCCCGACCACGGCCAGGACGGGCAGCGCCGTCGCGAGGACGGCGAAGACGAGGCGGCGGATCACGAGCGGAGGAACTCCGCCACGCGGAAGGCCAGGTCGAGGGACTGGCGTGCGTTCAGCCGGGGGTCGCACGTCGTCGTGTAGCGAGCGTCGAGGTCTCCTTCGAAGA
>DATBAO010000060.1:0-5058 GCA_036271495.1 Acidimicrobiales bacterium
CCCAGCCGAGCCGCAGGTAGGCGTTGGCCGCGCCGCCGTTGACGAGAGTCTGCGCCAGGGTCACGTAGTAGGAGTTGTAGGCCCCTGTGGCGCCTTGGGCCAGGGTGCCCACCGCTGCCCCGCTCGAGCTGGTCGGAATGACCGGCACGCCGAGCGCCAGCGTGTACCCACTCCCCTGGAAGGGCTGGGTGAGCCAGTTCAGGCTGCCGCCGGCCCCGTCCATGTCCGCCCAGCCGTTGTTGCCGGGCAGGTAGGCGGTCGCCACCGTCGGCGAAGTTCCCGTCCGCGAGCCGAAGCTCGCCAATGTGGAGGGGCTCGCGCCAGCGATGTAGGCGCCCTGCTGCAAGCCCGCCGGCAGTGCGTACGGGTTCTGCCCGGGTCCGAAGAACTTCGAGGAGCCATCCGCGGTCACCACGCCGTAGCCCGGAGTAGCAGGGTTGACGATGATGCCGTACGCGTACACACCATGGCCCGCCGTGGAGCCGTAGAAGTTGGCGTCGCCGAACGTGAACACACCACCGTCAAAGGCGACGAGCCAGTAGCCGTTGCCGTCGGTCGTCGGGGCCATGCCGACGATCGGCAGGTTCAGGCGGATGGAGCCGGTCGAGCCGTAGAAGAACGCGTCGCCGTAGCTGAAGATGCCGCCGTCGGACGCGACGAGCCAGTAGCCGTTGCCGTCGGTCGTCGCTGCCATGCCGACAACGGGCTTGTTGAGCACGATCGAACCCGTGGAGCCGTAGAAGACGGCGTCGCCGTAGCTGAAGATGCCGCCGTCGGACGCGACGAGCCAGTAGCCGTTGCCGTCATTCGTCGACGCCATACCTACGATCGGCTTGTTCAGGCGTATGGCGCCGGTCGAGCCGTAGAACACGGCGTCGCCGTAGCTGAAGATGCCGCCATCGGAAGCGACGAGCCAGTAGCCCCTCCCGTCGACGGTCGCCGTCATCCCCACGATCGGCTGGGCCAGCCGCAGGTTCGACAGCGCGGGCGAGCCCAGTGCCGGGGCGACGCCATAGGTCGTGACCGCGCCCGCGGGGCTGACGGTCCAGTAGCCGCCGGTCGGATCGGCGGCCATCATGATGCCCCCGCTGTAGCTGTTCGAGGGGTGCGCGCTCGATGCGCTCGCGGGGTCTGTCCCCGACGAGAGCACCGTCGCCAGCCCCAGCGCCAGCACGGGAACCATCGCCAAGCACGCGATCGCTCGTGCGAATGAAAGTCGTAGAGCCAGACTCCGTCGGGATTGCCGCATCGTCTTTTCCCCCTGGACCCGCAGACGACGGGACGCCAAGGCGACGAGCGGTGCACTCGTGGCGAGGTCGGCGGCCCGGCGAACTCAGACGAGTCCCGTAGCTTTGCGTCCCACCCTCACGGGTGGTTTGCCTTTTTCGTTTCAACAAACGATGACCAAATGGTCGACGGTGCAACAACGGGTCCTTAAGGAATTTGCGCCAACGGTGTGAATCCCGTTGTGCGCACGTTGTGCGTTCCACGTCCGCTGGGGACGACACCCCGCGTCAAAGCGGCGGGCGAACCCCCGTGTCACCGGCGCCGAGTGGCACATGCCAGGTCAATCGCGTGCCACCCTCGCGGGAGGTCCCGAGCTCGACGTTGCCGCCGAGGCGCTCAGCCCGACCACGGAGGTTCTTCAGCCCGAGACCGGACGCGTTGCTCCCCCCGATGCCCACGCCGTCGTCCGCCACCACGAGGCGCAGCTCGTCGCCGGCCGCAATGGTGATCACGACCTGTGAGGCGTGCGCGTGCTTCCCCACGTTGGTCAGCGCTTCGCGCAGGACCGCCAGGACTTCCTCCACCAGCGCATCGCTCACCACCGTGTCCACCGGACCGCTGAAGGACACCTGCGGCAGCAGGCCCAGGACGGGACGGAGCTCGTGCACGAGGTCGAGGACCTTCGGGTGCAGGCCTTCCTTGTTGATCGTCAGCTCAATGTCGAAGATCGCCTTGCGGAGTTGGCGGATGGTCTCGTCGAGCTTCTCGATGGCCTCGCCGATGCGCATGACGGCCTCGGGCCGCTCCACCAGACGCGCCGTGCCCTGCAGGGACAGCCCGATGGCGAACAGGCGCTGAATCACCGAGTCGTGCAGGTCGCGGGCGATCCGGTCCCGGTCCTCGGTGAGGGCCCTGTCGCGCACCAGGCCGTGCAGCCGGGCGTTTTCGATGCCGATGCCCGCCGCCATGGCCAGCGCGCCGACGAGCTCCTCGTCGTCCTCCGAGAATTCCGACGCCGTCTTCTTGTTGGTCAGGTAGAGGATGCCGTAGACCTCGCCGTGCACCCGGACGGGCACGCCGAGGAAGGACGTCATGTCGGGATGGTGGGGGGGGAAGCCGAAGCTCTCGGGGCTCTGCGCCAGGTTGGCCAGCCGAACGGGCTTGTCCTCCCCGATCAGGGTGCCCAGCACACCCCGCCCCGTGGGGCGGGGTCCGATGGCCCTCTCCTCCTCGTGGCTGAGCCCGACGGTGAGGAACTGGTCGAGGGAACGCCCGTCCTCGGTCAGCACGCCGAGCGCCCCGTACTGGGCGTCGACCAGGTCGCGGGCCTCCTCAATGATCCGCCGGAGCACCACCGGCAGGTTCAACTCGGCATCGAGGATGAGGATCGCCTGCACCAGGCGGCGCAGCTTGGCGGGATCGTCGATCCGGTCGAAGGGCTGCACGGAACGTCAGGATAGAGGGGGACCGATCAGCCGCGTGGCGGACCGCGACCGGCGCGGGCCTCGACAGGCCTGCCTGCGTGCCGAACGGGCAAGCGGGCGTGGCAATATTGGGAAAATGACGATTCGGGTGTTCCTCCTCGACGATCACGAGCTGGTGCGTACAGGTCTGCGCACCCTGCTTGAGGCCGAGGACGACATGGACGTCGTCGGCGAGGCGGGGACCGCCGAGGAGGGGCTGCGGCTGATACGCGAGCTCGTGCCCGACGTGGCCATCCTCGACGTGCGCCTGCCCGACGGCAACGGCATAGAGGTGTGCCGGGAGGTGCAGTCGGTGACGCCCCAGGTCAGGTGCCTGATGCTGACGTCCTACTCGGACGACGACGCCCTGTTCTCGTCGATCATGGCCGGCGCCTCGGGCTACGTGCTCAAGGAAGTTGGCGGCGGCGACCTGCTCGGGGACATCCGACGGGTCAGCCAGGGCATGTCCCTGCTCGACCCCGTCCTGACCCAGGAGCTGTTCGACCGCCTCCGCAAGGATCAGGAGGCCGAGTCACGCCTGACCGTCCTGACCCCGCAGGAGCGCAAGGTCCTGGAGCTGATCGCGCAGGGGCAGTCGAACCGCCAGATCGCCGAGCAGCTCTTCCTGGCCGAGGCCACCGTCAAGAATTACGTCTCGAGCCTGCTGTCGAAGCTCGGCATGCGGCGCCGCACCGAGGCGGCCGTCTACGCCGCCGTCCTGGCGGAGCGCAAAGCCTTCAATCCCCGCAACTGAGCACCAACGCTCGGAGGCGCGGTCTAGGCGACCCTCATCCTCCGGTGGTCGTCGAGGGTCCGGAAGTCCACTCCCACGGACCGGAGCGCATCTTCCAGCCGCTCCCGCTCCACCAGGGGGTTCCCGAAGCGCTCCGGCTCGGACTCAATGCCCATGGCGGTGCAGAGACGCAGCAGCATGCGGTCGTGATCCAGCTCGAGGGCCAGATCCTCGGCCATCATGTGGTCGCCCTCGCCCCCTCCGTCGCCCTCGTGCCCGTTCAGGCGCCGACGGCACTGCAGCAGGATCACCACCAGCTCGTCCCGTGAAACGGGCAGAGGCAAGGGGTCCACATCGGCGCAGAGACCGGCGAGCAACTCGCTGTACATAGACATCGCCCATAATTTTGCCGGAATTGGGTTCGGCCAATAGGGCCGATACTCCTGTTTCGTATAGAGCCGATACTCCCTATCGGGCCGGCGGACCCCCCGACAGGCGTTCGGCCAGGCTCAGTGCCGGCTGACCCGGGTGGAGCGGTCGGCGCGGGCCAGCACGTCCTCGGGTGACTCGGTGTCCTCGGCGACGGCCACCCCGAGGGAGGAGTGCAGCCGGATATCCGTGCCCCCGACGGTCACCGGCTCGTCGAGCGTGTGCTGCAGGCGCCGCAGGAGGGGCCCGACGACGTGCTCGTCGGTGACTGCCACGACCACCACGAGTTCGCTGCCCCCGACCCGTCCGATCGTGTCCTCGGCCCGCAGGACCGAGGTGAGGCGGCGGGCGATCTCGTACAGCACCGTGTTTCCGGTGGTGTAGCCGAGATCGAGGTTGATCTCGCCCAGGTTGTCCAGGTCGATGTGGCACACGACGACCTCGCCCCCGTGGCGCCGGCGCCGGGCCAGGGCCTGGGTCAGGCGATCGAGGAGCAGGAGCTGGTTGGCCAGCCCGGTGTGCGGATCGGCCATCGACAACTGCCACAGCTGGTCGTACTGGCCGCGCGGAGGCCCGCCGGTGGCCGGCGCGTCGGACCCGACGGCACTGAATTCCTGCAGCATCGATTCCACGCTCTTGACGCCGGCGCCGGCCGGATCGGCGGTCATGGGGCGATCGGCGGCGGCCGCGGGAGCGCGGGGCGTCACCGCGGGCTCGGCCGCCCCCACTTCGCCAAGTTTCTTCTTGGCCTTCCTCACGCTGTCCCCCTCCGATACGGGCCTTTCACTCTTATCGGAACATCGCGGGCCGAAACAGAGCCGGAAGTCATCAGGTGGGCTCCAAACGTGTGCAGGTGCCGCCGGAACAGCGATGGGGAGGAGGCCCAGTGTACGGGACCCGGCGGGGCGGATGGATTCCCCCGGACAGGGGGTGGCACGCAGCCCTACCCCGTCTGACCAGGGAAAAGAGCCCGGAAGACGGCCCCGGCAGCCACCGACTGCGCTAGCCTCGGAACGCAGTCCCGTTGGCGCCCTCCCGCGCCCAGGGCTGCAACCCGTGCTGGGCCACCCGGGCCCGGCAGCACCAGAAGACCACGAGTCGGCCCATTCACCCAGCCATCCCCACCGCGAAGACGAGTGCTACAGACCTCGGGCCGCCGGCGCCCGGACGGCGATGACCATCCCGGCGCCCATGGTGGTCGACGCG
>DATBAO010000061.1:0-12588 GCA_036271495.1 Acidimicrobiales bacterium
TCATCGGCGGCGTGGCCGTCATCACGGTCAACTACCTGGCCCACCTGCCGTTCATGGCCCACGGCTCGCCGTGGGGCCTCGTGATCGGCCTGGCTGCGATCTTCATCGGCTTCCTGCTGGCCACCAGATACCGCTGACCGCTGATCCTGACGCCCTGACGCTCTGACGCCCGGTCAACGGTCGAGCCCCCCCGGGCTCAGCCCAGTCGCTCGATGATGGTGGCGTTGGCCAGCCCGCCGCCCTCGCACATGGTGAGGAGCCCGTAGCGGCCGTTGGTCCGCTCCAGCTCGTTGAGGAGCGTGGCCGTCAGCTTGCCGCCTGAGGCACCGAGCGGGTGACCGAGGGCGATGGCGCCGCCGTTGGGGTTCACCAGCTCCATGTTGGGGTGGTGCTCCTTCTCCCAGGCCAGCACGACCGAGGCGAAGGCCTCGTTGATCTCCACCGCGTCGATGTCGTCCATCGTCAGCTTGGCCCGCTCGAGCACCGTCGTGGTGGCGGGGATCGGGCCGGTCAGCATGGTCACGGGATCGACGCCGGCCAGGGCGAAGGCGTGGAAGCGGGCCCGGGGCCGCAGGCCCAGCGCGTTCGCCTTCTCCTCGCTCATGATCAGCACGGCGGAGGCGCCGTCGGTGATCTGCGAGGAGTTGCCCGCGGTGACCTTCCCGTCCTCCTTGAAGGCGGGCTTGAGCTTGGCCAGCGTCTCGACGCTGGAGTCCGGTCGGATGCCCTCGTCGGCGGCGAACACCTCGTCGGTGTCGTGGCCCTCGTCGTCGCGCACCGACACCGGCACGATCTCGTTCTCGAAACGACCTTCGGCCGTGGCCCGGGCGGCCCGCTGGTGGCTCCGCACCGAGAAGGCGTCGAGCTCTTCGCGCGAGATGCCCCACTTGTCGGCGATCATCTCGGCGCCGATGCCCTGGCCCGGCAGCCCGGTCTCGGTGTAGCGCTGCATCATGCGGGGCCCGAAGGGGAACCCGAGGTCACGCACGACGGAGGAACCCATGGGGGTCCGGGTCATGGACTCGATGCCCCCGGCGATGGCGATGTCGTAGGCGCCGGCCATGACGCCCTGGGCCGCGAAGTGCACGGCCTGCTGCGAGGAGCCGCACTGGCGGTCGATGGTGGTGGCGGGCACGGACTCGGGCCAGCCTGCCGCCAGCACCGCATTGCGCCCGATGTTGAGCGACTGCTCGGCCACCTGCATGACGCAGCCCATGATCACGTCGTCCACCAGGGCCGGGTCCAGCTGGTTGCGCTCGGCCACCGCCCTCAGGGCCTCGGAGGCCAGGTCCACCGCGTGCCAGTTGCGGAGCTTCCCGTTGCGCTTGCCTCCGGCGGTCCGGACGGCGTCGACGATGACGGCGGTGGTCATGGTGTCTCCTCCCAAATCCGGTGGCGATGGGCGCCGTGCCGGTTCAGATCGGAGAACATTCTACCTGGCACCACCTGGCGGGCGATCTGGAGGCCCCCTCCCAGGGCCGTCAGGAGCCCGCCCGGTAGGGTCTGCCCCCGATGAGCCGCACCGGGAAGGACATGGACCGCTGGCTGGGCGACGGGGGCATGCCGATCATTGCGCTGGTGGGCGGGGCCTTCACGGCCTACGGCGTCGACGGCGAGGATCTGGGTTGGGTCGAGGGGACCTTCACGCCGGCCGAGCTGGCCTGCAATCCCCACGGGATCACCCAGGCCGGCGTCCACTCCCTGGTGCTCGATGCCTGCATGAATTTCGCCATCAACGCCGCCCTGCCCGGGCGGGCCCGCACCCGGGGCACGCTCGAGATGAAGACCGAGTGCATGCGCCCGGCCATGAAGGGAGACACGTACGTCCTGCGCGGCGATGTGGCGCGCCTGGCCAAGCAGGTGGCCTACGGCGAGGCCACGGTGCGGGGCGCCGACGGGGTGCTGATCAGCCGGGCCACAGGGACCTTTCTCCTGCATCGACCCGACCCCGACCCCGTCCCGGGACCCGCCTCCACCGCCTGACCCGTTCCGCGTCCCGGACCCGGGCGCCGGCGTGTGCCGCATCTGCCGCGGCCCGGCCGCCGGGATGCAGCGCATCTGCTTCGCCTGCCGCGTGGTGGCCCGCCGCCTGGGCCGGCCGCTCGTGTCCGTGCTGCCCGTGCGTCTGTGCCCTCTGCCGAGCCCGCTCTACACCGTCCTGCTCGGCTACAAGGAGTCGCCGGTGGCCGAGGCGCGGGACCGCTTCGGGGCCATCGTCCGAGCGCTCGTCCGTGCGTTCCTGCTCGAACGGGAGCCTCGCCTCGCCGCGCTGCTGGGCGGGGGCGTCGATGTGGTGAGCGTGGTGCCGTCGACCCATCGGCCCGGTCCTGCTCCCCTCGCCCTCGTCGAAGGCCTCGGCGCTCACATCGTCACCGCCCTTGCGGCGGCGCTCTGGGTACCGGACCTTTTGTGTCGCGCCGCTCCTCCTGACGGCCCACCGCCCGTCGCGCACATGCGGCCCCACCCGGCGGCCTTCCACCTGGCCGCGCCGGACCGCGGCGCGCTGGCCGGCGCACGGGTGCTCCTCCTGGACGACACCTACGTCAGCGGGGCCCGGTCGCAGAGCGCGGCCGCCGCGCTGCACCTCGCCGGCGCCGGAGCGACGGTGATCGCCCCCTCGGACGAGTGCTCCGGCCCGATCGCCTGGCCCGTCACGCCGAGTTCCTGCGTCGCCACGCAGCGGCCTGAAGGCGGGCGCCCCCCGGCGCGTTCAGCCCTGCGTGGCCATGGTGGCGCCCAGCTGGTCGGCCAGCGCAACCGCGACGACGCACTGCTCGTGACTGATGGGTGTGGCCGGTGTCGGGGTGAGGATGAAGGTCCCGACGACCTCGCCACCGCCCCGCACCGGCAGCTCGACGTGCTGGGTGGGCAACCCGACGGTTCCTGCCGGCCAGCGCAGGGGGTTCAGGCGAACGGTACCGTCGCCGGCGATCCAGGCACCCTTGCCCGACGGCTGCTCGCGCACGAACCGGCAGTCCTGCAGGCTGAGGAGCTCGCGCAATTCCCCCGCCACCGCAATGAGGACGAAGTCGGGGTGCTCGCCCTCGGCGATGCGCTGGCTCAGGTCGTGCAGGCGGGCGATCTCGTTCCGTCCCACCGCGGCGGCCAGCCGGTCCCGTCGGCCCCGCGCCGCCAACTCGCCCACCAGCAGGCCCACGACAACGAAGAGGACCTCTGTCGTGATGTCAGCCGAGCGACTGATCCGGAACGAGCCGTACGGCTTCGTGAGAAGGAAGTCGAACGACGCCGCAGCGACCAGCGCGGCCACGAAGGCCCGGATGCGGCTGCCGCGGGAGGCGATGGCCACCGTGACCACGACCAGGACGAGGGCATCGTCGGCGCTGTCGAGATGGGTGCGGCCTGGGATGAGCAGGAGTGCCACGACGATCGGGGCCGCGATGGCCACCGCCCACTGCACGCCCGGACGGCCGAGCAGCGCCCGCAGCCGTCCGCTGCTCATGCGTCTTCGTCGGCGGACGCCGAGACCAGGACCTCGTAAGACGGGTTGATCATGGCGAGCTTGCCCTTGTGCTTCCCGACCATGCCCTCGGCCACCATCCGGGTCCCGCTGCGCAACCCCGCAATCGAACGCCGGCCCAGGAAGACGAACGTGATGGCCTCGCCGCTGTCGTCCGCCACGACGGCCTCAATCGTGGGCACCTCCGACAGGGGCTGCACACGGATCGTCTTGACCCGTCCGGCCACGCGCGCCCGGGTACGCCAGCGCAGGGAGGCGATGGGTTGCGTGCCGGGCACGGCGGTGGACGCCGGTCGCACCGCGCCCTTCTTGCGCCCGTTGGTCGCCGGCGCCGGCTCGCGATCGATCTGCTCGGCCATCATGTGCTCGAGCTCGACGGTCGATTCCTGCAGGCCGGCCGACACGTGGAACGGGATGATGGTGGCGTTCACGTGCGGCAGCTGGCTCACGATCTCGACGATGCGGTCGGCGGTCTGGTCGTGGAGGATGCGCCGCCACGTCTTGCCGTAGGAGCGCCGCGGCAGCACCATGCTGACCTCGGTCTCTCCGTCGGCAGCCTCGGCGGCCAGCTCCAGGGCGGCGCGACCGATGCGGCGATCGGGGCAGTCCACCACGTCGAGCGGGAGGCGCGAGAGGCCAAGCCGCTGCCAGCGTTCGATCAGCAGATCCGTGCGGTCGTTGTCGATGTTGAAGTGCACGGCGTGCAGGTCGTCGGGCGTCAGCGCACGGGCGTACTGAATGGCCCGGGCCGTGGCCAGGTCGATGCGGTCCACCAGCACCATCACGACGTGCCGGCGCAGCACCTTGGCCTCGCACGCCTCGACGGCCGCCCCCTCTTCGAGGACAGCGTCCTCGGCCCGGTACTCACGGTTCGTCGTGATGAGGGCATAGACGAGGAGCGGCATGACCACCACGACCACCCAGGCGCCCTTGTTGAATTCGGACACCGCGAAGACGACGACGATGATGGCGCAGACAACGGCGGTGAAGCCGTTGACCCCCACGCCCTTGCGCCAGTGCTGGTCGCGGTGGCGCCAGTGGTGGATGGCCATGCCCGCGCCGGCCATGGTGAAGCCGGTGAAGACGCCGATGCCGTACATCGGGATGAGGTTCGCCACGTTCGCCCCGGTCGCCAGGAGCAGGACGATGGACGCACCCGCCAGCAGGAGGATGCCGTTGGAGAAGACGAGCCGGTGCCCGCGGACCGTCAGCTTGCGGGGAAGGAACGAGTCCTCGGCCACGAAGCTGACCAGGAACGGGAACCCGGTGAAGCTGGTGTTGGCGGCGAGAATGAGGATGAGCGCCGTCGCCGCCTGCAGCGAGTAATACAGCACGTGCCCGGCGGGGGACGAGCCGTAGACCAGGGTGCCGATCTCCGAGACGACCGTCGGCGTCCCGGAGAGAAAAGGCACGCTGTGGGTCAGTGCAGCCAGGACCGACACCCCGAGGAACATCACCCCGAGGATCGTGCTCATGAGGACGAGCGTCGTGCGGGCGTTGCGCGCCTGCGGCTTGCGGAAGATGCTGACGCCGTTGGAGATGGCCTCCGTCCCGGTCATGGCCGAGCTGCCGCTGGCGAAGGAGCGCAGAAGGTAGAAGGCGGACACGCCGAGGATCAGGCCACCGCTGGGGTGTCCGAGAGGAAGGGTCTCCGGTTGCCCAGGCTGGTGCGGAAGGTTGCCCGAGACCTCGCGCACCAGGCCGTACACGATCAGCAGCGCCATGTTGAAGATGAAGAAGTACGTCGGGATGGCAAAGACGCGTCCCGCTTCGCGGATGCCGCGCAGGTTGCCGAAGGCCAGGATGACGACGAAGGCGATGCTCATGGCCACGGGGACCCACGTCTGCTTGCCCAGTGCCGGTGCCGCGGAGACGATGGCATCGGCGCCGGCCGCCACGGACACGGCGACAGTGATGGTGTAGCTGATCAAGAGCGCGGCGCCGGCCACCTGCGCGATGTTCGGGCCGAAGTTGTCGCGGCTCACCACGTAGGAGCCGCCCGCCTTGGGGTAGGAGCGGACAACGTCCCGGTAACAGATGGTCACGACGGCGAGCACCGCCAGGATCGCGCCCGTCATCGGCGTGATGATGGAGAAGGCGGCCAGTCCCGCGATCGGGATCAGGATGCGGAGCATCTCCTCGGTGGCGTAGGCCGAGGAGGACATGACGTCTGACGACAGGACCGCCAGCGCTGTCGGCTTGCCCAGCCGCTGCCCATGGAGGTCGTCGCTGACCAGGGGCGGGCCGAGCAGGACCCGCTTTACGCGGTAGCGCCGGCTCTCGGGCAGATTGGCGGCGACCGTGGTGTCGGTCCGCGTGGGCGACCGGGCCAGGTCGTGGACAGCCTTCTTGCTGTCAGGGCCGCCTGTCGTCGCCGTGTCGGGCATGCGTACGGTCTAGCCCCCGGGTCACCCCCGGGCGAGTTCAGACCGGGGCGGCCACCGGGAATTGCACGGCGGTGAGATCCTCGGACGCCTGCCACAGTTGCGCGGCCAACGCGAGGTCCCGGGCCCGGCGGGAGGGGCGAGCCATCCGCGGCGGCCCGTAGAGCCCGAAGAGATGCGCCGGGCCGATGTACTGGCCTGGGCCGACCGACGAGGAGGTGGCGGCGCACAGGACGGGGAGAGCGCCCCCAGCCGTCGACTGCCCGAACATGGACCCGGCTGCCCGTCCGAGCTTGCGCCGGACCCGGCTGTTCCCGAGAGCGGCCCCGCTGCCGGCGAGGTTGCTGCGGGTCCAGCCCGGGTGCGCCGCGACGGCGAGGGCGGGCAACGACGCAGCCTGCAGGCGCCGGCTGAGCTCGGCGGTGAAGAGCAGGTTGGCGAGCTTGGAGGTGCCGTAGGCGACCCAGGTGCTGTGGAACGCTTCGCCGGCGACGTCAGCCGGACGAAGGTGGCCCATGCGGTGCATGTGCGAGCTGACGGTGACGACGCGTGCGCGCGTGGTGGTCACGATGCGGTCAAGGAGGAGTCCGGTCAAGGCGAAGTGGCCGAGGTGGTTGGTCGCCATCTGCAACTCGAAACCGTCAGCGGTCTGGCGGTACGGGGTCCCCATGACGCCCGCGTTGTTGACGAGGAGGTCGAGGCGCGCGTGATCCGCCAGCACCTGGTCGGCGGCCCGGCGCACGGAGACGAGGTCGGCCAGGTCGAGATGGAGGAGCTCCAGGGACGAGCGGTCGAGCTCGCTCTCCAGCTTGTCCCGCGCCCGGCGCGCCTTCTCCTCGTCGCGGCAGGCCATGATCACGTGCGCCCCGTGTTCGGCCAGCGCCCGGGTCGTCTCGTACCCGATACCGCTGTTGGCACCGGTCACCAGCGCGACGCGACCGGTGAGGTCGCCGATGTCGGCGGCGCTCCAGGTGTCGGCGCCCGTGACCTCGCTGCCCCCGATCGTCCTCACGTGTTGCCTCTGTTGTCGGCGGGGGACGCGGCCCAGGCGTTCTTCACGACGGGGACGGAACGGCTCAGGACGCGTCGAGGCGGGCGACCTGCTCCGACGTCAGCGCAATGTCTGCTGCCGCCGGCGACGCAATGGCCGTCTCGGGCCGGCTGCTGCCGGGAATGGGGATCACGCGGGAGCCCTTGGCCAGCATCCAGGCCAGCGTCACCTGCTGCGGGCTGGCGCCGACCTCTTTGGCCACTTCGGCGAAAGCCGGGAAGTTCTCCTCGATCTTGTCGGACCGGCCGATGCCTCCCATGGGGCTCCACGGGATGAAGACGATCCCGAGCTTCTCGCAATGCTCGAGCTCACCCTCCGAGGAGCGAAAACGCGGGGAGAACTCGTTCTGGACGCTGACCAACCGGCCGCTCAGCACCTTCTGTGCCTCGTCGATCTGGGCCACGGTCGCGTTCGAGACGCCCGCCATCAGGATCTTGCCCTCGTCAAGGAGGTCGGCCAGGGCGCCGACAGACTCGGCCCACGGGACCGAGGGATCGGGGCGGTGGTACTGGTAGAGCCCGATGGCATCGACGCCGAGCGCCTTGAGTGAGGCCTCGCAGGCCTCCTTCACATACGCAGGATCGCCGTGCACCGTCCAGCTGCCGTCTCCCGGGCGCCGGTGCCCACCCTTGGTGGCGACCAGCACGTCGTCGGTCGGGCCGCCGTAGGCCGCCAACGCCTCGGCCACGAGCTGCTCGCCGTGACCATGCTCCTGCACGCCGAGGGAGTAGGCGTCCGCGGTGTCGATGATGGTGACACCGGCGTCGAGCGAGGCGTGAATAGTGGCGATCGCCTGACGGCGGTCCGGACGTCCCTCAATGGAGAGCGGCATTTCGCCCAGGCCGATGGCGCTCACGGTCCTGTTGCCGATGGGACGTTGCTGCATGTGGTCCTCCTGGTGAGTGGTGGGGCGTGACGCTCCGCACGGGTCACTGCCGCCTACTTTCGTCTACTACCAGAAAAAGAGGAGCGCAATCCGTTGACCGCAGCGACCCGTCCTCGATCGCACCGGCGCGGGATCGTGGCGCCCATTGCGTGCGATCGCCGTCCCCGCGTCGCCCCTCCTCGCTCTCATCGCGACGGCGCTCCTATCCCCGGGCGCTTCGATCAACGGGCTTCGACCGGCACAGCCGGCCGCTGCGGAAGGTTGCCGGCCTCCCAACGACCGGCGGACCACCAAGGCTCTGCCGGTCCGGGGCGTTTCCTCCGACTTCGATCTGACATCGTTCGACGGCGCGACGAGCCCCACCGTGCTCATGCCCGGTTGGGGCCAATCGGGCGACACCGACACGTCGGAAGCTGGCATTCAGGTCGCGTTGAGCATCGCCTACTCACTGCCTTGTCAGGGAGGTCGGTGGTTTCTCCCGCCGTCCCGATTCGTCTCTGACGGTCCCAGTCCGTCCAAGGAGGAGCAAGCCCAATCTGCTGAGCCCCAGGTCGGGCATGGTCCTTTGACGACAACGATTTCGATTGCGCCAGGACCAGCACGCTAATGTTCGTATCACTTGGACAGAGCATGACTCGGCGGGATGTTCGACCCGAAGATCCTCGCGTGAGCTACCTCTAAGTGCTGCAAGCGGGAGGAGCACCCAATGGCCAACCAGGTTCTGCTTTACGAGCTGAACGAAGTCCCGTGGGAAGTGTGGGATCGCTATATCGAAGTCCGTCCGGAGTCGAACGCGGCTCGGTTGCTTGAGCGCGCGATGCAACGGACCACCATCGATGAAGATCCAGTCTGGCTCATGCCATGGAGGACATGGCCCACGTTCCATCGCTCGCTCCTCACCGAAGACCATGGCGCGATGGACCAGGGACAGGACCCGGAAACGTATAGGGGCACTCCGATCTGGGATGTCGTGGAGGCCGCCGGGCTGCCGGTCGGCCTGTTCGGTGTTCTCCAGAGCTGGCCGGCACGCGATTTCCGGCACGGCGGGTTCTATGTTCCCGACAGCTTCGCCCGCACGGTCGAGACCTTCCCGCACGCACTGGAGCGGTTCCAAGCATTCAATGTGGCGATGACGAAGGAGAACAACTTCTCTTCAGAGGAACCGGTGAAGGTCTCCTCGTTGGTAGCGACCGCCGCCGACGCGGCGCGCCGGGGGCTGTCTCCGTGGTCCTCCGCCCAATTGGCGCGACACATGATCCGTGAGCGCCGGGATCGTCGGTACCTGGCTTCACGACCGAGCGTGCAGGTCCTGCTCTGCTTTGATCTCTTCTGGCGCCTGCACAAGAGCGCCAATCCCGCATTGAGCATCTTCTTCAGCAACCACGTGGCGTCCATGATGCACCGCTTCTGGGGTGACTGGATGGAGGGCTACGACAGCAACGGCTACCAGCCGGACCCCGTCTACGGGGGCTTCATCGTGACCGCGATGGATTACTTCGACCACCAGTTAGGTGTGATGCGAGCATGGGTGGACAGCCACCCCGGGACGACCTTGGTCGTCGCGGGCAGCATGGGCATGGGCCCCATTGAGTTTGATCCCACACCGGCGAGCCACGTCGTCGAGGACGCGCAGAAGCTGGTGGCAGCCTTAGGGGTTCCACCGTGCGAACTGGGACCGGCGATGTACCCCGTTATTTCCTTGCTTTTTCCGACATCCCAAGAAGCGGAAGCGGCAGCGCCCGTGCTTGAGTCCGTCTCCACCGAGCTCGGGCCCATGTTCGTTGACTTCCGTGCGCAGGGACGCACATTGTCGTTTTATGTCTGGATGAACAAGGATCACGAGGACATTCCAGAGAAGCTCAGTTGGACTGACGCCGCTGGCGTTCAGCGAACCGGGTTCATCGGGGACCTCGGAATCGTCATCCGACACCGCGCGGGCGGAGGAAACACGGCTCAGCACCTACCGGACGGAATTTTCATCGCCTATGGCGAGGGCATTGAGGCCGATGCCAGCCGCGACAAGGTCGACATACTCGATGCCGCTCCGTCCATTTTGGATCTGATGGGCATTCGGCCGGAGCCGGACATGCAAGGCGCGCCGTCCATCTTCTCTCTCGCCCTCACGGACGAGCACAAGAAGAGCTGAAGGAGAAACTGGATTCGAGGGCGATGCAGCCTCTCGTTGCAGGCTCACACCACAACCCTGGAGCACCTTCGTTCAGTGGTGGCTGACCCCGGTCAAGACGGACTCCCCGCCAGAATCCGAAGATCCGCATGTACGGGTGGGGCTAGCTGGAATCGAACCAGCGACCTCAGCATTATCAGTGCTGCGCTCTAACCGACTGAGCTATAGCCCCGGATGTCCTGGCCGGAGAACGTTCGATGGTACACCACCACCCCTGCGTCTTCGCCACGCACACAACGTTCGGGTCATCCGCTGGTGAGGGTCGAGGCGATCAGCGCCGCCAGGGCATCCGCCCCCGGCCCGTCGATCGCCAGGTGGGTGCCGTCGGCGCCGAACCACTGCGGATTCTGCGTCGCCACGGTCGCCCAGTCCGCCACGACAACGTTCGGGTAGCGGGTGGCACCGCGGGCCAGCACGGCGTTGTCCGGGTCCTGCCACGGACGATCGACGTGCACGTTTACGAAGACGACCCGCGACGCGCCGCCGAGGATGGACATCATGGCGACGAAGTCGGCATCGGTGAGAGGTCCGTTGGTCCCCAGCCCGACGATCACCTCGCGCCCGAGCTCCCCCTTGTCACGCATTCCCTGCAGAACGGATTCGCCGGTTGTCCATTGGCGGCCCACCACGGCATGGACGGTGACATCGGGGATGTCGACCTTCAAGGGGTCCTGATAGTCGACCATGATCGAATCGCCGACCGCGGTGACGTCCGACGGGGGCGGTGGAGCGAACACGGGCGTCCCGCAGAAACTCGAAGACCCGTAAGTGAACACCCCACCGTCGGTGGCCATGAAGCGGTATCCGTTGCCATCCGCGGCGGCCTCCATGCCGGCGATCGGACCGTTCAGGTCCATGCCGCCGGTCGACCCGTAGAAAGGGGCGCCGTAGGAGAAGATCCCACCGTCGGACGCGACGAGCCAGTAGCCACGAGTCTCCCCATCGGAGGCCATGCCGACGACGGGCTTGTTGAGCCGGATCGACCCGGTCGATCCGAGGAAGGGAACTCCATAGGCGAAGACGCCGCCATCGGTCGCCACCAACCAGTACCCGGCTCCATCGCCGGCCGCCGCCATGCCGGTGACAGGCCGGTTGAGGGTCATCGAACCGGTGGATCCCAGGAAGGGAGCGCCGTAGGCGAAAATCCCCCCGTCGGTAGCCACCAACCAGTAACCACCGGTTGTCGGGTCGACCGCCATGCCGATCACGGGTGTATTGAGCTGCATGCCTCCCGGCGAGCCTTCGAACGCTGCGTCGCCGAAGGTGAAGACGCCGCCGTCAGAGGCAACGAGGTAGTAGCCACCTCCGTCCGGCGTCGCGGCCATGCCGACGATTGGGGCGTTCAGAACGGTTTGCTGACCCAGGAAGGGAGCGTCGCCGCAGGCCGCGACGTAGCCGTCGTTGGCGACCATCCAATAGCCACCGCCACCACTCGTCTCCGCCATGCCGACGAGAGCGCTGCCGTAGGGGAACGCCGCTGCCTGCGCACAGGTGCTGCCCGCATGTGGCGTGGAGGCCATCGCCTTGCCGGAAGAAATGGTTGACATGGCAACAAACGAAGAGGCCACGAGCAGGCCGACCAACAGCGCGCGGGCGCCCCTGGTCAAGTTTCCGGGCGGCGCGGAAACGGCAGATTTCGTCACTGGAAGCCTCAGTCCCGGTCGTCGCCAATACGACCACAGGCAGCATGCCAGTCCAGCCGGCGCGGCGCTTTCGGCTTCGCACCAGATGGCGACCGGCTCGCTGTGGCAGGCTGACGCGCAGGGGTAGGGCGATCGCCGGGGGACGGGGAGGCAAGCATGAAGGTCGTCGGACGGGCGCTGATCGGCGCCCTACTCGTTGCAGCTCTGCCGCTGGTCGGCGTCGCGACAGGAGCGACCGGTGCCGCCGCGGCGAGCGCCCAACCTGCCTTCTACACGTCGCAAGCCCCTGGCGGTGCGGCAACGGCAGGAAAGAAAGTGATCGCCCTCACCTTTGACGACGGCCCGGGTCCCTACACGCCGGCCGTGCTGTCCGTTCTCGAGCAATATCGCGTGCCCGCCAGCTTCTTCGAGATCGGCGACGAGGTGGCCCGCTATCCCCAGTACGCCGCAATGGTGGCCGACGCTGGGTATCCCGTCGAGAGCCACACCTGGAGTCATCCGGACCTGACGACGCTCCCGGCGTCGGGGGTGGCCGCGCAGATCGACATGACCCAGGCCGAGATCCAGGCGGTGACGGGCACCACGCCTCAATGCGTTCGCCCTCCCTATGACGCGTGGAATGCGTCGGTGCTGAACCAGATCGCCCAGCGCGGCCTGACCACCATGAGCTACTCGGTCGACCCGAGGGACTGGACACTGCCAGGGGTGCAGGCGATTGTGAGCCGCGTGGTCGGTGCTGCGTTCCCGGGCGCAGTGGTCGACATGCACGACGCCGGCGGCAACCGCTCCCAGACGGTGGCCGCTCTTCCGCAGATCATCACCGATCTCAGGGGGGAGGGATACTCGTTCGTGTCCATCTGCGGGACTGTGCCCACCCTTGGACCGCAGGTCACCGCCACCTACGCCTTCGGCAACGCGCCTGTCCCCGGACTGCCTGTGACCTCCAATCTTCCACTGGTCG
>DATBAO010000062.1:0-15945 GCA_036271495.1 Acidimicrobiales bacterium
GCTGAGGTGCATTCGACGCCGAACCCGGTAATGGATCGGGCATGATCAGCGATGTGGTCCCCCCCACAGACGACGAGCTGTTCGTGCTCGAGTCCTGCCACAGCACGTGGATCTTCGACACGGACAAAATGCGCTTCCGGCGCGTCCTGAAGGGCCTGGCTCTGGACGCGCACGCCGCCACCACCGCGTGGAGGGCCTACTACGGGCTCGAGATCGACCCGATTTCGGAGTCCTTCGTCGTGCTGCTCAACCCCGAGGGCACGCGGCTCCTCCGGTCGTGGCGCCACGTGGAGCACTGCCCGCAGTGCGGGGGGAACCAGACCGCCGAGCTGTCGCTCGACGAGCTCCGGGGCGCCTCCCTGGCCTGAGGGCCTTCCCTGCGCTCAGAAGTGGATGACGTGCGCGGCCGAGAGCAACAAGGCCGACAGCGTCGCCAGCAGTGCCAGCACGATGCCGACGGTCAGCAGGCGTGACACGGCGCGTCGGGTCGACCTGGTGCGTAGCCCGTGTGCCGCCGCACGCTCCCTGACGGCTGTCTCGGTGGCGATGGCGTCGTCCGTCGCCAGCACGAAACGGTGGCGGTGCCGCCCGTCGCGCTCGACGACCGCAATGACCACGCCGTCGCGTCCGTCCGGCAGCACGGACCGCTCCACGGCGGACAGTTCTTCGAGCCCCGCCCAGTCGCTGTCCCAGACCGGTTCGCCGTCGGCCTTGTCGAGGGCGAGGCCGGAGTCGAGGAAGGTGAGGGTCAGGTGGGGGACCGCGACCTCACCCTCGCTCCCGTCGGTCAGGAGGTAGACGTCGGGAACGGACCAGGCCTCCTCCATACGAGCAGGAGACGCTACTTCCATTGGCGTCGCACGAACGAGGCGTAGGCGGCGGCCATGTGGTCGGGCAGGAGGGGCGGGTCCCTCCGCACGATGCGCAGGACGCCGGCATCCACGGAGGGGACGGGACGGAACGAGGCGGCGGCCACCCGCCGGCCCAGGTCGAACGACCACCAGGGCGCCCACGATGTGGAGAGCAGCGTGGTCGGCGGTGTCGCGGCGCGCTTGCGGGCCACCTCCCACTGCAGGATCAGGTCGGCGCGGCGCAGACCGCTGCCGGCATCGTCGAGCAGGTGGCGTAGCAGCGCCGTCGTGGCGCCGAAGGGCAGCGAGCCCATGACCCGGAACGGTCGGCGGGGCATGCGGTAGCGGAGCGCGTCGCAGCACACGACGCGCACGCCGTCGAGATGCTGTCGGCGTACCGCACGACGCAGGAGCTCCGCCCAGTGTGGATCGCGCTCGAGCGCAATGACCTGGACCCCGCGGCGGGCGAGGGCGAACGTGCAGGCGCCGCGGCCCGCACCGATCTCGACCACGAGGTCACCGGCGAGGAAGGCCGCGTCGGCGACCAGCGTGTCGGCGAGCTCAGGCCGGAGGAAGTTCTGCCCGAGACGGCGGCGTCGCTCGTCCCGTGGCGTCCGCCTGCCCGCGGACACGGACCGTCACCATTGCACCCATGGGCCCATTGTGCCCTGCGGCGGCGGGCGTCGCCACCGTCCGGACCGTCCCGCCATGGGGGGTCGGCTGGTCGTGGCGCAGGCCAGGAGGACGTGTCGCCCAAGAGGGGGAGACGGCCGTCACCGTCCCTCGCTCGCCGTAGGCTCTGGGCGATGGACGCCCCCGCGAAACTCGACCGGCTGGAGCGCGTCACCGACCTCGTGCTGGTGCTGCTCGACACGCGCCAGCCGCTGACCCTCGACGCCATTGCGCACCAGGTCCCCGGGTATCCGGCCGAGCACTCCGCCCGCCGTCAGGCCTTCGAGCGGGACAAGCGGCTGCTGCGCGACGAGGGCATCCCGGTCCTGACGCAACGCCTGCCGGGCCATGAGCAGTACGGGTACCAGATCGATCGCGACTCGTTCTACCTGCCCGACCTCGACCTCGAGCCCGACGAGCAGGTCGCGCTGCACCTCGCCGTCGCCGGCGTCCACCTCGGCGACCCGAGTGGCCGTGACGCGCTCCTGAAGCTGGGGGCCGCCGGCTTGGGCGACGTGCGCCCCATTGCCTCCCTGGTACCGCCGGCCGCGCTCATCGAGTTGTTCGAGGCGGTGCGGACGCATGCCAGCGCCGCCTTCGCCTACCGGGGGGAGCAGCGGCGGGTCGCCCCCGTCGGCCTGTGGTTCCGCTTCGGCCACTGGTACCTGGTCGCCTGGGACCTGGACCGAGAGGCGGTGCGCACCTTCCGGGTGGACCGCATCGAAGGGGACGTCGGGCGCGGCGAGGCCGGTGACGCGGTGGTGCCCGACGACGTGACGGTGGACGTGAAGGCGGCGCTGCCCGATGAGCCATGGGAGGTGGACGACGAGAACCGGGTCGACATGCGGGTCAGGGTCGACGCGCTCGAGGCGCGCCGGGTCGTCGACGAGGTGGGGGAGGACAAGGTGGTGCAGCGGCACCCGGACGGCTCGGTCGACCTCGTGCTCGGCGTGTCGTCCTTTGCCTCCATCCGCACCTGGGTGCTCGGATTGCTCGACCATGCCACCGTCACCGGGCCCGGGGCGTTCCGGGACGACCTCATCGCCTGGCTGACGGCGGCGATCGCCCCGGCACCGCCCTTCGCGACCGAGGCCCGGCGGCCCGAGACGCAGGCCGATGAGCCGGCGGCGGCACGCGCCGCGCCGGGGCAGGAGACGAGCCGGCGCCTGCGGCGCCTGCTGGCCCTGGTCGGATGGTTGGCCCAGGTGGGGGAGTCGCCCATCGCCGACGCCGCGCAACGGTTCGGCATGAGCGAGAAGGAGCTGGTGGCCGAGCTCGAGCTGGCGGCATGCTGCGGCATTCCGCCCTACACCCCGGACACGCTCATGGAGATAGAGGTGTCCGAGCATTCGGTGCGGGCGTTCCTGCCGGCGGAGTACGCCCGGCCCCGCCGCCTCACACCCGCCGAGGGCTTCGCCGTGGCGGCATCAGCCCGGCTGCTGCTCACGGTGCCCGGCTCCGAGGACGACGCCTTGCGCCGCGCCCTGGTCAAGCTCGACGCCGCGCTCGGCTCGCGGGAGGCGGTCGGGCTCGATGTCGACGCGCCGGCTCATCTCGCGGCCGTGCGGGAGGCGGCCGAGGCCGGGCAGGCCCTCGAGATCGAGTACCTCTCGGGGTCGCGTGACGAGCTCACGACGCGCACGGTCGAGCCGGTGCAGGTGGCCACCATCGACGGGCACTGGTATCTGGACGCCTACTGCCACCGGGCCGGGGACATGCGGCGGTTCCGGGTGGACCGCATCGGTGCCGTTCGGGCCCCGGCCGAGAGCCCCGGACCGGCCGTGACCCGCACCCGGCCCCTCGAGGAGATGTTCGTGCCGGGGCCCGGCGCCGTCGAGGTCCACCTGCAGCTCGGCCCGGGCGCCGAGTGGGTGCCCGAGTCCGTTCCCGTGCGCGCTGTCCGGCGGAGCGCCGACGGCAGCGCGACCGACGTGCTGCTCGACGTCTCCGGCCGGGCGTGGTTCGAACGGCTGCTCCTGCAACTCGGGCGTGCCGTGCGGGTCGTGAGCCCACCCGAGCTGACGGGCCTGGCCGAGGACGCCGCCCGGCGCGTGCTGGCGCGCTACGCCACAGGCGAGACGGATAACGTCGCCCCATGAGCGATTTCAACAGCGCGGTGATAGAGGAGTTCCGGGCCAACCACGGCCAGGTGGGCGGCGGGTTCGCCGGGGCCCCCATGGTGCTGTTGACGACCACCGGCGCCAAGTCCGGAGCGAAGCGGGTCAACCCGCTCGTCGCACTGGTCCAGGGCGACCAGCTCTACGTCATCGCCTCCAAGGCGGGCGCGCCCACCAGCCCGGACTGGTATCACAACCTGCTGGCGCACCCCGCGGTCGAGGTCGAGTTCGGCGACGACCGCTTCGAGGCGACCGCGGTCGCCATCACGTCGGGCCCGGAGCGGGACCGCCTCTACGCTGCCCAGGTGGCGGTGCAGCCGGGCTTCGCCGACTACGAGAAGGCGACGACGCGGGTCATCCCCGTGGTGGAGCTCCGCCGGGCCTGACCCCACGCCGACCGTTCACCGGCGCCCAGTGCGTCGGGTTGACGGGAGGCCACCATGCTCGGGATCCACGGGGTCGGACGGGACAAGGCCGGCTACTACCTGTCCGACCTCGCTCGCGAGCTCCCCGCAGGGGGTCCGGGTCGCTGGGTCGGGACCGCCGCCGCCGGCCTCGGGCTGGCCGGGCCCGTGCAGGCCGAGGAATTCCAGCGGCTGCTCGAGGGCCGTCAGCCGCGCACCGGGGTCGTCCTGGGCTCGGGGCGCGCCTCGGTGGCGGCCTTCGACCTCACCTTCAGCGCGCCCAAGTCCGTGAGCGTGCTGTTCGCGCTGGCCGGACCCGAGGCCGCCGACGCCGTCGTGGCGGCGCATCGCCAGGCCGTGGCCGGAGCACTCTGCTACCTGGAGCAGCACGCCCTCAGCGCGTCCCGTCGGGCCGGGGCGGGCCGGGTCGTGGTGCCCACCAGCGGGGCGGTGGCGGCGGAGTTCACGCACGGGGTCACCCGCAACGGCGACCCGCACGTCCACAGTCACGTGGTGCTGGGCAACGTCGTCCACGGCGCGGACGGCCGGTGGAGCGCCTGCGACCGGCGCGGGATCGACGCCCACCGGGTGGCGGCCGCCGCTGTCTACGAGGCGCAATTGCGCGGCGGTTTGCGGGCGGCGCTCGACGTCGGGTGGACCGGGAGCCCGGGCCGCACGACCGAGGTGGCGGGGATCGGTCTCGAGCTGCGGGCCGAATTCTCGTCGCGGGGAGCGGACATACGCCGCCACATGGACGCGCACGGCGCACACTCGGGCCGTGGCGCCCGCATCGCCTGGGCCGCCACGCGGCCTCCCAAGGAGCAGAGCGCTCCCTTCGCCGAGCTCTCGGCACGGTGGGAGCGACGGGCGCTGGCCATCGGCGCTCCCCTGGAGCTCGAACGGGGCCAGCCCCGCCCGGGCCGGGCCGTGCTCGACGAGCACCGTTTCGCCGGGGTGCTCTCCCTGCCGGCCCACGGTGGCGCGCACCGCCGCGACGTCGTAGCCGCCTTCGGCACCGCCGCCCTGGACGGTGCCAGCGGCGGGGACATCGAGCGGCTGGTCACCCAGTGGGTGCCGCCCGGCCCGCCCGGTGTGGCCGAGCCGCTCCACTCCCGCCGTGCCGTCGTCCCGGCGAATCACCAGCTGCGCGCCCTCGGGCCTCGCCCCGTCGACCCCGACGATCACGCCGTCTGGCTCGGCGCGGCGCGGTCGCTCGACGCCTACCGCGAGCGTTGGGGCCTGGCGCGGGCACCCGAGCCATTCGGCGTTTCGGACCACGGGCGGAGTCTGGCCGGCCTGTCGCCGCACCAGCTGGCCGATCACCGTCGCACCGAGCGCGCGGTGACCGCGGCCCGGGCCCGGCTGGGCTGGCGCGAGCCCGCCGCGGTGGAGCGCGGGCTGGCGCGCTGACTCAATGGCCGCGGTCGGCCACGGTGGGACCTTCGATGTGGCGGCCCGCCGGCAACAGCTCCCGCCACGGCGAGCAGGCGTGGGCCGGCGTGAGGGCGACTTCGCGCACCGCCTTGTCCGATCCGAGGACCAGCGCGCACCCGGGGCGGCCGTGGGCCACGGCATCGACGGGGAGGCGCTGCTGGCGCGCCTTCCCGACCGAGGTGGACGGGCGGATCCGGCCCCAGCGGTCCACGGACCGGCTCACCGTGGTGGTGGCCGTGTCCCGTTCGCCCGCCAGGGCGCTGATGTCGCGCAGGGTGGACGTGTCGGCGATGCCGCGCAGGACCACGGTCGTGCCGAAGAGTGAGAGGAACCCGTCGGCCGCCGCCCCCCATCGGACCCGCGCCTGCGAGAGGTCCTGCAGGCAGGCCAGGACCAGAAGCCCCTGCCCGGCACCTTCGCTGACCATGGACGGCAGGTCGGGGATCGGGGCGATGTTGGCGACCTCGTCGAGGGCGAGCAGCGTGGGCGGGCCGGCCTGCCCGTGGCGGGACCGGGTGTAGGCGGCATCGCGCACGTCGCCGAGGAGCGCGACGACGAGCGGCGCGAACTGACGCTGGCGGCGGCCGGCCGAGCAGAGGTAGAGCGTGTTGGCCCCGTTGCAGAACGCCTCGAAGTCGACGGGGTCAGCGCGGGTGGACTCGAGCGCGCCGGCCGTGCGATACGCGGCCAGGACGCCCGACGCGGTGGACCAGATACCTGACTGCTCACGCAAATCCGTGGCGACGATGCCGGAGAGCAGATCGGTGGCTGGCGTGTCCCCTCCGGTGTGCCCGGCCAGAATTTCGAGGGCGCGGGCTCCATCGTGGCGATCGATCCACTGCAGGACGTCCCGCATGCCCAGTTCCTCCATGGCCGCCGCGTGGAGGAGTGTCGAGAGCAACGCGCCCGCCCGCTCGGTCCAGTGGTGCTCGCCACCGCGCGGCCCGCCGTGCCGGCTCGCGCCGACCATGGCGTCCGCCGTGACCACCGCCGCGTCCCAATCTGCGGCGGTCGTGATGGGTGACCAACCGACACGCGTCACTCCGGGCGGGCACGGCACTTCGCCGCTCGGGTCGTAGAGGAACGGCCACCCTTCCTCGCCGCGCGCCGGCGCGGTGGCGTGCATGACGTCGGGCTTCGTCGAGGTCGAGACGACCGGACCCTCGGACAGCAGAATATTGGGGATGACCAGGGAAGATGTCTTCCCGGACCGGGGCGGGCCGAGGACCAGCGTCGACGATTGTGCGCCCGCCCACATCCATCCGGCGCCGCCACTCCCAACATAGATGCCATGGCGCGCCAAACGGTGGACCTGATGCAGCGCGGCAGTCGAAATCAGGCACGATTCGTTCGCTTCGACTTGCTCATGATGGTCACGTTCCACAGACGCGATGTTTGCGTTGGGGAACAAGAAAATCCATGGGACATATCCCGCAATGCGACGACAACAACGCGCGATGTGCAACGTGAGAGTGCAGGATGCACCTCATTTGCGCGCGCGAATGACGGTGAATCGACAGTCATCAACGAGTGCAAAATAACGCCGCGAATAAAGAATGCTTGACCTGAGCATGTTGATAACAGAAGAATGTGTGTACCCGAAGTGTGAGGGAGGGTATGACATGTGCTGCAACACAACGGAGTGTGGCGCGCAAAACGAAAACAGTCGGCTTCGTTTTCGCGCGCTGGTTCCGCTGTGGAAGGGCGTCAACGTGACGTCGCAATTCGGGGAAGCAAGTCGGTGAGGCGTGATGTGGCGGCGTTTCTGACGTCGACACAACAGCGACAGCCGATGCAGTTGCAAGTGAAACCGGTGCGGCAGTGCGCACGGCGCGGGGCAGTCGACCTCGACGTGACGCAGGCTTCACCTCTATTCAGTGACCATGCTCCTAGGGAGGTGCACCTGTGGCAGTAGCCGCAAAAAGAAGGGCCCCGGCCAAAAAGGCCGCGAAAAAGCGGGCCCCCGCAAAGAAGGCAGCGAAGCGAGCCACGGCCAAGAAGGCCGTCAAGCGAGCTCCGGCACGGAAGTCCGTGAAGCGGGCTCCGGCACGGAAGGCCGCGAAGAAGCGGGCTCCGGCGAAGAAGGCAGCCAAGCGGGCTCCGGCACGCAAGGCCGTCAAGAAGAGGGCACCTGCGAAGAAGGCGGCCAAGCGCACCGTGCGCAAGGCCGCCAAGAAGCGGGCGCCAGCACGCAAGGCTGTCAAGAAGAGGGCACCTGCGAAGAAGGCAGCCAAGCGCACCGTGCGCAAGGCTGCCAAGAAGCGGGCTCCTGCGAAGAGGGCGGCCAAGCGGGCTCCGGCACGCAAGGCCGTCAAGAAGCGGGCTCCAGCCAAGAAGGCCGCCCGTCGTGCACCCGCCCGCAAGGCGGCACGTCGGCGCTGAGCGCTTCGTTCCCTCGGGAACACGTGAGACCGGGGGCCTTCGGGCCCCCGGCTCCGCGTCCCGGGACGGTTACGGGGTCCGGCTGAGCTCGGCCACGTCGGCGGGCCAGTCGACGTCGTAGGCGAGGTCCGGGTGCCGCAGGACGCGGACCGGCAGTCCGAGGCGTGTCGCTTCGGCCCGGTGCGCCCGGAAGGAACCCTGGCCGTAGGCGAAGGAGAAGGTGGAGCCGGCGGGGAGACGCAGCACGTTGGTGCCGTCGTCGCGCCGGTCGGGCACGAGCGTCACGCCGTCGAATGCGGCCAGCAAGCCGAGTCCCTGGGCGCGGGGGAGGTCGCCGTGGGCCACGGTCACCCACCGTGTCCCCGTTCTGGCCAGCCGGTCCACGCCGGCCCGCACGGCGCCGTTGAGGCCTTGTCCCGGCTCCCACATGACGGTGGCACCGAGCTCCGACGCCCATTGCACGACGTCCTCGTCGTCACAGACGACGGCCACGGGGAGCGGGTCGCAGGCCGCCACGACCCGCGTGGCCATGGCGCGGACGAGCGCAATGCGATCGGCATCCGAGAGGGCCGTGCCCAGCCTCCGCTTGGCCTGGTGGAAGGCCTTGACCGGGATGAGGACGACCTCGGGGCCCAGCTCGACATCGACCGGTCGCCCTGCCTGATGCGCTGCCGGCACGGTGGCCCTCGACACCGGGTCAGTGTACGGGTCCACGCCGGGACGGCTGCGGTGCCGTCGTAGGCTCTGGTGGCATGAACGACCGGGTGGCGGTGATCGGTGCGGGGTCCTGGGGGACCGCAGTGGGCACCATCATCGGTGCCTCCCATCCCGCCATGCTCTGGGCGCGTGCGCCCGAGCTGGCGTCCTCCATGGCCGAGATGCGTCGCAACGAGCGGTACCTGCCGGACGTTGTCCTCCCCGACGCGCTGACGGTGACGTCGTCTCTGGCCGAGGCGCTCCAGGACGTGAACATCGTCTTCATGGCGGTGCCGTCGCACGGGTTCCGCGCCGTCCTCACCGAGATGCAGCCGTTGGCGGGTGGGATCGAGGCCGTGGTGAGCCTGGCGAAGGGGATTGAGATGGGGACGAACCTGCGCATGTCCCAGGTCGTCGGCGAGGTCCTGCCGGGAGTGGCCGCCGGGGTCCTGACCGGGCCCAACCTGGCCCGCGAGGTGGCCCAGGGCCATCCGGCCGGTTGCGTGGTTGCTCTGGCCGACGAGGCGCTGGCGAACCGCGTGCAGGCGCTCGTCCACACGCGTACGTTCCGTACGTACAGGGGGACCGACGTCGTCGGGTGCGAGATCGCCGGCGCCACCAAGAACGTGATGGCGATCGCCGCCGGCATCGGCGACGGGTTGGGCCTCGGGGACAACACCCGCGCCGTCCTCATCACGCGCGGGCTGGCCGAGCTCGGGCGGCTCGGCGTGGCCCTGGGCGGGAAGGTGCTGACCTTCGGCGGCCTGGCCGGCGTCGGCGACCTGGTGGCCACCTGCGCCAGCACGCAGAGCCGGAACCGGACGGTGGGGTACGCCCTGGGCCAGGGGCAGTCCCTCGACGACATCGTGGGCGGCATGCACATGGTGGCCGAAGGCATCAAGAGCGCCGGCCCCCTGGTCGGGTTGGCGCAGGCCAACGGTGTCGAGATGCCGATCGCGGAACAGGTCCAGGCGATCGTGGAAGGCCGGTGTTCCCCGGCCGACGCGCTGCTCAACCTGATGCGGCGTCCGTCGCGTCCCGAATGGGACGAGGCCCTGCTGCGGGGGCTCCCGACGTGAGCGGCCTCTTCCACAGCTACGACCTGTTGCCCGAGGCCGACGACGGGGAGCGCCGGGAAGCCGCGCTCGACCACGTCAAGGAGATCCTCCTGATGCACGGGGCCACAGAGGAGGAGATCGACCAGGCCGTGGACGACGGGGTCATCGACCTCTTCGCGGCGGACCGCCTGCTCGTCCCGTCGCGGCGGCGCTACACGCGGGTGGAGGTGGCCGAGCTGACCGGGGTCGGTGTCGACATGCTGGAACGGTTCTGGCGTGCCCTCGGCTTCCCCGGTGTCGACGACGACGACCGGGCGTTCACCGACCTCGACCTCGAAGCCGTCCGCCTCTTCCAGGGCCTGCAGGCGCTCGGGGCGGCCGATGCCGAGACGGCCGTCCAGATGGCCCGGGTGATCGGGTCGTCCATGGCCCGCATCGCCGAGGCGGAGCTCGTGCCGGGGGACATGGTCAGCGCCGAGGTGGACCCGCTCCTATCCGCCGAGGCCTTTGCCGGCGTCGCCGACGTCACGATCCCCGCCATGGCCAAGCTCTTGGAGTTCGTGTGGCGGCGCCAGGTGGCGGCGGGCATTCAGCGCAGCATGATGCTGCGCAGCCACGGCCTGGCGCCGGGGCAGAGCCCGGTGATCGCGGTGGGCTTCGCCGACATGGTCGGCTTCACGCTCCTGAGCCAGCACCTGAGCGACGAGGAGCTGGCGGCCGTCGTGCGCCGGTTCGAGGAGATCTCGCACGACATCGTGACCAGCGCCCGCGGCCGGGTGGTCAAGATGATCGGCGACGAGGTCATGTTCGCGGTCGACAGCGTCGCCGACGCGGCGCGGATCGGGCTGAGCCTGGCCGACGCCTACGCCGACGACGACCTCTTGTCGGACGTGCGGGTCGGCCTGGCCTGCGGGCCGGTGCTGCTGCGCGACGGCGACTACTTCGGGCCGACCGTGAACCTGGCCCACCGGATCGTGAACATCGGCAATCCCGGGACGGTGCTGATGTCGGACGAGTTCCACTCCGCCCTCCTGCAGGAGGCACCCGACGAGTTCACGGCCCAGGCGCTCCGCCCCCGCCTGCTGAAGGATCTGGGCCGCGTGCAGCTGTGGTGGTGCGGCCGGGCCGGACAGGAGGCCGACGGCACCAGCGCGGCCGCCGACCGCCGGCGCAACGTGCGCTGGGAGCGCATCTCCGAGGTCCTGCGCGACCTGGAGGAGCTGCGCGGTGTCGGTGAGCGCCTGTTCACCGCCAACCGGGCGCCCGGCTCAGTCGCCGAGGAGCCGGGCCGTGGCGATCCCGAAGGGTCGTAACTCGAACGAGCCCTCGAAGGGGTCCTGGGGGTGGCCCCGCAGGTCCACGAGCCAGCCGGCGCGGCCGGGAAACGACACCACCGTCGGGCGCTCCGTCGGGTTGAAGACCCGGATCTCCAGGACGCCGGCGACGCGATGGAGCGCGCTGACCTCGGCGCCGTCCACGGTCATGTCGCTGCCCGCCGCCGGGCGCGGCCCGCCGCCCAGGCTGCTGACCGGCTCCAGCGGGAGCAGGACATCGTCGGCCAACCGGAAGGGGTCGTCGCAGTCGAGCGCCAGCGCGTAGCGCAGTTCGACCCGCTTGCCCCGCATCTGCAGGCCCTCCACCGCGGTGAGGGGGCCTGCCGGGAAGGGCCGGTAGGCCATGCCGAGGCGGGACAGCATGCCCGTCGAGCGCAGGACGGTGAGCGCCATGGTGCGGGCCGCGTCACCCTCGATGTCGATGAGCTCGTACTCGGTCACGCCCTCGTGGACGACGGTCAGGCGGCCGGCGCTGACGAAGCGGTTGGCCGGTGCGGTGGGCAGCCCGAACTCGTCGGGCCGGCCCTCCGCCGTCAAGCCGCGCCGGACGATGGTGAAGGCGCTCTCGGCGTCGCTGTACCGGGCCGGCTCCGGGAGAGGCAGGTGGACCCGGAGACGGTGGTCGCCGCTCGGGTTGACGAAGGTGGTGACGACCCGCACGGTGGCGTCGTCGGCCAGCACCTCCACGTCGGTGTCGACGTCGACCTGGTGCCCGCCGACGCGGGCCTGCGAAGAGCCGTCCACGTGGTCGGGCCAGTCGTACGTGCACGTGATGCGCACACGGGCCCGGACCGGACCGCGCTCGTCGACCCGGACGGTCACCGCCAGGGGCGTGTCGACGAAGGAGTCCTGCCGGGGTGGTGAGTAGTTGTACGAGTCGCCGAGGTCGCCGCCGTCGACCAGGCGGCCGTAGCCCGGTGTGCCGTCCAGGGCGAAGGTGCCCGTCGTGGCGTCGACGTCCACCCGCACGAGCCCGTTGGTCACGACCACCGCGCCGTCGGCCTCGCTGACCTCGACCGGATGGGCCAGCGGGGCCGCCTCGAAGGCGCTCCAGCCGTACCCCGGCACCTCGCCGGTGCGGGCCACGATCTTGCGCGTCGACGGCTGGTCCATGGCCACCCGGACCACGGCATCGGGCCGCGCGCCGAGCCTGGTGTAGACGTCCTGCTTCGCCTCTGCGATGGGGACGCCGGGCTTCTCCTCGGTGCCGACGGCGATGGTGATGTCGATCCCCTCGTCGGTGTCCTCAATGAGCACGTCGTGGATCCAGGCGTCGTCGCTGATGCGCGGCCCCTGCAGCATGCCGAGCACCGTGCGCACGGTGTCCGCATCGAGGATCATCGAACCGGGCAGCCCGGAGCGCTCGGAGAGGACCTGCACCCCGTCCGGTGCGGGCCCGTCGGCCCGCACCACGAGCTCCACCACGCCGGAGCGGGCCCGCTGTGACGCATTGAGCACCGTGGGGCCGGGCTGGGACAGCGAGCGGGCGAAGGTCTTGACGGCGCGGTCGGCCAACCCGGACGCGATTGCCCGCGCCTCGGCGTAGCGGTGGAGGACGGCGTCCACGACGTCGTCGACGGAGCAGGCGCAGATGGAGTCGTGGGCCGAGTTCCGCACCATCTCGAGCCAGGCCAGCTCCAGCAGGCGCTCGGGGTAGTCCTCGGGGCGTTGGAACAACGCGCTGAGCGGCTCGGCGCGGCGCTCGAGCTCGCGCTCGGCGAGCGCGCCGCGCCGCTTGACGTCGACCCGGTTCGACGTGACGCCCATGAGCATGTTGGACCGGGCCCCCGAGCGCAGCTCACCCGAGACCAGGGTCAACCCCTCGGTCGGGGCGTGGGCCAGGTAGCGGGGGAGCGAGGTCACCTCGAAGTCGAAGTCCTCCTGCAGATCGTTGGCCTCGGCCACGACGCGCCCGAGCCACGGCTGTGGCATCAGGTGGTCCGAGCCGTTCATGCAGAGCAGGTCGCCCTGCAGGAACTCGGCGATCTCGGCGACGTTGTCAGAGGTGCGGCGGATGAGGGCCTTGGCGTCGTCGGGGAGCGCGGCGCCGTTGCCGTAGCCCACGGGAAGGTACTCGGCCCGCACCGCGGAGCCGTCGGGCGACTCCCACGTGAAGGCGTTCTTGGTCACCTGCGAGGGCACGCCCCGCCAGACCACGGCGTCGCGGAAGCCGGCCAGCCGGAGGATCTGCGGCATCTGCGCAATGTGACCGAACATGTCGGGCAGGTAGCCCAACTCCATGACGCCCCCGAACGCGGCGCCCCGGCCCAGGCCCATCTGCAGGTTGCGCACGATCGTCTCGCCCGAGGCGAGGAACTCGTCCATCAGGATGTACCAGGGGCCCATGCTGACGCGGCCGGCGGCCGCCAGCGCCCGCAGCCGTCCCTCGGCCTCGGGCCGCACCTCGAGGTAGTCGTCCACCACCGCCATCTGGCCGTCCAGCATGAAGTGGGGAAAGCTGGCGTCGCGTTCGAGCAGCGGGAGCAGGGCGTCGATCAGCTCCACCAGGGCGAGGCGGAAGTCCTGGTAGGACTTGTACCATTCCCGGTCCCAGTGTGTGTGCGGAACGATGGCAATCCGGCGGGCGGTCATGACCGTCAGACTATGACGTGCGCTCGCCGACGGTGAGGGCGCTCGTTCCCACCGGTCGGTGGGTCGCCGGCGTCCCGCTTGCCCCGGGCCGGACGCTCCCGGAGGTGTGGGCCGCACAGTGGGCGGCCCATCCGGAGGCACCGGCGCTGGTCGACGGCTGGGGCGCCGCGCCGGTGACCGACGCCGCCACACTCGACGGTCGGACCGCCGCACTGGCGACGGCGCTGGCCGAGCGGGGCGTCGCTCCGGGCGACCGCGTGCTGTGGTGCGCCCGGGCCACGCTCCCCTCCGTCGAGGCCCTGCTCGCCGTGCTGCGCTGCGGGGCGGTGCTGGTGCCCCTCAGCCCGTCGGCAACCGGGTCGGAGATCGACTACGTGGTCGCCGACGCCCGCCCCGTGCTGGCCCTGTGCGACCGTGCCCGCCCCGACGCGTTCGGCGCCGGACCCCCTGTCGTGCTCCTGGACGAGCTGACCGGTGTCGCCGCGCGCGTGCTTCCCGTGCTGCACCCGGACGACGACGCGCTCATCGTGTACACGTCGGGCACCACGGGAAAGCCGAAGGGGGCGGTGCACACGCACGGCTCGCTCCTGGCCGGTGCCGGCGCGCTGCATGCGGCCTGGGGGTGGAGCGCCGAGGACCGCCTGGTGCTGAGCCTCCCGCTGTTCCACGTGCACGGGCTGTGCGCCGGGTTGTTCGGCGCCCTGACCGCCGGCGCCACCGCCGTGCTCTTCGACCGCTTCGACGAGGAGGCGGTCCTGCAGGCGGCGCCCCGGAGCACCATGCTGTTCGGGGTCCCGACCATGTACCACCGGCTGGCGGCGACGGGACAGGCGTCCGCGCTCGGCTCGCTGCGGCTGTGTGTCTCTGGGTCGGCCCCCCTGGCGGCCGACCTGTGGCACCGGCTGGCCGCAGACGGGGTGGCCGTGCTGGAGCGCTACGGCATGACGGAGACGCTGTTGACGCTGTCCAACCCCCTGGCCGGGGAGCGCCGGCCCGGTTCGGTGGGGAGGCCGCTGCCCGGCGTGGAGGCCGCGCTGGACGACGCCGACGAGCACGGCATCGGCGAGCTCCTCGTCCGCGGCGGGTCGCTGTGCCGCGGCTATTGGGGCCGGGACGCCTTTGCGGCGGGGGACTGGTTCGCCACCGGCGATCTGGTGTCGGTGGCCGCCGACGGCTACGTGACCGTCCGTGGGCGCCGGACCGAGCTGATCATCACCGGCGGCCACAACGTCTACCCGGCCGAGGTGGAGGCGGTCCTGTCCCGCCATCCCGACGTGGTCGAGGTGGCCGTGGTGGGGCTGCCGTCGGACGAATGGGGCGAGACGGTGGTGGCCTTCGTCGTGGGCGATCCCGACCTGGCATCGCTCCAGGCGCTCGCCGCGTCGGAGCTGGCGCCGTTCAAGTGCCCGCGCCAGGTGCGGCGGATCGACGCCCTGCCGCGCAACGCGCTGGGCAAGGTGGTCCGGGGCGAGCTGCGCTGACCGGGCCGGACCGTGGAGCGGACCGGCGCCTGCGGTAGCGTGCAGCCATGGCAACGTTCCTCATGCTGTCCACGGTGGGGCCGGACGGGGCGGCGACGCTCACCGAGAACCCTGACCGGCTGAAGGCCGTGAACGCCGAGGTCGAGGCCATGGGCGTACGGGTCGTGGCGCAATGGGCGCTGCTGGGGCAGTACGACTTCTGCACCGTGCTCGATGCCCCCGACGAGACGACCATGGCCCGGGTGTCGTTGGTCCTGGGCTCCCGCGGGACCCTCAAGACGCTCACGCTGTCGGCCATCCCGATCGACGACTACATCGAGGGTGTGCTGAAGGCTCAGCAGGGCTGAGGCCTCAGTGCCACCAGAAGCCCTGCCGGGAACGCTCCCGGCGGACGTCGTCCCGTGAGAAGCGCTCGCCCAGGACGCTGCCGTCCGACATACGGCGGATGCGGTAGCCCTCGTCGGTGAACTCGGCGATCTCGAAGCCGCGGACCCACGTGCCCTGGAAGCGGTTGCGCACGTCGACCTTCGTCCCGGGCGCCAACGGGGTCCGCGTCTGCGCGCTGGATGACTCCCCCCCGTCGATGGTCACGCCCCCATCGTACGAGGCGGGCGTGCGCGCGGTCCGATGACCGTCTGCTCGCCCGATCTCAAGGAGGAGCGCCGCCTGCGCGCACAGGGGTTCGAGGTGGTCGCCGGTCTCGACGAGGTCGGCCGCGGCGCCTGGGCCGGCCCACTGACCGTCGGCGTCGCGGTCGTGCGCCCTCGCGTGCAGCTGCGGTCGATGCCGGTCTGGCTTCGCGACTCCAAGATGCTGAGCGAGGCCCGTCGGGAAGAGATCTTCAGCGCGGTCGGGGCGTGGTGCCAGGACTGGTCCGTCGGGCACGCCACGCCGGAAGAGTGTGATGGGTGGGGGATGACCGAG
>DATBAO010000063.1:0-4035 GCA_036271495.1 Acidimicrobiales bacterium
GATCATCGACGAGCAGCCGACCATCGTCGACCGCCCCGACGCCGTGGACCTCGTCAACTGCCAAGGTGACGTCGAGTTCGACGACGTGACCTTCGCCTACGCGGCGGACAGCCTCCTCTCCAAGCCCGGCGACGAGAACGACGGGCGGCGCGACATCCTGCGCCACCTGAACCTGCATCTGAACCCGGGCGAGACCGTGGCGCTGGTGGGACGGACCGGCAGCGGCAAGTCGAGCGTGGCCCGCGTCCTGGCCCGCTTCTACGACGCCACCGGCGGCAACGTCCGGGTGGACGGGCACGACGTGCGCGACCTGACCCTGACCAGCCTGCGCGGCAACATCGGCGTCGTCCTCGACGAGCCGTTCCTCTTCTCGGTCTCCATCCGGGACAACATCGCCTACGGCCGGCCCGACGCCTCGCTCGAAGAGGTCAAGGCGGCGGCCGAGGCCGCAGGCGCGGACAGCTTCATCGACCGCCTGTCCGAGGGCTACGAGACCGTCGTCGGCGAGCGCGGCTACACGCTTTCGGGGGGCCAGCGCCAGCGCATCGCCATCGCCCGCGCCCTTCTGGTCAACCCTCCCATTCTCATCCTCGACGACGCCACCAGCGCCATCGACGTGAAGGTGGAGCAGGGGATCCACTCGGCGCTGCGCGTCCTCATGGAGGGGCGCACCACGCTCATCATCGCCCACCGCCTCTCGACCATCAGCCTGGCCGACCGGGTGGTGCTGCTCGACGACGGGCACATCGTGGCCGACGGCACCCACGCCGAGCTGTTGAAGTCGACGCCGCTCTACGCCGAGGTGCTGGCCCAGGCGGCCAGCGAGGAGGATGCGGCAGAGGAGAAGGCGGCCGGCCTCGTCGACGGCCTCGGCCTGGACGACATGGTGCTCGAGCCGGAAGGCACGGCGCTCGCCCCGGAGGACGGGCTCCTCGAGACCGACGACGAAGTGCTCGAGCCCGAGAAGGGGAAGATCTGATGTTCGGCGGAGGTGGAGGGCCGCCGATGGGCGGTGGCGGCGCGCCCGGCGCAGCCCAGAACGGCCTGCCCTTCGGCGGCATCCCGCACGAGCTGCAGGCGGGCGTGGACCTCCTCTTGAAGGAGGAGCCCGAGCGCGGCGAGTCGGACGCCGTCTTCACCCAGCTGCCGACCGAGCACGAGTCCAAGAAGCTCACCCTTACCTCGCTCCTGCTGGAGTACCCGGGCATGTGCACGGCCGCCGCCGTGCTGGTCGGGATCATCGCCCTCTTCACCCAGCTCGGCCCGAGCTTCGTCTCCTACGCCATCAACCACGGACTCACCGGGCCGACCAAGGCGGACCCCACCGCGCACTACGACTTCGGCATCGTCGTCCTGATGGCGGTGCTCTACCTGGTCTCCATCGTGGTGTCGGGCGCCGCCCAGTACGGCCAGGCCCGCGTGACCGGCCGGCTGGCCTCCTGGGTCATGAACGACCTGCGGATCAAGGTCTTCCGGCACCTGCAGCGGCTCTCGCTCGACTTCTTCACCGAGGAGAAGGCCGGCGTCATCATGAGCCGGATGACGAGCGATATCGAGAACCTGCAGCAACTGCTGCAGGACGGTCTGGCCCAGTTCGCCATTCAGGGACTGACGATGGTCGTCATCACGATCTTCCTGTTCGCCACCAACGCCACGCTGGCGGCCATCACGGTCTTCGCCGTCCTGCCCCCGCTCGTCATCATGTCGATCTGGTTCAAGCGGGCGTCCGAGCGCGGCTACGACAAGGTGCGCGACGGCATCGCGCTGGTCCTGGCCGACCTCTCCGAGAGCCTGCAGGGCGTGCGCATCGTCAGCGCTCACAACCGGCAGCGCTACAACGTGGAGACACACCGCGACATCGTGGGCTCGTACCGCGACGCCAACATCTACACCGGCCGCATCAACGGCATATACGGTCCGGGCTCGCAGGTCATCAGCGTCTTCGGCCAGCTGCTGATCCTGGGCATCGGTGGTGCGATGTACCTGCACCATCCGCAGGAGATCAACCTCGGCCAGCTGACCGCGTTCTTCCTGTACGTGAACCGCTTCTTCTCGCCCATTCAGCTCCTGGTGCAGCAGTACAACACCTTCCAGCAGGGACGGGCGTCGGTCACCAAGCTGCGCGGCCTGCTCGAGACCGAGCCCTCGGTCCTGGAGGCGCCCGACGCGGTGGAGCTCCCGCTCATCAAGGGAGAGATCCACTTCGACCACGTGTCGTTCGGCTACGACCCCGCGGTGCCGGTGCTGCACGACGTCGACCTGACCATCGCCCCCGGGGAGACAGTCGCCTTCGTGGGCGCCACGGGCGCCGGCAAGTCGACCATGGCCAAGCTCGTGACGCGCTTCTACGACCCGACGGCGGGCCGGGTGCTCATCGACGGCTACGACCTCAAGGCCGTCACCCTGGCTTCGCTGCGCTCGCAGCTCGGCGTCGTCCCCCAGGAGCCCTTCCTCTTCGCCGGGACCATCCGGGACAACATCTCGTTCGCCCGACCGGGCGCCCCCGACGACGAAGTGTGGGAGGCCGTGCACCAGGTCGGCTTGGGCGAGCTCGTGCACCGGCTCCCCTACGGCCTCGACACGTCCGTCCACGAGCGGGGCCAGTCACTCTCGTCCGGCGAGCGCCAGCTCATCGCGTTGGGCCGGGCCTTCATGGCCGAGCCGCGCGTGCTGGTGCTCGACGAGGCGACCTCCAACCTCGACCTCAAGTCCGAGACCCTGGTGGAGGCGGCGCTCGACGTACTGCTCGAGGGCCGCACCGCCGTGCTCATCGCCCACCGGCTCTCCACCGCCATGCGGGCCGACCGCATCGTCGTGGTCGGTGACGGCAACCTGCTGGAGGTCGGCTCCCACGCCGAGCTGGTGGCCCTCGGCGGGCACTACGCCGAGATGTACGACACCTGGATCAACCAGTCGCACGCCGCCTAGGGCGGCCCAGCGCCGGGACCGGAGAGCCCCGGCGTCGTTACCCGGGCACCTCAATGACCGCCACGGAGTTCCCGGCCGGATCGACCATCCTCGCCTTGCGTCCCCCGCCGACCTCTTCCACGCTGACCGGGTTGATGCCCCGGCCCGCCAGCTCGGCCAACGTGGCGTCGAGGTCGGCGACGGACAGTGTGGTGAGGCCGTTCCCGGCGCGGGCCGTGTCGACCACGATGTAGAGCCAGGCCGACTCGGCCAGCCGCCACATCACCTCGTTCACGGCGACCTCGACGTCGGCCGGCCTCCCCAGGAGCCGCTCGTAGAAGTCCCGCCCGAGTGCCAGGTCGGTGATGGGCACGCCCGTGAAGGCGATCTCGACGTCCATGCCCGCCGACGCTAGTGAGCCTGGCTCCACTCCTGCAGCGTCGTGCGGTAGCGGGCGTCCCAACGGTCATAGGTGGCGCGCAGCGACGCGCCGGGCCAGTCCGCCGGCACGAGCGCGGGCGGCAACAGGGGGTCGGCCTGCAGGTGGCGCAGCACGGCGGCCGAGAGCTCGAAGCCGGGCGCCAGCGCCGCTGGTCGGTCGGGGACGAGCAGGTCGAGCCGTTGCAACAGGTGGCGGGCGCGGGCCGACCACGCCGCCAGGTCCCACAGCCGATGCGCCAGCGCTACCGCGTCCTCCGGGTGCGCCGTCATCAGCTCGATGTCGCCGTCCAGCGGATCCGGGAGGTGCAGCGCCAGGTTGGCCGGACGCATCCACACGCCCTCGCGCAGCTCGCCCAACCGCGCGTAGGCCAGGGCCCGGCGGCGGGCACCGCGGACTTCAGCCGTGCTCCCCGTCGTGGTCACGACGGCCAACCACCACGCCCCGTCATACTCCGCAGTCGCCCCGGCCCGGCTGGCCGACTGCCGGGACTGGCGCGCCGCAAGGTGACCCGCCAGGCGGTAGCGCCCGGACCCGTCCGAGGTGGCCTCCCCGCTCGCCACCATGCGGCTGAGGGCCACCCGGGCCCTGTTCTCGCTGAGCCCGAAGAGGCTGGTCAGGCGCACGAGTTGGGCCACCGGGAGCTCGGGAGGGTCCATGCCGAGCAGGGCGCTGGCCAGCACGGACCG
>DATBAO010000064.1:0-14129 GCA_036271495.1 Acidimicrobiales bacterium
TGCGACGGCGATTGGGGTCCACCAGGAGGGCCCGCAGGGCCTCGGCCACGGCACCGGGGTTGGCGGGGTCGGCCACCACCAGGCCGGTCTCCCCGTGGAGCACGGCCTCGGAGGCCCCGCCGCTGTCCCCGGCCACCTGCGGCACGCCGGCGGCGGCCGCCTCGAGGAAGACGATCCCGAAGCCCTCCTGCTCCAGCCCCAGCCAGCGGTTCCGGCAGGCCATCACGAAGACGTCGGCCGCGCCGAGGAGGGCGGCCCGGTCCTCCTGGCTCACCCGCCCGAGCACGCGCACCGTCACCGGGCTGCGGTCGGCCAGCCGGCGCAGGTGGCCCAGCTCCCGGCCGTCGCCGGCGATGGCCACCACCAGGTCGGGATAGGAGGGGGCCAGGCGCCCGGCCGCTTCGATCAGCACGTCCATGCCCTTGCGCGGGACGAGCCGGCTCACGCTGGTGAGCAACGGCCCCTCGACGGGCAGGCCGAGCCGGGCCCGCGCCGCACGGCGCTCGGCCGCCTTGAGCGGGACGATGGCGCCGGCGTCGACGCCGGGCGGGATCTCGACCAGCGCTGCCGTGAGGTCCGGCACGACACGCCGGGCCTCGGCCGCCGGATAGGAACCGGCAGACACGACGAGCTGCGCCCGGCCCAGGACCCGCGCCAACGCCGCCCGCGAGCCGGGCAGGCGGCCCGGGACGGTGACCTCGGCCCCGTGCAGCACGACGCCGTAGGGCACGTCGAGGTGGGGTCCCAGGAGGCCGAGGGGCAGGGCGGGGTCGAGCAGGACCAGGTCGATCTCGTGCTCCTTCACCGCGGCGCGCACGGCGGCCAGCGCGTCAGGCGTCGGGAAGAAGAGGATCGTGCCGGGGACGCGCTCGATGCGGATGCCCCGCTCCGCCTGCGCCGCGTCGAAGGCGGCGGCCCCGTCGTCGGAGGAAGCGGTGAGGACGACGTACGAGGAGGGATCGAGCCGGCTCCACAGGTCCCAGAGGTAGTTCTGAATGCCGCCGACCTTGGGCGGGAAGTCGTTGGTGACGAGCAGGTGGCGCTTCACCGCGCGCCACCGGTGAGGCGGTGGGTGCGGCGTCGTTGCGTGCGGTGCTCAGCCCGCCTGCGTGCTGAAGCGCAACGTCGGGACGAGGCCGGCCCGCTCGAGCATGCGCATGGCGCGGGCCTCGTCGGCGTCGATGACGACGGCGTCCTCGGGCTCGCGCTCGAGCAGGAAGCTGACGACGCAGTCATCGCAGGCGTCGGTGTTGCGCAGCGCGCAGCAGTCGCAGTCGATGGTGAGCCCGCCCGTGTCGTCTGCCGGATGGGTCCCGTCGCGTCCGCCGTCCCCGCGCAGCCCGATGATGTTCGAAACCTCAGTGACCCTGTTGTGCGACATGGAACTCGGCATGACGTTGACCCTCTCTGTTGGGGCCAAGTATTCCGAAGGGGTGTGACAACGGGTGTCATTCCGGGGTCGGTCGGCTAGTCCGTGCGCAGGGCGTCCAGGGCGATCTGCAGCGTCTGCTCCACGCCCCAGGCCACGCTCTCGGTGAGCACCCGGTCGGCGGCGGCGACGGACAGGAAGGGCGGGCCGGTGACCCGGTAGTCCCGGTAGGCCTCCGTGCTCATGACGAGGTCGATGCCGTCGGTGCCCGGGGCAGCGCCGGCCATGGCCGCGATGGCCTCGGGGCGCTCGTCCCCCGGGCTCCGCGTCACGGCGACGAGGCGGGCGGCGCCGGCCAGGCCGGCATGCAGCTGCGGCAGGCCCTGCCAGAGGTCCTGGCAGCCGAGGCAGGCCGCCGAGAGGAAGAGGAGCAGCACCGGCGCGGCGGCCTCCACCACATCGATGCGGCAGGGAACGCCCTCGGCCGTGACGCCGACGATGTCGTGGGGCGCGGTGGTGGGGTGGCCCGTGTAGGTCGGGATGGGCCGCAGCCGGCGCAGGATGTCGGCCGGCGGCTCGGTCACGAAGCCTTCGACGGTGCGCCGGGCTCCTCGGCCTCCTCGCCGGTGATCTCCACGACGCTGTTGCCGTGGCCGCACCAGCGGCAGACGACGGCGTCCACCGTGCGCACGAGCACCTCCTCGTCCTCGACGACGAGGTCGCCGCCCACGCTGTAGTGATGGAAAGCCTTGGTCTTCTGCGAGATCGTGACGTCGAAGCGGGTGAGGTTGCCGCAGCCGTCACAGCGGTATCGAGGGGCGCTCACGTGGTCCACGGTAGTCCGCTTCGCTGCGGCGCCTCTCAGGCCTCAGGCGCGGCCGACCACTTCGCCGATCTGGACAGCCGTGACCGTCACGCCCCGCATGCTGCTGCCCACAGGAGGCGTCGTGGCGCGGGCCTGGTCCTCCGTCTCGAACACGGTCAGCGACGTCGCGTGAGAGTCGTCGAGGCGGATCCAGTAGCCCGCCACGAAGCCCGGGGCCACCTGCGCGTTGGGGATGACATCCGCCAGATCGGCCATGACGGCATCAAGATCGGTGAAATCGACGTTGACGATGTGGGCGTACACGGGCCTCCCTCCTTCATGGGTTGCGGCCATGCTCCCACGCCCGCGTCAGATGCGGTTGAGCAGCTCGCTCTTCTTGGCCGCGAATTCCTCCTCGGAGAGGATGCCGCGGCGGCGCAGGTCGTCGAGCTCAATGAGCCGGTCCCGTATCTCGAAGTGAGGGGTGCCCGGCGTGGCGCCGGCGGCCGGCGCGGGTTCGGTGGCGGGGGCGGCGGCCACCCCGCCCACCCCGAAGGGCGGCGTGTCGTGCGCGTCGTCGTAGCCGTTGCCGCCGGGCTCGGTGTCGTCGTCGCGCTGGGCGTAGGGGGTGCCGTGGCGGTCCCGCGGTTGCATGTCGGGCGGGATGGCCTCGCGGCGGCCCCCGCCCACGATCTCGTTGATCTGCGAGTTGATGACCCGCTGCACCACGGCCGGCTTGCGCATGTACTCCAGGGTGAGCGAGTCGTCCTCACCCTGCACGTCGATGATGAGGGAGCCCGTGCCGAGCATCCGCTCGATCAGCTCCTGACGGATGTTGACCTCGGTGATGCGCTGCAGGCGCAACTGCACGGTGTCACGGCCGATGATCCCCTCGCGCACGAGGATGCGCGTGGACGTGAGCGCCACGACGTAGGAACGCCAGCGGATGAAGCGACCGAGCAGCCACAGCCCGGGGATGAGGGCGAGGATGAGGATCGGGTAGTTGGTCCAACTCGGCGCCTTCCACAGGACCAGCAGCACGATGAGGGCCGCCCAGACGCCGACGGAGGTGAACAACGGGCCGAAGAGAAAGACCCAATGCGGGCGCAGTTCGGCCAGCAACTCCTCGTCATCGTTGAGGAATTTCCGTGGCAGCGCCATCGCGCCAGCGTACCGGCGGCCACCCGCCGCCCCGGGCCACTCGCCGCGCCGCCGTAGTGTGCAGGCATGCCCTATGCCGAGGTGGAGCCCGACGAGGTCAAAGCACGCATCGCCCGGGGCGAGGACGTCTTCCTCCTCGACGTGCGCGAGCCCGACGAGGTCGAGGCCTGGGCCTACCCCATCGGCGTCAACATCCCGCTCGGGCAGCTGGGCGACCGGCTCGACGAGGTCCCCCGCGACACCACCATCGTGGTGGCCTGCCACGTGGGCGGGCGATCCGCCGCGGCGGCGCAGGCCCTCAGCGACGCCGGGTGGACGGCCGAGAACCTGACCGGTGGCGCGGTGGCCTGGGCGGCCGGCGAGCCCGACGCGTAGACCCCCGGCGGGCGGCGCCTAGCTCGGCATGGTGATGGTGAAGGCCACGGGGTTCGAGAACGATCCCGTGAAGTTCGGGCCCGACATCGTCACCGCTCCGGCGAGGTAGAGGCCCGGCCCCAGCTCCGCGTTGCCCAGCCGGCAGGTCCCGCTGCCGTCGGCGGTGGTGACGGTCACCGAACACAGCGTCAGGAGGCCGCCGTCGCCGTAGATGCCGACGGTCTCGTTCACCGCCGGCGTCACCGTCAGCGTGAACACCAGGGACGACTCGTCGCCCACACTGGCCGAGCTGGCGCTCGTCTGCAGTGTGGTCGTCGTCATGCTGCCGGGCGGCGGGCCGCTGGCGGGCGGCGCCGGCGTCGTGGTGGTCGTCGTGGTCGGCACGGTCGTGGGCGTCGTCGTGTGCGGCGGCGTCGTGGTCGTGGTGGTGGCCGGCGGCGGCGGCCTCGTGGTCGTGGTGGTGGGCGCCGGGGCCGTCGTGGTGGTGGTGGCCGGCGGCGGCGGCTTCGTCGTCGTGGTGGTGGGTGCCGGGGCCGTCGTGGTCGTGGTCGGCGCCGGCGGCGGGGTGGCCGGCGACGAGCCGGACGAGCCACCGGCCACGCCACCCGGACCGAAGTCCTTCAGCAGCGCGTTGTAGGAGTTCGGGTTCTTCGAGGAGCTCACCACGGATGGCCCGTTGTCGAAGTAGGTGGCCTCGAAGATGTGGTTGCTGGCGAGCCACTGCGCCATGTCGTTGATGAAGGTCGGGTCGTCGCCCCCGGACACCTGCTGGTTGTTGGCCGTGTAGGCCTGCCCGGCGTTGCCCGCTCCCGTGCCCAGGCCCCACTCGCCGATCGCCACCGCCTTGCCGTCCTGCGCTGCGAGGGAGGTGAGCCAGTTGAGCCCGTAGGTCTCGGTCTCGATGTCGGAGAATTCGGCGGAGGCACCCGGGTAGGTGCCCCAGGACTGGTCGTACACGTCCGCACCGATTTCGTCGACGTACGAGTTGCCCGGGTAGTAGTTGGCGAGGTTGCCCACGCCCTGGTCCCCCAGGGTGGGGCACCACTCGAAGGTGAAGTGGGCGCCCGGCACGGCGCGCATGGTGGTGACGATCTGCTGCCAGAAGGCGATGAACTGGGACTGGTTCGAGGAGTTGGCGGCCCACGTGTACCAGTTGCCGTTGAACTCCCACCCGACGCGCAGGATGGAGCTGGCCTCGTTGTTGGCCACGAGCCCCTGGGCGATCTGCTGGTAGTAGGCGTTGTAGTCCCCCGCCGCGCCACTGGCCAGCGTGGCGCCGGAGTTGGGCAGCATGGGGATGGAGAACGTCATGGAGTAGCCGGCGCCGCTCCACTTGGCCGCCTCGTTGGCGGCGCTCGACTCCATGGTCGACCAGGACGTGCCGTCGAGGTAGTCCATGGCGAAGGCGGGCTGCTGGCCCATGGCGCCCCCGAGCGAGCTCACCCCGCTGGTGTCCTCGTAGTTGATGTAGACGCCGAGCGGGGGCGCGCTCGAGGCGCCCGACGAGGCGCTGAAGAGCCCGAAGCCGGCGGCGAGCAGGCCCGCGGCCAGCGCGGGCACGAGCAGGCCGGTGAGCATGCGCCGTGAGCGCCGGGTGGGGCGCTGCGGGCCTCGCGGCTCCGGTCGACCGGCGGCGCGCTCCGTCAGCGAGGACTTCTGGGCATCCGAGTGCATCATGGTCCCTCCCCCTTGCCAAGGACTTGCACCGTCCGTTGGCGACTTACTGGGAGATGAACACGGGAGTCGCAACTCTCTTGCGGAGATTTATGCAGCGATAGAGCAACTACCCGCGGGTAACCGGCCAGGAGAAGGAGCCAGGACAGACGAAGGCCCCCCGGAACACTCCCGGAGGGCCTTCGTGGTTGGTCACTGTCGGGCGCCTGACGCGCCCGTGCCTGCTACGCAGGTTGCGCCGTGGGCTCAGCCCCCGGCGATGCCGACGACCGGTGGCGAGTGCAGACCCGCCCCCGAGCCCTTGAACGGTGCGTCGCCCAGGGCGAACACCCCGCCGTCGTTGCCGACGAGCCAGTACCCGCTGTTGGACGACGACGCCATGCCGACGACCGGCTTGCTGAGCGGCTTCCCGCCCATGGAGCCGTTGAACGGCGCGTCGCCGTAGTTGAAGATGCCGCCGTCGGACCCGACGAGCCAGTAGCCGCCGCCATCGGTCGTCGCCGCTATCCCCATGATGGGCTTGTTGAGGGGCAGGCTGCCGGCCGAGCCCTCGAACGTGGCGTCCCCGTAGTTGAAGACGCCGCCGTCGGCGCCGACGAGCCAGTAGCCACCCTCGCCGGTGCCGGCAATGCCGACGATCGGCTTGTTCAGGTGCAGGGTGGCGGGAGGCGAACCGGCGAACCGGGCGTCGCCGTAGGCGAAGACACCGCCGTCAGCCGCCACGAGCCAGTAGCCGGCGCCATCCGCCGTCGCGGCCATCCCGACGACCGGCTGGTTGAGGTGCAGCGACCCGGCCGAGCCGTAGAACTTGGCGTCGCCGAAGCCGTAGACGCCGCCGTCCGAACCGACCAGCCAGTAGCCGCCACCGTCAGGCGTGGCCGCCAGGCCCACGATCGGTGCGTTCGGCTTGACCCCGAGGCCCGGCAGCGAGCCGTCGTACGGCTCCCCGTAGGCCTGGACCCCGCCGTCGGCGCTGGCCAACCAGTAGCCCGACTTCGACGGCGCCACCGGCGGGCCGAAGTTGGCCAGCTCGGCCCGGTCGGCCGGCGTCATGCACTGGACGGCGTTGGGCGGGAGCTCCGCCAAGCGGGCCGAGTCGGCCTGCGAGGCGGCGATGGTGCCGTCCGCCACGGCGAAGTTGGCGAGGATGACGGTCTTCCCCGGGGCAACCGTGAACGTGTAGCCCCACGTGGGATTGTCGTCACCGTTGGTGAAGGTCACGTTCTGGGCCCCGACCGCGGCGCCGGCACCCTGCAGGACATGCCCGAGACGCGGGTCGCTCGTCGTCGTGTCCGATCCCGTGAAGTTCTGGAACGTCGTGATCCATTGGTCGGCGTTCGACGCCACCGCGCCGCCCGCCGAGGTCCCGGTGATCACCGTGTTGGTATCCGACCCCAGGTTGTTGGTCATGCTGGCCGTCGCGGTGATCGGCGTCGTCCCCGGGTTCGTGAAGTAGTTGAGCGTCCGCTCGAAGTGGTCGTTCTTCGGCACGAAGACCGTCCGGGCCACCTTCAAGCCGTCGATCGTGGCCAGCGGCAGGTCGACCTCCTGCCCGCTGCAGGAGGGGGCCGCCGCCGGACCGTTCTCGTTGTAGAACGTGCAGCCGGTCTGGCCGACGTTGGAGCAGAACGTGCCGTTCACGCTCAGGCTCAGCGCGTTGTAGCCGTCGTAGGCGTCGTTGAGGGTGGACTGGGTCGTGCCGCCGTTGAGCGTGGAGGCCGTCACCGCGTGGGTGTAGCTGGCGCTCGAAACGGCACCACTCGCCGAGCTCGTGGTGGAGAAGGTGATGTCGGTGTTGACCCTCCACTTGAAGCCGGCGACATCGATGAAGGTCTGGGAGCCCTCGGCGTGGGGGTGGATGGCATCACCGGTGCGCTGGCCGGCGCCGACCGGCACGCCGCCCAGCGAGTTGGACTTGGCCAGCGAGAGCGCCGCCGGGGCGCCCACGCTGTCACCGCTGCGCTGGGCGGCCGCCACGGGAGCGGCGCTGAGCATGGCCGCACCCGCACCGAGGCCGAGAACGGCTGCGGTCGGCACGGCGAGGCGTGACACGACGGAGGGCTGGCGATCGGCCCACCCGCCGTCGGCGGCGGCCCGCTGCCAGCCGCGGATGGCGCGGTCGACGGCCGATTGCTCGCTCGCGGTGACGACGCGGGCCTGGCGGCCCAGGACGACGCCGGACGCGCGCAAGCCGAGCTTGGCGACGGCGCCGGCCCCGCTTGAGGCGAGCAGGAGCGTGGAGGTCTGGTGGCCCGGCATGCGCCAGGCGATGGACAAGAGCGGTCCGTCCACCGAGATCAGGCCGGCGGCGTCCACTTCTGCCGCCAGACGTGCGGCCAGCGGTGCCGCGTCGCGCACACCACCGACGAGCACGGGGCTGCCGGGGTTGTCGCGTCGCGCGGCGGCTTCGGCCTCGCGCAGCGCGCCCATGGCGAGAGCCGACGGGCACCGCGTGCCGAGCGCCACCTCCACCACCGTGAACCCGTTGCGAGTCAGCTGCGTAGGCACCTCGAGTGCGGACGCTTTCTGCTCGTCCCTGGTCGCCAGGACGACCAGTCCGACGGCTGCCCTCGCCGGGTGAAGAACGGTCCGTATTCCCCTGTCTGCCCGCACAGTGCACTCCTCTCGCCGGTCACCTTGCCCCCAAGGTGACTCGGGCTGCATGCTACGTATCAGCCCCTGTGTGACGAGGGATGTTTTTAAAAGCCCAGGCGAGAGACCACGTCCGGGCCGCCGAATTCACCGGGTCAGCGCTTCGGGGTCCCCGAGCACCGCCGTCTGCTGGGTCGTCAGGCCCCGGGGCACCGCCAGGGCGGCTGACGCCAGACCGGGCAGGACGGCGACCGCCCCGAAGGGCCCGGCCCGCCCGAGGAACTCGATCGTTCCGGCAACGGACCCGCTCGGGAGGTCGATGAGCGCCAACCCGTCGCGGACCGGACCCGATGCGGGATGGCCCCCCTCCAGGCCGCTGACCGCGGCGCGGCTCGCGTCGCCGTAGGCCACGACGGCGAGATCGCGGCGCGCATCGAGCGCGCCGAGGACTCCGGGCAGCGTGACCAGACTGTCGGCGTCGCCCGTGGCGGGGTCGAGACGCAGCACGCGACCGGTCCCCGTGTCGGCCACCAGAAGGTGGTCGCCCTGCCAGCGCGGATGGCGCGGCAGCGCGAGCCCCGAGAGCACGGGCTCCCCTCCCGTGGTCAACACGGCTCCCCCGCCGACGAGCGACGGCTGCCATCCGTCGGCCTCGTCGCTCAGGCCGGCCGCGGTCACGAAGGCGGCCCGCCCGTCCATCAATGCGACACCGGTGAGCAGCGCCCGCGTCTCGGGCCGGAGTGCCGTCACCCCGGGCGCCACCCAGATGGGGCGCATGGAGTTGTGGTCGTCGAGCGTCGCCAGGCAGCTGAACAGTCCCGAGACCACGACCGGCCCGCCCGATCCGACGGCGACATCGGTCACGCCGAGGCTCCCGGTGGTGTGGGCCTCCTGGGCGAGCAGGAGATGCTGCGCCATTCCGTCGGGCTCGGGACCGGCGTCCACGAAGGTCCACACCTGCCAGTCGGAGACCAGCACCAGGCGGTCGTGATGCCAGGCGGCGGCGCCCACCGAGTCGAGGCCGAACTCGCGCACGACGACACCGAGCCGCTCGTCGGCCGTGATGAGCCACACCCGCGAGGCCGAGGCGGCGACGATGCTCGCCCCGTGTCCGGCCAGCGCGGCAGCGACGCCGTCGGAGACGACCGGTTCGTACGTGTGCAGGTGTTGCGCCGGACCAGCGCTCACGGGGCGGCCAGCGCGGCGGCGTCAGCGGGGATGGGCAGCGTGTCGTCGAACCACAGGTCGCCGCGGACTTCGCCCCCGAGGAGTCCGATGGCGGCGGGTCGCCGGACGCCCGGGAGGGCGCAGACGTCGAAGAGCTCGCGCACGGGGCCCTCGACCAGGAGCCAGTGCACGAGCTCGCCGCTCGTGAGGTCGATGACGAACAGCCCGAGGTGCGGCTGCATGTTGCGCGCCTCGAGCGCGTCGTCGAGCGCCAGCCCCGAGTAGATGTCGCCCCGGCGCGGTTTCGACGAGCCGACGACGGCGTAGTCGCCGACGAAGCACAGCCCGCGCAGGAAGCCGGGCCCGAAGGCCACCGGCTCGAACACCTGCCGCTCCCGATCGACGGTGCCCAGCTCGCCGGTGCCGGCGTTGGCCACCCAGAGCCGCCCGTCCCACCAACGGGGCGAGTGGGGCATGGAGAGGCCGCGGCAGACGATCTCGCCGGTGGTGACGTCGATCACCACCCCCTGGTCCCGCCGGCCGTCACGCCAGTCGTCGACCTCGGTCGAGGTGCTGACGCAGGTCACGTAGGAGGCGACACCGTCGACCATGGCCAGCCCGTTGAGGTGGCAGCGGTCCCCGGCGGCGACACCGTCGAGGAAGGGTGGGTGCCAGCGGGGCACGAAGCTGGCCGAGCCGCTGGTGGAGGCGAGGCAACCGAAGCGCGTGTTGACCCACACGTCGCGGCCGTCCGCCTCCAGGGCCAGATCGTGGATGTTGACGTTGCCGACCGTCGACATCAGGCGCGGGATGAAGAGGCGGTCGTGCCCATCGTTGGTGGTCGCCCCGGGGGCGAGGACGTTCTCGAAGCGCCAGATTTCGTAGCGGGTAGCGACCCAGAGCCGGTCGTTCCCGTCGCTGGCCAACCCCATCACCTTGTCGAGGGAGCGGTCGAAGACGGCGAGCCGCCCGTCCTCGTCCACGCCGACGAGCCAGAGCTTGGCCGGGGGCGTGCCGAAGACCAGGCTCACCTGCTGGCCCGCCAGCCACTCGGCGAAGCCCTCGGAGGCGAGCAGCTGCACGTCATCGTGGACCGTGGGCGCTTCGGTCTCGTCGGGTGCGAGTGGGCTCGTCACGGTCTCAACGCGGAGCCGTTCGGGCGTACCGGGGACGTGGCATCCGGTGAGCGTACGGCGCGGCCGGTGCCGGCGTCGGGCTCAGCGCCGCATGGCCAACCGTCGCCGCTCGTAGGGCTGGTGGGGATCGAACCCACGACCAAGGGATTAGTGAGGACGAGGATTCCAACAGTGGTCCTGAAGTGCCCAAATCCTAAAACTGCAGGCCACAACAGGTGCTTTCATTTGTAGTCGGATGCCACCTGGGAGACTTAGCGGGTACGTACGCATCCGTTCGTAGGATTCCCGCTCGTGGCGAAGAGACGGACCGATCCGGGACTCACGACGATCAAGAACCTTTTCGCCGTCTCCCACAATCACTGCGCCTTCCGAGACCCTGAAGACAAGTCTTCCGGGTGTGAAGTCAAGTTGACGGATCGGAAGTGGAAGCAGGTCAAGGCCCGCATCTGTCATATCCGGGGCGAGGCTCCGACGAGCGCACGATACGACGAGAGCATGACAGATAAGGAGCGTAGGCACTTTGACAATTTGATCCTGTTGTGCCCTAACCATCATTCTCAGATAGACGACTGCGAGCCAGAACGATTCACCGTTGAAGTCCTGACCGAGATCAAGCGTAAGGCGGAAGAGGCGGCAGAGGCGTGGGAACTGTGGGCAACTGACGACCTCCTCAACCATGCCGCGGAAGCGCTTCAACTCACGATGCAACGACTCAGCGGCCTGCAACGGCTCCAGCCGGTCTCCATGATGGGTACAGCGGCTACAACTGGAACGGCAACTGCGACGTTGACGGCAACCGCCACCGGAACGGCGACGCCCGCCAGCGCCGACGTAAGTCCAGGTGTTGCAGGCGTGAGGGTTGGAGTACCCGGCCCGACCGGCCCGGACAACCCAGCGCCGAGACCATCCGCTGAGAACGGACCGACAGGCCCAATAGCGAACCCTACGGCCAGAGCATCCGTGAATCTCGGAGGACCAACCGGACCCGTTGCTGCGGCAAATCCAACCGCCAGAGCGTCCGCCAGTGCCGGAGGCCTCGTCCGGCCAATTCCTGCAGCCGTGGCAGAAGCAAGGGCGTCCGTTGACACTTCCGGCTCAAGTCCCACGACAGATGGAGAAGCGGATATTGAAAGCCCGCTCCTAATTCAGATACGTCAGATCGTCGGCTACGACAAAATCACGGACATGTCGAAGGATGCGACTGGCACGTTGGTCATTCAGCTCTCCGACACACCCAGTTCGGAAACTCAGGTGCGGCTGGAAGTGCTTGCCGAAGAGCAGGGCGAAACCTTCCGATATCACTTTGGGGACTCATACGTGGTGGCGCAACCGGCCAACTCCGACTGACGCTGAAAGGTCTCTAGACATTCGGGGGCATATATGAGTCGGATGGGGCACTCATCCCCGGACATGGTTGTGCGGTATATGCACACGTCAGACGACCGTGAGGCCTTCCTAGCGGGCCAGCTTGATCGCCTCGCTTTTGCGGAATAATCGCATCCGTACGCATCCGTGGAGAAGCCCAAGGACATGTCTCTGGACAAAAGTCCAGGTCTCAGTAGGGCTGGTGGGGATCGAACCCACGACCAAGGGATTATGAGTCCCATGCTCTGACCACTGAGCTACAGCCCCACGTGGGGTTCTAGCCCACCGTGGGCGGTGCCGTGGACATTTCACACTGCTGCAACCTGCACGGCGATCCGGCGCGGCACCATGCCTGCATGGACCGCCCTGACCCCGTCGCCATGCAGGGTCACGTGGTCGTCTGCGGCCTGCAGGGAGTGGGGTTGCGGGCCGTGGAGCAGTTCAGCCTCAGCGGCACCCCCGTCGTGGTGATCGACGACGACGCCGATCCCCGCTTCTCGCGCACCCTCGACGAGTGGGGTGTCCCCCATGTCCGGCGGCGTGCCCACCGCGGGGAAGGCTTCGAGGAGGCCGGCCTGGCGCTGGCGGCGGCGGTCGTCTGTGTCGAGATCGACGAGATCCACACGCTCGAGACCGCCCTCCGGATCAAGGAGCTCCGCCCGGATCTCCCGCTCGTGGTCCAGCTGGCCAACCCGTCGGTGGCCCACGCGCTCGAGCGCGTGTCGGGCCCGGGCAGCGTGCTCGACGTCGCCGCACTGGCGGCACCATCCTTCGTGGAGGCGTGCCTGCTCCGCCCGTCCCACGCCATTGAGCTGGCCGGGATCGATTTCGCCGTCGTGCAGCTCGCCGTCGAGGCGCGGGACAGCACCCACGACACCTTCCGCGCCCACTTCGGCCATCTGGCCCCCGTGGCGATCATGCCGGTGGGCGACGCGCCGATGGAGCTCTGCCCGGGACGCGACCATCCGCTGCACGCCGGCGACCGCGTGGCGGTGCTCGGCACGACGGACGAGTTGCGCGGGGTGGGCATCGGCACGACCCGGCAGGCGGCCGGTCCGACGCGGTCCGTCGGGCTCGCCCGCCGCGTGCGGCTGCAGGTCGGCATTGCGCTCGAGGAGGGCAACCGCGCCCTCGCCATCGTGGCGTCGGCCCTGTTCGCCTTGATCGTGGTGGCGACCATCGTCCTGCACTTCGCCTTCCGTCCCGACAACGCGCACGCGCACCTCGGCTTCCTCGACTCGCTCTACTTCACCGTCGAGACCGTGGCGACCGTCGGGTACGGCGACTACAGCTTCGCCCACCAGAGCCCGTGGCTCCTGCTGTGCGGGATCATCCTGATCATCCTCGGCGTGGCCCTCGTCTCGACCGCCTTCGCGCTCTTCACCAACATTCTGGTGAGCCGCCGCATTGAGCGCTCCCTCGGGCGGCGCCAGGTGCCCGGCATGGTGGACCACGTCATCGTCATCGGCCTCGGCGCGGTGGGCATCAGCGTCGTGCGGCGCCTGGTGAACGAGGGCGAGTCCGTCGTCGTCATCGAGCGCGACGCCGACAACCGCTACCTGTCCCAGGCGCGCGCCCTCGGCGTCCCCGTCGTCATCGCCGACGCCACCCAGTCCCAGACCCACCGCATGGTCAACATCGCGGACGCCAAGGCGGTCGCCGTGCTGACCAGCGCCGACCTCACCAACATTGAGACCGGGCTCTCGGTACGCGAGTCCCTGGGCGAGCGATGGGACGACGTGCCCGTGGTGCTGCGCGTCTTCGACCGTGAGCTGGCCCACCTGATGGAGCGCAGCTTCGGCTTCCAGCACGTGCGCTCCACCTCGGCCCTCGCCGCGCCGTGGTTCGTCGGCGCCGCCCTCGGGCTCGACGTCCTCAGCACGTTCTACGTTGATCAACAGCCGTTCCTCGTCGCCGGCCTCACCGTGGCGCCGGACGGTGGCCTGCAGGGGCTCGCCATGCAGGACCTTTCGTCTCGGACGCGGGTGATCGCGCTCAGCCGTGCCGCGGACGGCGTGCTCGAACATCCGCCCCGGCGGGGCACGGTCTTCGCCGCCGGCGACATCGCGTACCTCCTCGGCCCCTACGAGGAACTCCTGCGCGTCCTGCAACGCGATCAGACAGGGGGCTGAGGACTCGGCATCATGGTGCGCCGTGACCATGGTCGAGGAGGAGACGGCCCGATCCTCGGCCGCTGAACCGCCTCCGTCCACGGCTGCGCCGCGGCACAAGCCCGCCGCCTGGTTCGGCCCCTGGGTTCTGGTCGCCCTGTCGATGGCCTGGGGGCTGTGGGAGCTGCGGGCGGAACTGACCGCCGTGCCGTACCTCGACGACAGCTCGTTGCACGAGCAGATGGTGCGCGCCGCCTCCGCCCGCATCAGCGCGGGGCATCTTCCGCTGACGAGCTGGTTCCCCTACCTCGGCCTCGGCTCACCCCAGTTCCTGCACTACCAGAGCCTGCCGTCGATCATCTCGGGGGTCTTCG
>DATBAO010000065.1:0-31319 GCA_036271495.1 Acidimicrobiales bacterium
ACGTACTCGTTCGTGATCACCAACACCGGGACGGTCACGCTCTCGAACGTCACCGTCGATGAAGGCGCCTTCACCGGCTCAGGCTCCCTGTCGGCCCCCACTTGCCCCGCCGACGCCCTCTCGATGGCGCCGAGTGCCCAGGTGACCTGTACGGCGACGTACGTCCTCACCCAGGCCGACATCGATGCCGGACAGGTCACCAACGACGCCACCGCCACCGGCACCACGCTCCAGGGAACCGCCATCGATTCCAACATCTCAGAAGTCACCATCCCGGCCACGCAGACTCCGGCGGACATTCTTGTGAAAACGGTCGACTCGCCCATGGCGACCACTGTTGGTCAGACTCTGACCTACACCTTCACCTTCACCAACATCGGCAACGTCACGCTCACCGATGTCGCCATTCAAGAAGGAGTCTTCTCAGGCACCGGATCGCTCTCGGCCATCGTCTGTCCGCCGGCGTCCTCAGTCCTCCCCGGAGAGGTGGTCACGTGCACCGCAACCTATGTCGTCACCGCCGCCGATCTGGCTGCGGGAATGTTGACCAACACCGCAACGGCCTCTGCAGTCCCATCCGGTGGTGGCCCGCCAATTGCAACTGACCCTTCGACCGCGGTAGTTCCGGCCGCCGCTCCGAAGCCACCAGTGCCGCCAACCACCACCACAACCATCCCGCCGATTGTGCCGCCACAAGCTGTTGGAACACCGCCTGACAGGGCCAGCTCCACCCAGGGCGTCGCGCTCCTCGCCGCTACAGGAGCTGCCCTGGCCGCCACGTTTGTTAGTGGCCTGATGCTGGTGGCTATCGGCACCCTCTTGCGGACCTCCCGCCGAAGGGCCCGGACCGGGTGACTTGAGCAGCGGTCGATCCTCGGATTTCTTGATGACAGTTGTCGACTCCGAAGGCCTATCTGGGTAGTTGGCGCTTGCGGTGCGCTTGATCGACCCGCTGCCACAGGGCTTCAGCCGCCAGCCGATCTCCTCCGGGAACGGCATGGGCGTAGACGTTGAGCGTTGTAGAAGCCCGGGCATGGCACAAGCGCGCTGCCACGATCGGGATTGGAACGCCGGCGTCGAGCATCTGGGTCGCCATGAAGTGGCGGAGATCGTGAAGCCGGAAGTGACTGAGCCCTGAAGCTCGACGCACCCGAATGAAGCGCTTGGTCACGAAGTTTGGCGACCAAGGTCGGGTGCCGGCCTCGTCGGAGCTGAAGACGAAGCGATCCTCGGGGAGCACTTCTCCCCCGCCGACTTCCGCTGCATTGTGTTGCCTTCGAAGCAACTCGAGACTCGATCCGTCGAGGGCCACGCGGTGTGAGCGACGGGTCTTGGTCGGCACCAGGAGCGGGCCATCAGGACCATCGACCAAAGAGCGCTGGATAGACAGACTTCCTCCGACGAGGTCCACGTCGATCCATCGCAGGGCGAGGAGCTGTCCTCGACGGGCCCCAGTCGTGGCGGCAAGGGTGAGATAGAGGTGGAGGGCGGGGTCTCGAGCCACGAACTCGAGCAGCTGTGCCACTTGCCCAGGCGTGGGAGGCCGCATCTCGGACGGCTCACCACGTGGCGGAGTGGCCTGGTCGGCCACGTTCTCGAAGACCCAGGACCAACGTTGCGCCTGTGCCAATGCCGCGTGCAGGGCGGAATGAATGCGCCTCACTGTGCCAACCGCCAATGCCTTGCCGTCGATGCGACCACCAGAGCGCAGGTCCTTGTAGAACTCATCGACGATGGCGGTCGTGAGGTCACCCACCAAGATGTCGCCGAGACCGGGCTTGAGATGGCGCTCGACGATCGACGTGAGATTGCGCACCGTGGTCGGTGACCACGTGGCTCGACCTCGAGCGAACCACTGATCGAGGAGCGCCGCGACAGTGGTGTGAGCCCCGGCCGCCGGTGCGATGTTGGCGTGCGCTGTCAATGTCTTGAGCTCTCGCATTGCGTCTGAACGACTGCCCCGAACGGTGCGAGTCAGCCAACGACGTCTCCCTGACACCGGGTCGGTGCCTCCGTAGACCCGGAGCTCGAATGAGCCACTCCCCCGCTGACGGATCGAACCTTTGAGCGCATCCATCGCTCCAGTCTTGTCCCGTGATGGGCAAGTGATGGGCGGTGATGGGCAGAAACCGTGAACTGAGGCGGATGTCCCGTTCGTGTCAGCCCAGCTAGACGACCGGATTTCGAGAGCGGAAGACGGGATTCGAACCCGCGACCCTCACCTTGGCAAGGTGATGCGCTACCGCTGCGCCACTTCCGCGTGGGTCACCACAGTATCGCGCTGGCCACAGCCCCAGTGGAGAGTGGCAATCGGGGCTCCCGATGCGAAAACCCAGCACGAAGTCATCTGACCCGGGCGGCGGGTTGACCAAGCAGCGGTCTCGCTAGATTGCCCAGATATGCGCCAGGACGAGAAGACCGCCATCCTGAGTCGCTCGTTCGGCGAGGTCGCCGGGGAGTACAACCGTCTCCGCTCTGCCCCTTCGCCTGATGCACTGGCGTGGCTCGTTCCGGCGTCGGCAGCCGATGTCCTCGAGATCGGTGCCGGTACGGGCCTGCTCACGCGCCTGCTCGCTGACCGAGTGGCACACGTCACCGCAGTAGAGCCCGACGAACGGATGCGCGCCGTCTTGGCGGCAGCGGACCCCGGCGTGCACGTGCTCCCGGGCCAGGCGGAGGAGATCCCCGCCGAATCCTCATCGGTCGACGTCGTCATCGCGCAGTCGGCCTGGCACTGGGTCGACGAAGCACGTGCCGTCCCCGAGGTGGCGCGGGTGCTGCGCCCCCAGGGCCGGCTCTCGCTCGTGTGGACCGGACCGGATCGCTCCGTCGACTGGATGCGCTCCCTGTGGGCCGGGGGCATCATCTTCAGCCCGGAGGAGAAGGTCGACGAGGACGGTCGCCCGAAGAGCCGGCATCTGGTGAACATCGACGCCGCCGGAGAGAGCCCCTTCCTCCCGCCCGAGACGAAGCTGTTCCAATGGACACGGCCGATGACCAAATCGGATCTCGTCGCGCTGTCCGCCACCTACAGCGCGGTCATAACCATGGACGAGGACGCCCGGCGCCGGCATCTCGAGGCAATGACGAGCTTTCTCGATACGCACGAGGACTTTGCGGCGCTCGACACCATCGACGTCCCCATGCGCTCCTACTGCTGGCGGGCGACCAAGGCCTGAGTCGGCGTCGGCGTAGACGTCCGCGTCGGCTTCGCGTTCGCCTGTGCGGAAGCGCCACACCTCCTGAACACCGGCACCGTGTGGGCTGTGCGTCCACCGGGACACGTGCTGTGAATCGTCATGCGTTCGTCGCATGACTCCTCGCACCCGCCCACGTCATTCTGCGGTCGCGCCCAGATCGAAGGCGCACGGTGTGATGTACCGGCTCGAACGGGCCGGCGCTCCACCCAGACGAAAGGGCACACACGCCATGCAGATCCGCCTTCGCAACGTCCTGGCCGCCGGCGCGCTCACCTCCGGCCTCGTCGCCGGCGGCGCGATGGTCGCCAACGCGGCGACCACGTCCACCACGTCCGGCAACTCGGGCACGAGCTCGAGCTCGTCATCCACCACCACACCGTCGTCGAGCTCGAACTCTGGCAGCACGGGCTCAGGCAGCACCGGGACGGGGTCCTCCAACTCGTCCTCTGCATCCGGATCCGGATCCACGTCCAACTCCGGGTCCGGCTCGACCAAGGACTGCCCGAACATGGGCAGCGGATCGAGCTCCGGCACGGGCACTCCGCCGACCGGATCCGGTGCACCGTCCGCCGAAGGCGCTCCACCCGCGTCGGGCTCCTAGTCCTCCCCTGCTGGACCCCGACGCCACCACAGAGGAACGGGCGGTGTGGGCCGGATCACCCGCGGCCCGCACTGCCCCCTCTGGGTTGGGCCGAAGATCAGGCGGAAAGGTTCTAGGCCGTCGCGCCCCGTGCGTCGAGCGCGCAGACCGTCAGCTCGCCCAGGGCGTCGTCGATGTGCACCGCCAGTTCGTCGAGCTCCGGCAGGAGGCGGCGACAGGCCAACAGGCCGAAGGAGACCCGACCGAGATACGAGAACGCCGTCACGTTGAGCCCGATGCCCTCGGCCATGGGGCCCACCGGGTACGTGGTGGCGACGCGGCTCCCGGCCAAGAAGAGCGGGACGTCGGGGACCCGGACGCTCGAGACGGTGACGTTGAAGGGCGGCCGCATCTTGTCGAAGAGCCGGGTGCCGGCCATGGCGCGGGCCACCCGCGAGGTGAGCGCCGGCACCGCGATCTGAGCCAGGTCGCCCAGGAACCGCCCGCCGTGCAGCTTCTCCTGCTGCTTGGCCACCCGGGTCGACTCCGAGATCGCATCGAGGCGGGCCACCGGGTCGTCGATGTCACTGGCCAGCGAGACGAGCATGCCCGAGACCTGGTTCCCCAGCTCCTCGGTCTCCCCCTCCGCCCGCGTCGAGACCGGCACCATGGCGACCAGCGACCCCTCGACCTCCTCGCGCCGGGTGGCCAGCAGGCGGCGCAGTCCCCCGGAGACGCAGGCCAGGATGACGTCGTTCACCGTCGCCTCGAAGGTGCGGCTCACGAGCTTCACGTCCTCCAGCGGCACCGAGAGCCCCGCGAACCGCTTGCGGTTCGACACGGCCCCGTTGAACGACGTGCGCGGCGCGGCGAAGAACCCCGGGGGTGCCTGCTCGCCGCGGCCCGCCAGCTCGCGGTTGTGCATGCCGAGGTCGGCCACCGCCTCCACGCCGGCCTGCAACGCCGTCAGCGTCGAGCCCGGCTGGCGGGCCAACGACGAGGCGGCGTGGCGCAGCATCTGGGAGTTGGAGGGCAGGGGCTCGGGGTTCCACTCGGGCGGCAGCTCCACAATGCGGGTGCGCGGCGTCAGGTCGAGGAAGGCGGCCAGCACGGACGCACCGCTGACCCCGTCGAGGATGGCGTGGTGCACCTTGGCCACCAGCGCCGTGCGCTCCCCCTCGAGCCCCTCGACCACGTGCATCTCCCACAGCGGGCGGTCCGGGTCGAGCTGGCGGCTCATGACGCCGGCGATGAAGGCATCGAGCTCGGAGGCGCCGCCCGGTGACGGCAGGCTGGCGCGGCTCAGGTGGTCGTCGAGGTCGAAGTCCGGATCGTCCACCCACACCGGGTGGTGCAGTCCGAACGGCACCCGGAGCGCACGCTGGCGCAACGGGGCGATCAGGTGCAGCCGCTGTTGAATGACCCGGCGGATCTGCGCGTAGCGGGTCGAGGGAGAGAACAGCGAGCGCGTGCCTTCGGGCGGGTCGAGCACCAGCGCCACGCCGACGTGCATGGGCGTGGTCGGCGTCTCCAGGGAGAGGAAGGCGGCATCCATGCCGACGAGCGACTGCATGATCCTCCCTTTCTTAGCGTCTCGGTGGTCGCCCGTCATGTGCCGGTGTGGCCGAAGCCGCCACTCCCCCGTTGCGACTCCTCCAGCCCGCCCTCGCCGACCACGGTGAAGGTCGCCTGTTCCACTTTGATCAGGACCAACTGCGCCACCCGGTCGCCCCGGCGGACCGCGTAATCCTGCTCGGGGTCGTGGTTCACCAGGACGACCTGGATCTCCCCCCGGTAGCCCGAGTCGATGAGGCCGGGCGCGTTGAGGCAGGTCAGTCCGTGGCGGGCGGCCAGCCCGCTGCGCGGCAGCACCAGGCCGGCGTAGCCCGACGGGATGGCGAGGGCGACCCCCGTGGGCACCACGGCCCGGCCGCCCCGGCAGGGCAGCACCACGTCGGTGGTGGCCAGCAGGTCGGCGCCGGCGTCACCCTCGCGGGCGTAGCCGGGAACGGGCAGCTCGGCGTCGAGCTGGTGCAGGGGCACGGGCAGCATCGCCGGACACTACAAGCAGCGGCCCCAACCTCCACCGGGCACAGCGGCCGGTAGCATCGCCCCCGCATGCTGGCCTGGATCGATCTCGAGATGACGGGGCTGGACCCGGCGCGCCACACCATCGTCGAGATCGCCTGCCTCGTCACCGACGACGGCCTCCAGCTCGTGGAGGAAGGGCCCGACCTGGTGGTGCACGCCTCGCCCGAGCAGTTGGCACACATGGACGACTTCGTGCGCACCATGCACACCCGCTCGGGCCTCCTGGCCGCCATGGAGGCGTCGACCCTCACCCTGGCCGACGCCGGGGCCCGGACGCTGGCCTTCCTGCAGTCGCACATCCCCGAGGCCCGCAAGGTCCCGCTGGCCGGGAACTCCATCGGGACGGACCGCCGTTTCCTGGCCGAACAGCTCCCCGCCATTGAGGACTTCCTCAACTACCGCTCGGTCGACGTCTCCACCATCAAGGAGCTCTGCCGGCGCTGGCTGCCCGAGGTCTACAAGGCCGCCCCCACGAAGGAGGGCGGCCACCGGGCCCTCCAGGACATCCGCGAGTCCGTGGCGGAGCTGGCCTACTACCGCGCCGCCATCTTCGACCGGGCCGCCGCGGGCGCGAAGGAGGAGGGCGCGTGAGCACCACCGACAGGGACGCGCCGGCGATGTCGATGGCCGAGGCCACTGCGACGCTCACCGCCGCCGGGCAGCTCTTCGAGATGGAGGAGCTCGACATCCGCGGCGTGCCCACGCGCACCTGGAAGCACGCACCGCCGTCGCTCCGGGCCATCATGGACATGTCGCTCGGCCACGGGGACGCCACCTTCCTCGTCTACGAGGACGAGCGGACCACCTTCGCCGAGCACTACCGCATCGCCTGCACGCTGGCCCACCGGCTCCGCACCACCTTCGGGGTGCAGCAGGGCGACCGCGTCGCCATCATCATGCGGAACATCCCCGAGTGGGTCATGGCCTTCTGGGGCGCCGCGCTGGCCGGGGCCATCGTCGTCCCGCTCAACGCGTGGTGGAGCGGCGAGGAGCTGCGCTACGGGCTCGAGGACTCGGGCTCCAAGGTGGCCTTCGTCGACACCGAGCGGGCCGAGCGGATACGCCCCGTCCTCGGCGGCCTGCCCGACCTGGGGGCGGTGATCGTGGCCGACGAGCACCGCAGCGAGCAGAAGGCGCCGCTGGCCGTCTCCGAGCCGCCCGCCGGCCGGCCGGGTGTCGCCGAGTGGCCGTTCCCGCTGGCCCTGGGCCCCGTGGACCAGGCCGCCTCGCCCCCCGACCTCACCATCGATCCGGAGGACGACGCCACCATCTTCTACACCTCGGGCACCACCGGCCGTCCCAAGGGCGCCGTGGGCACGCACCGCAACATGGGCACCAACCTGATGAGCCTCTTCTTCATCAACACCCGCGGCGCCACCCGCTTCGGCTCGGGCCTGGCCCCGGTAGGCGAGAAGACACAGGCGGCGTTCCTGCTGTCGGTGCCGCTGTTCCACGCCACCGGGTGCCACTCGGTCATGGTCTCGAACCTGGCGGCGGGCGGGAAGCTCGTGATGATGCACCACTTCGAGCCCGAGCGGGCGCTCGAGCTCATTGAGCGGGAGAGGATCGGCACCTTCGGCGGCGTGCCGGCCATGGTCATGCAGGTGCTCGACTCACCCAACTTCGCCAAGTACGACACCTCGTCCATCCGGGGCGTGTCCTACGGCGGCGCGCCGGCACCCCCTGACCTCGTCCGCCGCATCCGCGCCGCCTGGCCCATCGGGCAGCCGTCCAACGGCTACGGGCTGACGGAGACGTCGTCGGTCACGTCCATGAACTCCGGCGGCGACTACATCGCCAAGCCCGACAGCGTCGGGCCGGCCGTGCCGGTGTGCGATGTCGCCGTCGTGCCGGAGGACTTCACCGGCGAGGAGCCCGACGACACCATTGCGCGCGGGCCCGACATCCGGGGCGAACTGTGGATCAAGGGGCCCAACGTCGTGCGCGGCTACTGGAACCGGCCCGAGGAGACGGCCAAGACCTTCACCCGGGGCTGGCTGCACACCGGCGACGTGGCCCAGCTCGATGACGAGCAATTCATCTACATCGTGGACCGGGCCAAGGACATGATCATCCGGGGCGGCGAGAACGTGTACTCCGTGCAGGTCGAGGCCGCGCTCTTCGAGCACCCCGCCGTGGCCGACTGTGCGGTCATCGGCGTCCCCCATCCCACCCTGGGTGAGGAGGTGGGGGCCGTCATCGTGCTGCGACCGGGGGCCAAGGTCACGGCCGACGAGCTCCAGCTGCACGTGAAGGCGCGCCTGGCGGGCTTCATGGTGCCGACCCACATCTGGTTCCGTTCCGAGCCCCTGCCGCGCAACCCGCAGGGCAAGGTCCTCAAGCGCGAGCTGCGCGACGAGCTCGTGCCACCCGAGGCCTGAGCGAACCGTCGCCTCAGGACGGGTCGGGCTCCCGCCCGGTCAGGCCGAGCAGGCGGTCGAGCAGCGGGGCGTCCACCGCGACCGGCACCGCGGCTCCGTACACGCCGATGGTGCGCCACTCCTCGGCGTGCGGGCTCACCTCGTCCCAGATGCCCTGCACCAGCTCGCGGGCAGTTCCGGGTCCGCCCCGATCACCCGGGCGATGTCGTGGGTGCGCAGCGCCCGAAACTGGTTGATCTGCCAGAAGTACTCCCGCACGGAGTAGTCGCCGAAGGACAGGTGGGCCACGGCGTCGAGATCCGTCACGTTGGCCGCCGCCGCGCAGGCAAGGTCGACGATGGCCTCGAAACTGGAGGCCGGGTCCGCCCCGAGGAGATCACCGTCGATCGTGCCGACGCCCGCCTCGTCCATGGTCAGCCCCGCCAGCGTGGCGGGCACCCAGGCGTCGTCATAGGCGTGGTAGTTGATCAGCTCCCGCAGCGTGGGCGGCTCCGTCCGGGCCCGCGACGTGAAGCTGGCCGGGAGGACGATCTCCCATTGCTCGGGAGCGATCGTGGCCACCAGGCGGGCCAGGGCCCGGTCGGCCAATACGAACACCTCGGGTTCAGTCATCAGCACCCATTCCTCGCTCTGTCGCCCCGCGCCCAGCCTGGCGCGGCGGGCGCCATGGTGACCCGTGGCTGTGACAGGGCGGCGGGCCGGCCGGCGGGCCCGGACGCGAACGTGCCGGCCCCGAGGGCCGGCACGTTCCAGAGTCACGCCCGGCGGACCGGGCCAACAGGTGTCCTCAGCGGTTGGGCTGGGGCGTCACCCGCAGGTAGGGCTTCAGGGCCTTCCAGCCCTTGGGGAAGCGGCCCTTGGCCTCTTCGTCGCTGAGCGCCGGCACGATGATGACGTCCTCACCGTCGTTCCAGTTGACCGGGGTGGCCACCTTGTAGTCGGCGGTCAGCTGCAGCGAGTCGAGGACGCGCAGGATCTCGTCCACGTTGCGGCCGGTCGAGGCCGGGTAGGTCAGCGTCAGCTTGACCTTCTTGTCCGGGCCGATGATGAAGACCGAGCGCACCGTCAGCGTGTCGTTGGCGTTGGGGTGGATCATGTCGTAGAGGTCCGCCACCTTGCGGTCCTCGTCGCCGATCAGCGGGAAGGCCAGGGCGGAGCCCTGGGTCTCCTCGATGTCGCCGGCCCAGGCCCCGTGGGACTCGACCGAGTCGACCGAGAGGCCGATCAGCTTGGCGTTGCGCTTGTCGAACTCGGGCTTGGCCTTGGAGAAGGCACCGAGCTCGGTCGTGCAGACCGGGGTGAAGTCCTTGGGGTGGGAGAACAGGACGCCCCAGCTGTCCCCCAGCCACTCGTGGAAGTTGATGGTGCCTTCCGTCGTGTCCGCCGTGAAGTCGGGGGCGGTGTCCCCCAGACGAATTGCCATGGTGTTCCTCCTGGAAATGGTGAAGGTCCTAGATGCGGACAGTGACTTTACCGGGTGCTCCACCAATTGTCGACATGATTGGTCATATTTCCCGGCGCGGCGGCCCGGAGGCCGAAAAGGCCCTTTCACCTGGGAATGAGCAGAACCTGCCGGCGCGACCACCCCGGTGCACCGTGCGAGAATGCCTCCATGAGTCCTGCACCCGCGGCAGACGGGCCATCGCCCGGGCCCTACCGGCCGTACCGGTCCGATTCCCTCCTCGTCGAGCACGACGGACCGGTGACGGTGGTCACCATCAACCGTCCCGAGCGCCGCAACGCCGTGGACAGCGTGTGCGCCGACCAGCTGCGTGAGGCCTTCCTGGCCTTCGACGCCGACGAGGAGGGCTCCGTGGCGGTGCTCACCGGGGCGGACGGGATGTTCTGCGCCGGGGCCGACCTCAAGGCCGTGGCCGAAGGGGACCGCCGGCCCATCCCCGACGACGGGCCCGGACCGATGGGACCGACCCGGCTGACCCTGGGCAAGCCGGTGATCGCCGCCGTCGAGGGGTACGCCGTGGCGGGGGGCATCGAGCTCGCCCTGTGGTGCGACCTGCGCGTCGCCGCCGAGGACGCTGTCTTCGGGGTGTTCTGCCGCCGCTTCGGGGTGCCGCTGTGCGACCTGGGCACGGTCCGGCTCCCCCGTCTCATCGGGCACAGCCGGGCCATGGACCTGATCCTGACCGGGCGCGAGGTCCCGGCACCGGAGGCGCTCACCATGGGGCTGGCCAACCGCGTCGTCGCGCCGGGCCAGGCGCGCGCCGCCGCCGTCGAGTTGGCGCACGAGCTGGCCGCACTGCCGCAGTTCTGCCTGCGCTCGGATCGCACGAGCGCGCTCGAGCAGTGGGGGCTGACCGAGGAGGAGGCCGCCCGGAACGAGGCCCGCCGCGGCCGCGAGGTCGTCGACAGCGGGGAGACGCTGGAGGGCGCGCTGCGCTTCATGGGAGGTGCCGGCCGTCGTGGCGCTGCGCTCGACTGACGACGCCGCCAACGGGCAGCAGCCGCCGGGCCGTGTCACCGTGGCCGCGTTCGACTTCGACGGCACGCTCGCCGACGGCGGCAGCGTGTTCCCGTTCCTGGTCGGCCTGTGCGGCCTGGTCCCCGTGCTGCGCGCCACGGTGCGCCTCTCCCCCGCCCTGGTCCGGGCCGCCATCACGGGCGGCACCGCGGCCGACGAGGTCAAGGAGAAGCTGTTCACCCGTCTGCTCGGCGGCCTGGCCGTGACGGAGGTGGACCGCCGCTCGGCCGTCTTCGCCCATCGCCACCTGCAGCGCCATCTGCGCGCCGACGCCCGGCGCCGGCTGGAGTGGCACCAGCGGCAGGGGCACTACACCGTCATCGTCTCGGCGTCACCCGAGTGCTACGTCAGCCCGGCCGGCGAGGAGTTGGGCGTCGACGGGGTCGTGGCCACGCGGCTGGCCGTCGGTGGTGGCGGCCTGCTCACCGGCGGCTACGAGGGGAAGAACTGCCGCGGCGCCGAGAAGTACGCCCGGCTGGTGGGCCACCTCCGGGCACGGGGCCTGCTGTCGAACAACGGCGGCGAGCATCCGGTGCTGTGGGCCTACGGCAACAGCCGCGGAGATCTGCGCCTGCTCAACGCGGCGGACCACGGTGTGGACGCCGGACGCCTGGGCCCACTGGGCCGGTTGCGTCGCTTCCCGCGGCTGTCCGAAGTGGCGGCGCAGTCCACCGGGTGACCGGCAGCACCCGGTCGACTCCCGATCCGCCCGGGTGCCATCTCAGCCCGGAGTGGCGGCGATGCCGACGGCATGGCCGGCGTAACCGGGCACGGCGGTGGTGACGTCCCCGAAGTAGGGCGCGTCGCCGAAGGCGAAGGCCTGCCCGCTGCCGTTGACGGCGTCGAACCCCTGTCCGCTGAAGTCCGGGATGAGCCCGGTCATGGGGCTCTTCAGGGTGGCGAGCGGGGGCGAGACGGACGAGAGCGTCACGGCGGGCGCGTTGCCGAAGGCGTGCGAGGTCCCGTTGGCTTCCAGCATCCAGTACCCGCCGCCGTTCGGCGACGGGGCGACGCCCACGATCGGCGTGGGCGGCGGCGTGGACCCGAGCGACCCGAAGAACCCCGCGTCGCCGAACGCGAACAGCCCCCCGTCGGACGCGATGAGCCAGTACCCACCGCCGTCGTGGGTCGGCACCATGCCGATGACCGGCCGGTTCAGCTTCAGGCTGCCGGTGCTCCCGTAGAACTGCGCGTTGCCGTAGGCGAAGATGCCGCCGTCGGACGCCACCAACCAGTAGCCGCCGCCGCCGGGGGTCACCGCCATGCCCACCATGGGCTGGTTCAGGCGGATGCTCCCGGTGCTGCCGTGGAACTGGGCGTCGCCGAAGCTGAAGACGCCACCGTCGCTGGCCACCTCCCAGTAGCCCGCGGCGTCGTGCGTCGAGGCCATGGCGACCACCGGCTGGTTGAGGCGCATGCCGCCCGTGCTGCCGTAGAACTGCGCGTTGCCGAAGCTGAAGACGCCGCCGTCGGCCGCGTTGATCCAGTAGCCGCCGACACCGCCACTGGGCTGGTCCCCGGCCAGGGTGGTGCCGCCGGGAAGCTGCGTCAGCGTGGCGGGGCCGTAGTAGTGGTTGACGATCTGGCTGAAGGTCCAGTTCCCGTCGCCGTGGTCCTGGCCGATGGCGTAGCCCAGGGCTCCCCACTGGCCCATGCCGATGCCGTGCCCCCAGCCCTGGCCGATGATCGACAGCGCGCTGCCCGACTGGCCGATCACGGCGAAGAGGTCCGACTTGAGGCCGAGGTCCACGTAGAACTCGGTGCCGGGGATGGTGATCGTCTTCACGCTGCCAGTGATGGAGATGGTGTCCACCCGCCCGTAGCCCGTGCCAGAGGGATGCCCGGGGTCTGCCGTCGAGCCGGAGATGTTGACGAAGGTGCCGATCTGCGGCCAGGCGGCCTGTATGGCGGTGAAGCTCACCGAGGTCGACCAGCTGTGGTTGGGGTTGCCACCGCCGGCGGTCACGGCGTCGCCGTCGTCGGGCACCGGCGTGAACGGCGATTGCTGGTTGGCGCTCGAGGTGTAGCCGCCCGTCGAGGCGGAGTACTCCGTGGTGGCGATCTGCCCCGCCGGCATGACCATCACCTGGCCGGCGGTGTCGTTGGCCGCGGCGATGCTGGTCTGGGTCTCGTACGCGGTGCCGCGGTAGGTCTGGCAGGTGAGGTCACAGGTGTCGGCGTAGCCGCCGTACCCGCCGAGGTTGGCCAGGACGTAGGAGCGGACGGCGATGGCCTGCGCCTCGAGCTCCTGGAAGCCCCAGTTCATGCCCTGCGGTCCGGCGCCACCGAGGGTGGCCCAGCCGGAGGGTGACTCGCCCGGCACGGTGTCGGCCACGTACTGCTCGAGCAGCAGCGTGTTGACGGAGCGGGCCGCTCCGCCGGAGTTGTACATCGCCGTCAGCGTGCCGTGCACCGTGGGGCTCCCGCTGCTCACGCAGAGCGTGAGAAGCCCGCCGACGGGCGACGCCGTGGGGTTGGTCTGGTTCGACGCCACCGCGGTCCACGGGCCTCCGCACCCGGACCCGGTGTCGACCTCCCAGCTGCCGCCGGTCTGATGGAAGCGGACGGCGGCCGCGCCGGCCGCGCCCGGCGCCGACACCGTGGCATCGTTGCCGGAGGCGGCCACGATGACGTCGAGGCCGTCGTTCTCGGTCATGTCGATCCGGACATTGGTGCCGTCGCCCGGCAGGGCGTGTGCCTCGGAGGACTGGACCAGCGCCGGCACGGAGGCCCGGTCCGGCGCGTTGAGGTCGGCCGCCGCCGGAGAGGTAAGGCCGAGCAGCGCGGCGGGCACCACGAAGACCAGGGAGCCGAAGAGCGCAGCGAACGCCATGGGCATCCTGCGGCGCGGCGGGCGGGGGCGCGCCACAGCAGTTCGGACCGACACGATGCAGCCAGGCTACCGGTGCAACCTGGGCAAATTGGTGCATGGCCACGGCAGTCGGCGTGCGCGACGCGCCGGTACACTGCACGGCCGTGCGGGTCGACCAGGTCATTCCGTCCCTCGCCAGCCGTGACGCAATCGGGGTGCACACGTTGAACCTGCGTGACGGGTTGCGCGCCGCCGGCATCGACTCCGACATCTTCTACGGCAGCTACACCCAGGACGTGCAGGCGGAGGGCAAGCCCGTCATCGAGCTCGGCCGAGCCGGTCGTGATCGCTGGCTGCTCTATCAAGCGTCGATCGGGAGCCCCGTCTTCGACATCCTGGCGGCGCGGACCGAGCCCAAGTTGGTGAACTACCACAACATCACGCCGGCCGACCTGCTGCGCGACTGGGAGCCTGCGGTCGCCTACGAGGTCGCCCTCGGCCGCACCCAGCTGGCGCGCCTGGCGCCCCAGAGCCGCTTCGCCGTGGCCGACTCCGCCTTCAACGAGTCCGAGCTGCACACGCTCGGCTACGAGGGCACCGCCGTCGTCCCGCTGCTGATCGACATGCAGTCCAAGAGCGACGAGCCCGATCGCGAGCTGTCCCAGCTCCTGGCCCGTCGCAAGGAGCGTGAGGGCGGGGCGGACCTGCTCTACGTCGGGAAGATCTCGCCGCACAAGGCGCCCCACGACCTCGTCAAGATGCTCGACGTGCTCCGGCGCACCGACGACCCGGCGGCCCGCCTGCATCTCGTCGGCTCACCGCTCGGCGAGACCTACGAGCCCGCGCTGCGCGCCTTCATCGACGAGCTGGGGTTGGCCGACGTGGTCACGCTCACCGGCTCGGTCAGCGGCGCGGAGCTCGAGGCCTACTTCCGGGCGGCCGACGTGTTCGTCATGGCGTCGGACCACGAGGGCTTCTGCGTGCCCCTGGCCGAGGCCATGGGACACGGCGTCCCGATCGTCGCCTACGGCGTCACCGCCGTGCCCGAGACGGTCGGCGGCGCCGGGCTCGTCCTGCCCGACAAGTCCGCCGTGCCGTTCGCCGCCGCCGTCGGGCGCGTCCTGCGCGACCGCGCTCTGCGCGAGGTGTTGGCGGCCGCCGGACGCCGGCGCGCCGGCGGCTTCGACCTGGCCGCCTCCACCGACCGCTTCGTCTCGCTGGTCCAGCAGGCCGTCGGCGTCGGCTGACCGTCCGGCCGGTTCAGGCGTTCGGGAGCAGCGCCACCAGCAGGGCGGCGGCCCGGTCCCCCGCCGACGCCAGGTCGAGTTCCTCGACCCGACGCGACGCCGCCTGGGCCAGGCCGGCCTGCAGCGGTGCCTCGCCCAGCACACGGGAGACGGCGCCGGCCACCGCGTACGGATCGGCGGCATCGACCAGCAGGCCGGCGTCGCCGACCACCTCGGGCAGGGCGCCGGCCTCGTTGGCCACGACCGGCAGGCCCAGGGTCATCGCCTCGATGACGGGCACCCCGAAGCCCTCGTGCCGTGAGGTCAGCACGAACACGTCGGCCCCGGCCATCGCGTCCGCCAGTGCGGCATCGCCGAGCGCTCCGCTGAACGTGACCGCGCCGTGCAGGCCCATGTCGTCGACGAAGCGCTGCAGTGCCGCCGTGTAGGAGGGCACGACCGGCCGGCCCACGACCTGCAGCGTCGCGGCCGCGTCACCGTGTGCCCGCGCCACCAGCAGGGCCATGACCGCCAATTCGATCGCCTTGTTCGGCGCGAGGCGGCCGACACTGACCCAGCGCGCTCCCACCGTGGGTCCGCTGCGCCGCGGGAGGGACGCCGCGCCCGCAGCGTCGGTGGGCAGCGCGGCGGCGGGTGGCACGACCGCGGTGCGGACGAAGCCCGCCTGGCGCAGCTCCGCCTCGTTGAAGGAGGACACCGCCAGGCCGAGCGCAGCCCGCGGCGCCAGCGCGCGCACCTGTCTCTCGGCCAGCAGCTGGTGCCGCGCCATGCCGTTGTCCCACGGGGCGTAGTACTCGGGCGGCGTCACGTTGTGGTAGTTCACGACAAGCGTCTCGGTGCGGCCGCGCAACCACGGGCCCAAGGCCGACGCGGTGGCGCATTGGTAGACCAGCACGTCACCCGGCTCGGCCACGCCGGCGTAGCGGGCGAACGGGCGCGTCTCCGACGCCGTGACCGGGTCGTCCATCTCCACGTAGATGTGCGAGGAGATGCCGCGCCCCTGCAGGGCGTGGCGCAGCGCCAGCGTGTGCCGTCCCACCGCATCGGCGCGGTGCAACATGGGCACGAACTGGTGGATGCCGCTCACGTCGCGGCGGCGGGCGTGGCCAGCGGGAGCAGCAGGTCCACGAACCGGTCGGCGGCCGCCGGCAGCTCGAGCGCCGCCATCCGCTGCCGGCCCGCGGCGATGGCGGCACGGCGGCGGGCCGGGTCCTGCAACAGGGCGGCGATGGCCGAGGCCAGCGCGTAGGGATCCTTGTCCGAGACGAGCACCCCGGCGCCCCCGAGCACCTCGGGCACCGCCCCCTGGTCGAACGCCACCACCGGCACCCCGGCGGCCATGGCCTCGACGACGGGCACGCAGAAGCCTTCGTGCTCCGAGGTGACGACGAGCACATCCGCGTGCGCATAGGCGGACGCCACGGTGGCGTCGCTCGCATGACCGGCGAACTGCACCGCACCGGCCAGGCCGAGCTCGGCGACGTAGCGGTGCAGGGCGGCCACGTAGGAATCGGTGGCGGGCTTGCCGATCAGCTGGAGCGTCGCATCGGGATCGTCGTGCGCCCGGGTCACGGCCAGCGCGGCCACGGTGCTCTCGAGGGCCTTGTTGGGAGAGACACGCCCGATGGCCAGCCAGCGGGCGCCGGGACCCGCCGCCGGCGCTGGGTTCGGGGCGTCCATGACCGCGGCATCGAGCGCTGCGGAGGGAGAGATGACCGCCGTGGCGGCGAAACCCGATGCCGCCAGGTGCGCCTCGTTGTAGGCGGAGTCCGCCACGGCCAGCGCGGTGCGGGGCGCCAGCAGGCGCAAGTCCCCCTGGGCCCGCAGCTGCCCCAGCGCCAGGTGGTTGTCCCAGGGCGCCATCAACTCGGGCGGCGTGACGTTGTGGTAGTTCACGACCAGGGTCTCGGAACGGCCGGCCAACCAGGGCGCCATGGCGGAGGCGGTGGCGAATTGGTACACGATGACATCGCCGGCCTGCGCCACGTCGGCATAGGAGAGGACCGGCACGGTCTCGGTCACGGTGTCCTCGTCCACGGTGTCGACGAAGATCTCCGAGGGGATGCCGCGCCGTCGCGTGGCCTCGCGCAGGCGCAGCGTGTGCCGGCCCACTGCGTCGCCTCTGTGCAGGACCGGGACGAAGTGGTGGATGCCGCTCACGAGGGGGCGACGGCCGACAGCGCGAGGCGCCCGTCCGGTCCGTGGCCGTCCGGGAGGGGAGCCACGTCGATGAACCCGGCCCGTTGCAGCAACAGCTCCCAGGTGGCCTGGTGCAGCGGGCGACCGTCGACGAGGTCCTGGGCGGGCGCCGCCCGTGCGTCGAGCGCAGCGACGGGCTCGGTGATCACCACGAGCGGCGCGCCGCGGCGCAACACGCGTCTGCTCTCGGCGAGCAGTGGGAGCAGCGCGTGCAGCGGCAACCGGTCCACCACGCCGCTCAGGACGACACCGCCCGTCGAGCCGTCGCTCGCCGACCCCAGGTACTCCGACGCTTCGGCGATGGTCACCGCACAGCCGTCCTCAATGGCGCGCAGTGCCATCGCACCCCGCGGCTCGACGCCGTGCGCCTCGGCGCCCCGCTCGTGCAAGGCCCGCAGCAGGTCACCGTGGCCACAGTCCGCATGCACGATCACCCCACCGGCGGTGCGCGCCGCCACGTGTGCCGCCACGGGCCCGGCCAGCGGGCCGAGCTCGCGGGCGGGGACGAGCCACGCCGCGCCGTCCACCGGCCTGTCCTGCGCGGCCAGGCGCGCCTCAAGGGTCTCCACGCGCGCCGACAGGAACCGGAACGCCTCGACGACGTGGCCCATGGCCTCTTCGAGGTCCGTCTTCTCGCCGTCCGGCGCCCGGCCGGCGCGCTCCCTCTTCGGGCGTAACCGGTCCAGCGGTCCCGCCCGCCGCGTGTCGCCGCGGCTCGGGGCCATCGAATCGGAGAGCGCAGAGGCGCCCGGATGGTACGGGCCGTAGCGGTCACCGAGGTGGGTGAAGGCCGCCAGGAAGTTCCAGCCATCGCTGCCCTGAGGTGCCAATCGCGTGAAAGCCTCGTGCAGGGCCTCGGCCGCCCGGGCCTGATTCTCCGCTGAGGGCGTGCGTCCCCCGCCCTGGTCAGCCGCGTGGTCGGCAGCGCCCGTTGAAGGAGGACCGGCGGACATGGCGACCGATGCTACCGGCGATGCCCGCGGCAATCCGGAGTCTGCTGTTTCTTGGCAGGCCCGGAAGGACTACCTTCGGACGCTTGAGCGGACGAATCGGAGCAAGGTGAAGCACGCGCACAGGCTGGCGACCCGATGCATTCTCGCAAGCGTCACCGCGATGGGAGCGACCGTCGCGTTCGTGGCGGCGACCCCGTCGACGGTGTCGGGCGCCCCTGCACAGTTGGCCCTGAACGAGACATGGGGGAACCCGGCGTCGGTGCATCCGGGCATCGTCCTGAACGACGCGCCGTGCGGGGTGGTCGAGGCGTCACCGGTGGCGTTCAGCGACAACGGGACGCCCGCCATTGAGGTGGGCGATCGCCAGGGCAACCTCTACGGGTTCAACCAGTCGGACGGGTCGACGGCGACCGGCTGGGGCGGCGGGACCGGCATGACCGTCGGTTCGGGCCAGGGCTGCGGCGTGGGCAACACGAGCGGCGGCGTCCCGGCGCAAGGCGTGAACGGGGTGCAGATCCCCGGCAGCCCTCCGGTCGACTCGACGGCCTCGGTCAACAGCAACGGTGAGCTCTACTTCGGGGCCGGCAATGCGGCCTCGCCGGTTGACGGAGGGTATTACGCCTACGGGTTCAACGGAGCCGAAGCGTGGAACCAGGTCGTGACCAACCCGCCGACCGACACCGCGCCCGACGGTGGCGTGCAGGCCTCGCTGCCCATCGCCAACGGCGGATCGCTCGTGGAGGGTGGCTCCCTGGGTCAGATGACGTACGGCCTCAACAGCGCGACCGGCGTGCCGGCCAGCGGGTGGCCGCAGTTCTCGGCGGACAGCGTGTTCTCCACGGCGGCCGCCGGCGACTTCTACGGCACGGGCACGGCCGACTTCGCCGTCGGTGGCGCGTCGTCCCAGGGCTTCGCTCTCGGGACGCACTACTCGAACGGCGGACACGTCCGGATCTACAACGACCACGGCGGGCTGATCTGCAGCGCCAACACGAACGAACAGGTCGACTCCTCCCCCGCCGTCGGCCCCATCCTCCCGGGCGGTGCCTACGGCATCGCCACCGGGACGGGGACCTTCTACCCGGGTGCGAGCGACGAGAACACCGTCAAGGTCTTCGACACCAAGTGCAACCAGGTGTGGAGCGACACGCTCGACGGCTCGACGGGCGGGAGTCCCGCCCTGGCCGACGTGCAGGGCAACGGCCAGCTGGCGGTCGTCGAGGGGACGGCCAACAGCGGTGACACCGGGTCGGTGTGGGCCATCAACGCCTCCAACGGCGCCACCATCTGGCGCGTCTCCGTGCCGGGCCAGGTCCTCGGCTCGGTGACCACGGCCGACCTCAACGGCAGCGGCGCCCAGGACGTGATCGTGCCGACGGACCGCGGTCTCTTCGTGCTCGACGGACCGACCGGCCTCATGGTGGCCCATGTCGACGACGGCACCGGCGGCATGGGGACCTACGGCTTCCAGAACGCGCCGCTCGTGACGCCCGAGGCCGACGGGTCGATCGGCATCACGGTCGCCGGCTACTTCGGCATCGGCGGCAACGACGTGCAGGGGATCGTGCAGCACTTCGAGGTGGCCGGCTCCGCGTCGCCCAACGCGATCAAGCCCGGCGGCTGGCCGCAGTTCCACCACGATGCATCGTTGTCCGGCTTCGTCGGGGGCGGCAACGCCCTCGGCACCTGCAGTCGGCCCGTGGCGGCCCAGAGCGGCTATCTGACCGTGGCGTCGGACGGCGGCATCTTCGCCTTCGGGCAGGACTTCTGCGGGAGCACGGGGAGCATCGCCCTCAACAAACCCGTCGTGGGCATGGCGGCCGTGCCGGGCCAGAGCGGGTACTGGTTGGTGGCGTCCGACGGCGGGATCTTCTCGTACGGCGGAGCCGGCTTCTACGGCTCGACCGGATCACTCACTCTCAATGCGCCCGTCGTGGGCATGGCGGCCACCCCTGACGGCAGAGGTTACTGGTTGGTGGCCTCCGATGGCGGAATTTTCTCGTACGGCGACGCGCAGTTCTACGGCTCGGCGGCCTCCGTCCCCGGCCAGGACATCGTCGGGTTGGCGGCGTCCCCCGACGGGGGCGGCTATTGGGAGGTGAGCACGACCGGCCGGGTCTTCTCCTACGGGGACGCCACGCCGGCCGGAGACATCCCCTCCCTCGGCGTCCACCTGAACGGACCGATCGTGGGCATCACCCCCGATCCGGTGACCGGTGGCTACTGGCTCGTCGGGTCCGACGGCGGCATCTTCGCCTTCGGGGCGCCCTTCTTCGGCTCGACCGGCTCCATCCACCTCAACCAGCCGGTGGTGGCCATGCAGTCCACCGGTGACGGGCTGGGCTACTGGTTCGTCGCCTCCGACGGCGGCATCTTCAGCTACGGGGACGCGCCGTTCCGCGGCAGCATGGGTGGGCAGCACCTCAACCGGCCCATGGTGGGCATGGACGGGTTCTGACCCTCGATTCCGGCGCCACCGACCACCAAGCGCTCCCGGAAGGCTGGCCTAGAGTGACGGCCCATGTTCCGGCGACGTGACACCGAGGGCGGGCCCCCCGGCTCGCCCGGCCCAGCGGCATCCGTGCCGACCCGGGGACCGCTCCTTCCCGCCTACCCGCCCAAGGACTACCTGGGTCAACTGGACCCCCGCTTCCAAGCGGCGGTGTCCAAGCGCCGCGAGGGCGCCGACCTCAGCGATTTCGTCTGGTACCACGCCTTCGAGCTCCCCGACGGCACCGTGCTGCCGGGGGTCTGGGACCTGCGCGGCCACGAGTCGGCGTATCTCGGCGGGGTCGACCTGGCCGGCAAGCGCGTGCTGGAGCTCGGGCCGGCCACCGGGTACCTGACCTTCACCATGGAGCGCATGGGCGCCGAGGTGGTCGCCTTCGAGGCCGGGTTCGACGTGTCGATCGACACACTGCCCATCAAGGGGGAGGACCAGCACGAGGAACGGCTGCGCGTCATGCAGGAGACCATCGACCGCAACCACGACGGCTGGTGGTACCTGCACCGCACGCTGGGCTCCTCGGCCACCTTCGTGCAGGGGAACATCTACGACATGCCCGCCGATCTCGGGACCTTCGACATCACCGTGGTCGGGGCCATCCTCCTGCACCTGCGCGAGCCCTGGGGGGCGCTGTCGCAGGCGGCCCGGCGGACGACAGAGACGATGATCGTGACCGAGCCGCTGCAGGACGACCTGCATCCGCCCGAGACCAACCTCATGCGCTTCTCGCCCTCGGCCGAGCACCACCTCACCAACTGGTGGTCGATCTATCCCGGTGCCGTCGTCTCCATGCTGTCCCGGCTCGGCTTCGGTCAGACCGAGACGACCATGCACACCCAGCGCCATCACCTGGCGCACGACATCGGGAGCGATGCCATCGGGCAGCCGATGTACACCGTCGTGGGGCGCCCCGTCTCCTGAGCCGGGAGCGCGCCCGCCTCAGAAGAGCCCGGGCGTGCCCCTGCCCCGCTCGACCACGGTGCGCAGGAACTCGTCGTAGCGCTTGATCAGCACCGGCCACTCGAAGTGCCGGTCGACGTAGTCGCGTCCGCGGGCCCCGAGCGTGGCACGCAGCGGGGCGTCGGAGACCAGGCGATGGAGCACTGCCTCGAACTCGGGGTACGAGGTGAACCACAGCCCGCCCCCGGAGCGCTCGCAGTGCTCGCGGGTCGGCCCGCAGGCACCGTTCACCAGGACCGGCACCCGGTCCACCCAGGCCTCGACGACCACGAGGGAGAACGACTCGAGAGCGGACGGCGAAATCGCCACCAGGGCGTCACGCACGATGTCCCACTTGTCGGCCTCGTCGACCGCCCCGGTCACCACGATGTCGGGGTGGGGCGGTAGCTCGTAGGACACCGGCCCCACCAGCGCCAGGGCCAGGGGCCCGGGGTGCCGCTCCTTGTAGGTGGCGAAGTAGGAGGCCAACATCTTGGAGCCCTTGTGCTCGTCCACCCGCCCCACGCTGACGACGTAGGGCCGCTCCCCCAGTCCCAGCAGATCGCCCCCGGCGCGGCCCGTCCCCTGCGACTCGCCCACGCCGAGGCCGAGCACGATCTGGGGGCGCTCGGCCACGGGGTACATCCGCTCGACCAGCTGGCGCTCCGACGCCGTGTGGAAGCAGAAGGCGTCGGCATCCCCGAACGTGCCGCGGAACACCGGGAGGTAGAGCGCCGGCTCGTCGTGCGCCGCCGGGTGCAGCACCGCCGGCACCCGCACCTTGCCGATGGTGGCCACGGTCGGGTGGTACAGGTACGGGTAGAAGGCGACCACGTCGGCATCCGACGCCACCACGGCCTCGACCAGCTCGGGCGAGACCGGGCCGTTGTAGTCGACCCACCGCCGCCCCTGCTCCAGCGTGCCCAGGCGTGGCGTGAGCCGGAGCAGGCCGTCGAGGCCGTAGAAGTCGGGCCGCCGCCCGTGGGCCGACGGGTGGCGGTGCACGGGGACCCCGTTGATCTCCGTCGTCCCCGGCGCCAGCTCGTCGGCCCAGGTGTGCGGGTCGAGCGCGCAGGTCGTGTGCACCTCGGACTGCCAGCTCGTGTGGAGGCGCAGGTGCTCGGCCAGCTGGCGTGCCGCTGTTTCGGCGCCGCCCATGACCTGGGTGCCGTAGCGCGGCGTGACGAACACCACCTTCCCGCTCATGGTCGCCCCACCACCGCGGCCACGGCATCGACGGCGCGCCGTGCCACGTCTCTCGAGAGGTCGGCAGCGCGACGCGACCCGGCGGCCGTCAAGGTGCCCCGCAGCGCCGCGTCGGTGCAGACCCGGTGCAGGGCCGCCGCCACGTAAGAGGGGTCGGCGGCCGCCAGCACGAGTGCGGCGTCGGCCACGGTGTCGGACGCCGCCCCGGCGCCGCGGGTGATGACGGGCACGCCCGCCACCATCGCCTCCACCAGCGGGACGCCGAAGCCCTCGTGGGCGGACAACGAGAGGTACACGTCGGCCGCTTCGAAGTAGGCCGCCAAGGCGGCGTCCGACACCTCGCCCGGCAGGCGCACGGCGGCGGACAGCCCCAGGTCGTCGATGAAGTCCTGCAGCGCCTTGGTGTACGCGAAGCTCGACGTGCCGCCCACCAGGTGCAGGCGGGCCTGCGCGTCGTAGAGGCGGCGGTAGGCCCACAGCGCCTTCACCAGCTCGTGTTGGGCCTTGGAGGGCACGATCCTGCCGACGAAGAGGATGTCGGCGCCGCCCCCCGCCCGCCGCCGGGCCAGCTCGGCCGCCACCCGGGCGTCCGGCGACGCGGTGACGCGCCCGTAGTCCGCCAGCACGGGCACGACGGCGGTGCGCCTGCAGCCGGCGCGTCGAAGCTCTCCCTCGCTGAAGGAGCTCTTGGCCAGACCCAGGAGCGCCCGTGGGGCCAGCAGGGCCAGCTCGTCGGCCGCATCCGTCGCCCGTTGCACGCTCTGCGGCTCCCAGCCCGCGAAGTACTCCGGCGCGGTGAAGTTGTGGAAGTCGAGAATCAGAGGGAGCCCGTGCTCGGCCAGGTAGCCCGCCACGGCCGAGGACGTCGTGAACTGGTAGATCGCCACGTCGCCCGGCGCGGCGTGCTCGGGGTACATCCAGTGCTTGAACGCCTCGTGCGCCAGGTCGTCGTGGATCGCCTCGGCGAAGATGTCGGAACGCCACCCGGCCGCCCGCAACGCGTCGCGCAGCTTCAGCGCATGCGTGCCGGTGGCGTCGTGCGGGTTGAGGGTGGCGATGAACTGGTGCACCGCCACCGGCCCCCCGGCGGCAGCGCTCACCGCGCCGCGGGAGCGTACGGCGAGGCGATGGCGGACCTGACCGCGGTGACGAGGAAATCGGACCCACCGGGACCGGACTGCGCCACGGCCTCGTACCCGTGCTGCTCCAGCAGGGCGCACCAGGACTCGGCGCGCAGCGGCCGGCCGGCCGCCAGATCCGTTTCGGGCGGCGCATCCGGAGCCTCCCAGGCCGCCCGGGTCACCGAGTGGAGGACGAGCGTCCCGCCGGGCGCCAACCGGGTCCCGATGGCCGTGAGCAGCTGGCTGCGCTCGGCGCCCGCCATCCCCTCCACGGTGCCGCTCAGCACCATGGCGCCCAGGCCCGCCGCGGCCACGGCGCGCAGGTGGTCGCCGATGGGCTCGGACCGCAGGTCGAGTGTCCCGAGCTCCGCCGTCTCCGTGACGCGGGGCCGGGGGTCGACGCCGTAGGCGTCACCGCCGGCCGCCATCACGCGCCGCACCAACCATCCGTCGCCACAGGCCACATGCAGAACGCGTCCGGGCGCCTTGGCCACCGCCGCCACGGCCGGCTCGACCCACCAGGCGTCGGCGCCGTGCAGGAGCGGGAACTCGACCACCTCGGCCGGCGGGATGCGCTGGCCCTCGACCCGGCGCTCCAGGCTCTGCAGGCGATCGTCGACGATGTGCAGGGCGCGGCTCACGGCGGAGGCCGACTGGCTCATCTGGTGGGTCAGCCACCCGACGTACCAGAGCATCAGCGAGCGCATGCCCTTCTTCACGGCGGCACCGGCCGCCCGCTCGGACTCGACGGGGACCACCGGGTCGATGAAGGTGGCGGCGTCGACCATGCGCAGCGCGTCGCCCAGGTCACCGCCGCGCCCGGCCACCGGGGAATGGGCCAGGAAGAGCTCGTCGAGCTCGCGCTCGAGCTTGGGCGGCAGGTCGCCCGACGCCCGCCGCACGCGGACCTCCTCGGCGATCTCCGCCATGACCTGGGTCACGTAGGCCTGGGGGTCTGCCGGCAACGACTGGTCGGAATTACTCATGGTGCGAGTCTGACGCGGCCGGGCTAGGCCAGCGCGGCAGACGAGTCGACGTCGCTCTCCGTCGAGATGAGGGCGGCGTGCACGTCCATGCGCAGGACGCCGGTCGTCTTGCCCGGATTCATCACCGCGAAGGTGCCGGCCGACTCCTGCCAGTCGTAGAGGATGCCGTCCCGGCTCTGGATCCCCATGGCGAAGGTGAACGTGCCGTCGAGAAGGGGCATCTTGACGATGCCGAAGTGCATCACGCTGACCCCGCGCGAGGCGTCGATCGACATGCCGATGATGGAGGTGTCGGTGCGCATGACCATGCTGTCGTCGATGTCACGGATTTCGAGGGAGAAGACCACGTCCGGGACCGGCGTGAGCGCCTCGAACTCCACCCGGATGGTGAGGTCGTCGCCCGTGCTCATGTACGGAACGCTGTTGTCGCCCGAATAGATCCGGTGCACCGAGCGGAAGCGGACCGGCCGATCGGTGTCGGGGACCGAGCCGACCGCGATCGTCGTCGGCGTCGCCGGCACCGCGACGAGGGTGGGATCGGCCACCGCCATCCCGGCGCCCTCCGCCATGAGACCCTCCCGGAAGATGCGCGTGGCCTCGCCGGGCTCTCCCTCGCCCACCAGGCGCCCGTGGCTCAACACCACGCCCCGGTCGCAGATGCTCCGCACGGTGTCGGCGGCGTGCGTCACCAGCAGGATGGTCCGGCCTTCCTTCTGGAACTCCTTGACCCGGCCGATGCACTTGCGCTGGAAACGCTCGTCCCCCACGGCCAGGACCTCGTCGACGACCAGGACATCGGGGTTCATGTTCACGGCGACGGCGAAGCCGAGCCGCACGTACATGCCCGACGAATAGAACTTGACGGGGCCGTCGATGAACTCCTCCAGCTCGGAGAAGTCCACGATCTCGTCGAACACCTTGTCCACGTCGCGCTTGGCCATCCCCATCAGGGAGCCGTTCAGGTAGATGTTCTCCCGGCCGGTCAGGTCCTGCTGGAAGCCGGCTCCGAGCTCCAACAGCCCCGCCAGCTTCCCCCGCACGGCCACCTCGCCGCGGGTGGGCTGCAACACGCCGCAGATGCACTTGAGCAGGGTCGACTTGCCCGAGCCGTTGCGTCCCAGGATGCCGACCGTCTCGCCCTCGCGGACGGTCAGCGACACCCCGTCGAGGGCCCAGAAGTCCTCGGTGGACTTGCGCCGGCCGCCGTGGATCAGGCGCTCCTTGACGGTCTTGTACTGGCCGTGGGCCAGGCGGAAGCGCTTCGAGACGTCCCGGACGTCCACCGCGAAATCGCTCACGCGCTCAGAGCTCCTCGGCGAAGTTGCCCTCGAGGCGGCCGAAGACGGCCAGGCCGACGAGGAAGAGGACCAGCGCGAAGACGAGCACGATGCCGCAGAGGACGGTGTACCAGAGGTACCCGTGCTGGGGCAGCACGGGTGTGGACACGCCGTTGATGATCACGATCGGCTTGTTGTAGAGGCAGCGCTGGAACGTCAACACGAGAGGGGTCATGGGGTTGATCAGGTAGATCCATGCGAGACCGCGCGGGTCCAGCTTGGCCGCCACGGTCTGGTACGAGTACACGATGGGGCAGGCCCAGAACCAGGCCGTCAGGACGACTTCAATCAGGTGCTGCGTGTCGCGCAGGTACACGTTGATGGAGGAGAGCAGCACGGCCAGGCCCGAGGCCAGGATGACCCCGGCCAGCAGGGCGATGATGAGCAGTGGGAAGTAGGCCGGGTCCGGCGGCGCCCGCAGGATCACCATGAAGATCACCATGACGATCGACTGGAAGAAGAAGAAGACGCAGGCCGAGCCGACGGCGGCCAGGGCGAGGATCTCCCGGGGGAACGACACCTTCTTGACGATGCCGGCGTTGTTCACGACGACACCGGTGCCGGTCAGGACGCCGAGGGAGAACAGGTTCCACAGCAGCAGCCCGGCGAACAGATAGATGACGAAGTTCGGCATCTTGTTGTCCAACAGGATGGAGAAGACGAAGAAGTAGATGGCCAGCGTCATGGCCGGAGCGACCATGGACCACACGAGCCCGAGGACCGAGTTCTTGTACTTGACCTTGATTTCGGTGCGGACCAGGTAGATCAGGAGCTCGCGCGCCAGCCAGATCTCGCGCAGGCGCTTGCGCACGCTGATGGTCGGCGTGACGACGCGGGTCACCGACCCGCGCTGGGCCGCGCTCCGGCTGACGCCGGCCGCCTCGGCCGCCACCGGCGAGCGGTCCGCCACCCGCACCTCGGTGTCCTCTTCGAATCTCCGGTCTGCGTCCGGAGACGAGGCCGGGACGTCGACAGCCACGTCTATTTGTTCCCCGCCGCCGCCGTCGCCGTCGAGCGGTCGATGACCTTGTCGATGAAGCCGTACTCACAGGCCTCTTCCGCTGTGAACCAGCGGTCGCGGTCGGAGTCCGTCTCAATCCGCTCGAGGGTCTGGCCGGTGTGGAAGGCGATGCGCTCGGCCATCATCCGCTTGAGGTAGATGATCTGCTCCGCCTGGATGGCGATGTCGGACGCCTGCCCCTGCATGGAGCCCGAGGGCTGGTGCATCAGGATGCGCGAGTGGGGCAGGGCGTAGCGCTTGCCCGGGGCGCCGGCGCAGAGCAGGAATTGCCCCATGCTGGCGGCCAGCCCGACGCAGATGGTCGAGACGTCGGGCCTGACGTACTGCATGGTGTCGTAGATGGCCAGGCCGTCGGTGACGGAGCCACCCGGCGAGTTGATGTAGACCGAAATGTCCTTCTCGGGGTTCTCCGCCTCCAAGAGGACCAGCTGGGCGCAGACCAGGTTGGCCGTGGCCTGGTCGATCGCGCTGCCGATGAAGACGATGCGCTCCTGCAGGAGCTGCTGGAAGACCCGGCCGCTGGACTCGAGATCGGCCCCGGCAGCGGTGATTCGGGGGGTTTCAGATGCGTTGACCATGGCCATGAGGCTAGTGGGCGGAGGCGGCAACCGTAGGCACACCGCCGTACACTCCCTGTTCACCCGCATGGCGGGGCCGCTGCGGGCGTGGCGGAATTGGCAGACGCGCCGGGTTTAGGTCCCGGTCCCCGAGAGGGGGTGGAGGTTCGAGTCCTCTCGCCCGCACCCAAGACCCGCGATCCGCACCCGGTAGCTTCGTCGCCGTGCCCCACCTCGTCGCCGCACCGGACAAATTCCGGGGGACGGCGTCCGCCGGAGAAGTGGCGGCGGCCATCGCCGGCGCGGCCCGGGCGGCCGGCTGGACCGCCGACGAGGTGCCCATGTCCGACGGCGGCGAAGGCCTGCTGCTGGCGCTGGGCGGTACCCTGCACCTGACCGACGTCACGGGGCCGCTCGGCGCCCGGGTCGAGGCCGAGTGGCGCATGCTGCGCGGGCCGGACGGGGCGGCGCCGCGCACGGCCGTCGTCGAGATGTCCCGCGCCGCGGGGCGCGCCCTGCTCCCCCGGCCGCGCCGCGACGACCCGGTGCGCGCCAGCACGACCGGGGTGGGCCAGCTCCTGCTGGCCGCCCGCGACGCCGGCGCACGGCGCATCGTGATCGGCTGCGGCGGGTCGGCGACGACCGACGGGGGCCTCGGGGCGTTCGAGGCCGTCGGCTCGCCCGACGCGCTGGGCGGCATCGAATTGGTCGTCGCCTGCGACGTGACGACTCGTTTTCGCGACGCCGCGACGGTGTTCGGTCCGCAGAAGGGCGCCACGCCGGCACAGGTCGTCGAGCTCGGTGAGCGTCTCGACGCGGTGGCGCAGCGCTACCGGCGCGAGACCGGCATCGATGTCACCGGCGTCCCGGGCGGCGGCGCCGCGGGCGGGCTGGCCGGCGGCCTGGTCGCGCTCGGCGCGCGGATTGAGCCGGGCTTCGACTTCGTGGCGGGGCTGGTCGGGTTGGCCGACCGGCTGCAGCAGGCCGACCTGGCGGTCACCGGCGAGGGGCACCTCGATCCCCCGTCGTTCCACGGCAAGGTGCCGGGCGGCGTGCTGCAGCTGGCCCGCTCCCGCGGCGTGCAGGGCCGGGAGTTGCCCGTGCTCTGCATTGCCGGCGGCGCCGATGCGTCAGTGCTGGCGGCGCCGCCCCCCGGCTTCGAGGTGGTCAGCCTGATCTCCCGCTTCGGCCGGGCCCGGGCCCGGGGGGAGACCACCGAACTGATCGGCCTGGTCACCACGGAGGCGCTGGGCCGGTTTTGCCCCTGAACAAGCCCATCGGCCACACTGCTGGCGCGTCGCGGCGGCTCTGAACCCCCGCCCGCCGGGCTCTCCCCCTCCGGGACAGCCGGCGTGAGGCGTTGACCGATACAGGGAGGCATCACCATGGGACTGCTCGACGGCAAGGTGGCGGTCGTCACCGGCGCAGGACGGGGCATCGGACGCGAAGAGGCACTCGTCCTCGCCGGTGAAGGGGCGCGGGTCATCGTCAACGACGTCGGCGCCGGGCTGCACGGCGAGGGGTCGCAGGACGCGCACCCGGCCGAGGAGGTCGTCGCGCTGATCAAGGAGCGGGGCGGCGACGCCGCGGTCAACGGCGACGACATCAGCACGTGGGCCGGCGGCAAGAACGTCGTCGACCAGGCGATCGACACCTTCGGCTCTCTCGACATCCTGGTGAACAACGCCGGGATCCTCCGGGACAAGATGTCCTTCAACATGGACGAGTCGGACTGGGACGACGTCATCCGCGTCCACCTCAAGGGGCACTTCGCCGCCACCCACCACGCCGCCGTGTACTGGCGCAACCGGGCCAAGTCGGGCGAGGACGTCACCGGCCGCATCATCAACACCTCGTCGGAGGCCGGCCTTTACGGCAACGCGGGACAGGCCAACTACGCCGCCGCCAAGGCGGGCATCGCCGCGCTCACCTGGGTCGAGGCCCGCGAGCTCGGCCGCTACGGCGTGACATCGAACGCCATTGCGCCGCGGGCCCGGACCCGCATGACCGAGACGATCTTCGGCGGCGACGGGATGAGCGCGGGCGACGGCGGCTTCGACGCCTGGGACCCCAAGAACATCGCCAACGTGGCGTGCTTCCTGGCGGCCCCGGCCTCGGCCGACGTCACCGGGCAGATCCTGGTCGTCTTCGGCGGCAACATCTACGCCGTGAGCGCCTTCAAGGCCGTCGGCCAGGTGACCCGCGACGCCGCGTGGTCACCCGAAGAACTGGTGGCCGCCAAGGGCGACCTCTTCCCGGGCATCAGCTCCGGAGTGCCGGACTTCAGCTTCCTTTAGAGCCCGGCCCCCTGCTCAGGTATGCTCCCGCCCGGCCCGTCGAACGCCGCGTGGTGGCGCAGGCTCCGCCGATGTGCGGCAACATGGCGTCATGGCACACGACCGAAAATTCCGCTTCGCCGCGCAGCTGAGCAAGGCATCCGACGGCTCGGCCCGCTCGTGGGCCGCGCAGGCCCGCAAGGTGGAGGATCTCGGCTACAGCGCGCTGCTCATGCCCGACCATTTCGGTGACCAGCTGGCGCCGGTGCCGGCCCTCGCCGCCGTCGCGGCCGCCACCGCCACACTCCGCATGGGTTCGCTGGTCTTCGGCAACGACTACCGGCATCCCTTCGTGCTGGCCAAGGAGGCCGCCACGCTCGACGTCCTGAGCGACGGCCGCTTCGAAATGAGCCTGGGTGCCGGCTGGATGCGGACCGACTACGACGAGGCCGGGCTGGCCTACGACCACCCGGCCGTGCGCGTGGCGCGCTTCGAGGAGGCGGTCAAGGTGGTGCAGGGACTGCTGCGCACCGACGGCCCGTTCAACTTCCACGGCGAGCACTACGAGGTGCTCGGCCACACCCTCACGCCGCGCCCGGTACAGCAGCCCGGTCCCCCGCTGATCATCGGCGGCGGCGGGAAACGGGTGCTGTCGTTCGCGGCCCGTCAGGCCGACATCGTGAGCATCAACGTCAACCTGCGCGAGGGCACGGGCGGCGCCGAGACAGCGGCGGACGCCACCCCCGAGCGGACCCGGACGAAGGTCGGATGGGTGAAGGAGGCCGCCGGCGACCGCTTCGCCGACCTGGAGCTCAACTCGCTCATCGGCTTCGTCATGGTGACCGACGACGCCGCCGCGCTGGCCGGCCAGATGGGCCCGGCCTTCGGCATCAATGCGGACGACGCGCTGCACGTGCCTTTGGCGCTCATCGGGACGCTCGACGAAATGGCCGAAGAGCTCGAGTGGCGCCGGGCCGAGTACGGGATCTCCTACTGGTCGATCGAATCGGACGCGTGGGAGACCCTCGGTCCCGTCGTCGCCAGGCTGGCCGGCACATGACAATTGCCACCGGCAAAGGTTGGGAGGCCATCGGGACGTACCGCACACTCTGCGGCGAGAGGGTCTTCACCGTCGACGCCCCGTCCATCGGCACCGAACGCCACGAGCCGCTGCTGATTTTGCACGGCTTCCCGTCCTCGTCCTATGACTACGCCGCCGTGCTCAACGGCCTGCGGGCCGGGCGGCGCGTGCTCCTCCTCGACATGCTGGGCTACGGACTGTCAGCCAAGCCCGACCGCGCCTACACCATGGCGCTGCAGGCGGACGCGGCCGCAGCCTTTGTCGACGCGCTCGGAATCGGGCGACTGGCTCTGCTCACACACGACATGGGCGACACCGTCGGAGGCGAGCTGCTCGCCCGCCGCGCC
>DATBAO010000066.1:0-4734 GCA_036271495.1 Acidimicrobiales bacterium
ACCTGGGAGCCGTCAGCCGGCGGGAATCGTTCCGGGACGAGGGCGCCACGTCGACGGAGACGTGGGTCGTGGAGCGCTTCGGTGTCGCCGCTCCGACGGCCCGGGCCCTCGTCCATGTCGCCGAAAGGGCCGGCGACCTCCCGCACCTGACGAACGCGCTTCGTGCAGGCGACATCTCCTTCGACAAGGTGCGCGCCGTCGCCGACGTGGCGACGCCCGGCAGCGACCGCGAGCTCCTCGACGCGGCACGCCGGTGCTCGGTGCGTCAGCTGGGCGATGTCGCCCGCTCCCACCGTCCCGCTCCCGACAGCCGGACCGCGGCCAAGGACTACGAGAGCCGCTGGCTGCGCTTCAGTGACCCGTTCCGCACCATCACGGTCCAGCTGCCTCCCGAGACCTACGCCGAGACCAAGGCGTGCATTCAGAGTCGAGCCCGCGAGATCCCCTCCGACGGGGAAACGGGATGGGACCAGCGGTGCTCCGACGCCTTCGTGCAGACGGTCCGCCCGCCCGTCCCGGAGGCCGGCTCGGAAGCGGCGAAGGGGTCGGGCGGGGGCTCGGCCCGCGGGGCAGGGCCGTTCGTGGTGGTTCACGTCCCGCTCGAGACCCTGCAGGACGAATCCTCCGCGCTGCCCGGTGAGCTGGAGCGTGACGGTCTGCTGGACGCCGAGACGGTGCGCCGGCTGGCCTGCGATGCCACGGTGGCGGTCGCCGTCGACGACGACGTCGGTCACACGATGTTCGAGGGCCGGGCCCGGCGATGGCCGACCGCCAGCCAGCGGCGCGAGATCATGCGCCGGGACCGACATTGCCGCTTCCCCAGCTGCACCAATGTCACCTTCACGAATGTGCATCATGTCGTGCCGTGGAAACCGGGCGGCCGGACCGATCTGGACAACCTCGCGCTGCTGTGCGAGCACCACCATCATCGAGTGCACAGCAGGCACTGGACCATGTCCGGGAACGCGAACAGCGAGCTGACGTTTGTCGGTCCGACGGGTCGCGTCATGACGTCGCGCCCGTCACCGTTGTGGGCCGCCGTGACGGGTCCGGCGGCGACGCGGGCGGCGAGCCGTCCGAAGGGTGCGACCGTCCCAAAGGGTTAGACCCGGTCCAGCTCCAACATCGTGATGGCGTTGCCGCGCAAGACCTTGTACGCGGTCTGCTCGTCGAGGCCGGCACACAGCTTCTCGATGTAGGCCTCCGAGTACGGCCACGTCGTGTCGGTGTGCGGGAAGTCGGTCTCGAAGCAGATGTTGTCCTCGCCGACCTCCTCGAGCGAGCGCAGGCCGTGGCGGTCCGCCGTGAAGCAGCCGAAGATCCTGCCGTAGTACTGGGTCGAGGGCGGGACGGGGATGCGCTCCTTGGCGTGGATCCAGGAGTCGTGCTGCTCCCACACGGTGTCGGCCCGCTCGAGGACATAGGGGATCCAGCCGATCTGGCCCTCGGAGTAGGCCAGCTTGAGCTTCGGGAAGCGCAGCAGGTTGCCCGAGAAGAGCCAGTCGGCCAACGACGCCATGGCATTGTTGAAGGCGAGCGTGCCGCCGACAGCCGGGTGGCTGTCGGGCGAGGCGGCCGGGTTCGTCGACGACGAGCCGACGTGCATGCACAGCGTCACGCCGTAGTCGTTGCAGACCTGCAGGAGGGGGTCCCAGTAGTCGGAGTTGATGCTGGGGAGGCCGAGGCGGGTGGGGATCTCGCTGAAGGCGATGGCCCGGACGCCGCGCTCGGCGTTGCGCCTGGTCTCGGCCGCCGCCAGCTCGACGTCCCACAGCGGGATGAGGCAGAGGGGAATGTTGACGCCGTTGGTGGGCGCACACCACTCCTCGACCATCCAGTCGTTGTTCGCCTTGACGCAGGCGAGTCCGAGCTCCTTGTCCTTCCCTTCGAGGAACGTCTGGCCGCAGAAGCGCGGGAACGTGGGGAACGGGAGCGATCCGTCGGTGTAGTTCAACGCCAGATCCTTGACGCGCTCGTCGCGGTCCCAGCAGCCCTTGCGCATGTCGTCATACGTGATGGCGGTCATCGTCATCTGGGAGCGGTCGAAGACGAGCTCGCCCTTGTCGTCCTCGGTGACGGAGGCGGCGGGGATGGCCACGAACTTCTTGTGGACGTAGATCAACTGGTCGTCGTAATACCAGGCGTCGCCCCACTCGCCCTCGGGGTCCTCCTGCATGTCGTACTTGGCGCCCGACAGGTGGGTGAAGCTCCCCCACCGCTTGCGTTCGACCCGGGGACCGCGTTCCCGCCACTGCTTCGGCAACCAGGTCTGCCACACGTGGGGCGGCTCGACGACGTGGTCATCGACGCTGATGATCCTGGGCAACGCCATTGCAGCCAGGGTACCTGAGACCTGACGACGACGTCAGGGAACGACGACGCCGACGACGCCGGCGGGCAGCGGGCGGCGGCGGTCACGGCTCGTGCGTCAGGCCGCCGGCACCCGCCCACGATGGAAGAAGCCGAGCCTGTCCGGGAGGTCGCGCACCGCCACGGCCGGGTTGCCACGGTAGAGCGTCAGTTCGGCCGACAGCTTGGTGTCGACCACCGAGCCGGCGGCAACGATGCTGCGCGCCGGGACCCTGGTGCCGGCCAGCAGCATGGCGCCGGACATGACGAGCGCGTACTCGCCCAGGACCACGGGCCCGACGACGTACTTGTCCCGCATGAGATCGATGGAGTGGGTCAGCACCGTCGACCGGAAGCCCGCCAGCGCGGCGTGCGGTCCGAGCTCCAGGGTGTCGACGCAGTCGATGTAGTGGTACGAGGCGATCTGGGCGTGGTCCCCGAGGACGAGCGACGGGTCGCGCTCGGCCAACGGCTGGGTCGGGTGGTCCCACCAACCCTTGACCATGTTCCCCGAGCCGATGGTGGACCCCTCCCCCATGCGCAGCTCGTTGAGGTTGGTGATCGTGTTGCGGCCGCCGATGGAAGCGCCCGGGCCCATGGAGAGGTGGTGGACCGTCAGCACGCTCGGACCGATATAGGCCGTGGGGTCGATGTCCCAGCCGTAGACCCACCGCGCGACGAGCCGCTTCAGCGGCATGGGCAGGAAGGCGAAGAGATAGGCGAAGGCGAGGCGCACCTCAGTCGTGTCCCGGCGGAGCGACGTCAGGCAACAGAGCCGACGCTGTGGGCGACGGCCTTGGTCGGCCTGGTGCCGGCAGTGGCGGACATCTCGTCGAAGATCCAGCGGTAGGTCTGCAGCAGGCCGTCCTGGAGGCTGACCGACGGGGCCCAGCCCAGCCGCTCCTCGATGAGTGTGTTGTCGCTGTTGCGACCCCGCACGCCCTGGGGCGCCGACAGGTTGTAGTTGCGCTTGAGCGAGATGCCGGCGATGCCCTCGACGATGTCGACCAGCTCGTTGATGGTGACCAGCTGCTCGGAGCCGATGTTGAGCGGCTCCCGCACGTCGCTCGCCGTCAGGCGCAACGTGCCCTCGACGCAGTCGTCGATGTAGGTGAAGCTGCGCGTCTGCTTGCCGTCACCCCAGATCTCGATCGTTTCCGACCCGTCGAAGATGGCTGTGGCGACCTTGCGGCAGATGGCGGCCGGGGCCTTCTCCCGCCCCCCGTCGTACGTCCCGTGCGGGCCGTAGACGTTGTGGTAGCGGGCCATCCGGGTCTCGAGGCCGAAGTCCTCGTAGTAGTGGCGGGCCATGCGCTCGCTGAAGAGCTTCTCCCAGCCGTAGCCGTCCTCGGGCATGGCCGGATAGGCGTCGGCCTCCCGCAGCGGCTCGACCGCGGGCGACTCCTGCTTCCCGGCGGCGTAGACGCAGGCGGACGACGAGTAGAAGAACCGCTGCACGCCCGCCTGACGGGCCGCCTCGAGCATGTGGGTGGAGATGAGCACCGACAACATGCACAGCGCCTTGTTGTTCTCGATGAACCCCATCCCGCCCATGTCGGCGGCGAGGTTGTAGACGACGTCGATGCCTTCGCTGGCGCTTTGGCAGGCCGCCAGCTCCTGCAGGTCGGCACAGCGGTTGTCCACGTCATCGAAGCGCTGGTGCCATGCCTCGACGGGCACCCGGTCCACGCCACGGATGTGCTCGACGCCTTGCTCACGCAACCGGGCCACCAGGTGGCCGCCGATGAAGCCCCCCGCCCCCGTCACCAACACGCTCGTCATGGAACCGTCCTCCCTGACCCTCGATTACCCGTCGTGATGGGGGAACGGCCCAGAAGCGGCGACCTTGTTGTCGTCCGGCGACCGGGGTGTCCCGCCACGGGTGGACGTCGGGCTCCGATCGCTCAACTCGTCCCCCGACCAGGACATCTCCAGGTCACGCACCGGTTGGGGGACCGTGACAGGGGACCCATCTGGCCCCGTCGGAGGCGACGTCGACGCTGGCGTCAGGTCGGGTGCCGGCACACCCACCCGGTCCGAGAAGACCTCGACGAAGCGGTCGGCCGCCCTCTGGGGGCTGAAGGTCCGCTCGGCATACCGCCGCCCCGCCCGCCCCAGCGCACCCCGGCGTGCGTCGTCGTCGAGCAGTCGCGCCACCTCCGTTGCGACGTCGTCACGACCGACGACCAGGCCGGCGCCCTGGGTGGTGAGGATCTCGGCCACCGCGTTGTCGGGCGGCAGCACGCCGACGATGGCCCGGCCCGCACACAGGTACGTGAGGACCTTTGAGGGGACCGAGAACCGGGACGCGTCCGGCTCGAGCACGGCCACGAGCACGTCGGCGCTCGCCATCACTGCGGGCAGGTCCTCGTAGGGCTGGACGTC
>DATBAO010000067.1:0-37466 GCA_036271495.1 Acidimicrobiales bacterium
GCTGGTGCGCCGGTTCGACGTGGACCCCGACATCCGCCGGGCCGACGTGGAGGAGCACCGGGGTTGGATCGTGTGCGAAATGGACGGCGAGTCGGCCCAGGTGGAGGCTGCACTCGAGTGGCTGCGGGGCGAGGGCATCACGGTCGACCTGCTGGGGGACGTCCTCGAGGGTTGACCGCCCCGGGTAAGAAGGTGCCGGCTCAGTCCCGGTCGGGGCTCTTGGGCACGTGCCAGCCCGCCGAGGAGACCCCGCGGGGCTCGTAGAACACGCAGCCGTCGGGGCAGGCGAAGGGCAGCGGCTCGTTGGCGTCGACCTTGCACCGCTCCAGGCGGTCGCCCCGGGGTGTGGTCCGCATGACGTAATGACGACAATCCTCGTTCACGGCCACGCCCCATTCTGGCCCAGGCGGCGGGCCGCGGTAGCGTCACGCTCGTGGACCCGAGTGCCGACCGTGACGTCCCCCTCAAGACGCTGCTGCGCTGGAGCGAGGCCCTTTCGGGCATCGCCCGGACCGGGCTCGGCTTCACCGAGAGCCTCTACGAGCGGGAGCGCTTCGAGGAGATCCTGAAGGTGGCGGCGGACATCCGCACGGAGGCGGACGGCGCCGACACGGACCCCGAGTACGCGCCCACCCTCGTGCAGGAATGGATGGACACCGTGGGCAAGGGCGTCCCGGGCTACGTCACCCCCAAGGTGGCCGTCGGCGCCGCCGTCGGCAACGACAAAGGCGAGCTGCTGCTGATTCAGCGAGCCGACTCGGGCATCTGGCTCTACCCGACCGGGTGGTGCGACGTGGGCTACTCGGCGGCCGAGGTGGTCGTGAAGGAGGTGGAGGAGGAGACGGGCATCATCGCCGAGCCCGTGCGCCTCATCGCCGTCCTCGACGGCCTGCGCCTGGGCTTCACCCGCGTCCCGCTGTACTCGCTCCTCTTCTACTGCCAGGCCGTGGGCGGCGAGCTGGCGCCGCACCCGCTCGAGACGCGCGACGTCGGCTGGTTCACCCGCGAGACGCTGCCCCAGCCGCTGGTGGGCTCCGACCGCTGGGGCGAGCACGTCTTCGCCGCCATCAACGGCGAGCGGCGCGACGTGCTCTACGACAGCGTGCGGCAACCGATGTGGCGGGGCGAGTCGACGACGTCGTGATCGCGGTGGAGGCCGCCGCTGCGGTCGACGACGACCTCTGTGCCGCGGTCGACCGCCTGGTGCCCCAGCTGTCCCGCTCGTCGCCGCCGCCGAGCCGCGCCGTCCTGGAGCGCATCGTGGCCGATGGCGCCACCACCTTGTTCGTGGCGCGTGAGGGCGGGGCCATCATCGGCATGCTGACGTTGGCCACCTTCCAGATCCCGACCGGTGTGCGGGCCTGGATCGAGGATGTGGTGGTCGACGGCGACGCCCGGGGCAAGGGGGCTGCAGCGGCACTCGTGCAGGCCGCACTCGATCTCTCGGCCTCCCTGGGCGCCCGCACGGTCGACCTGACGTCGCGGCCCGACCGCGAGGCGGCGAACCGGCTGTACCTGCGCCTGGGGTTCGAGGTCCGCCAGACCAACGTGTATCGCAGGACGCTCAACGACTGATCGTCCCCACCTACGGGCGGGGCGTGGCCTTCTCCTGCGTCGTGAGCACCGTGAAGGCCTTGGCGTCGCCGGGGCACGTCCGGGTCACGTCGGCATCGACCTTCTCCAGCGCGACGGCGGCCTTGCGCTGCAGCTCCGGCGGGTTCTCGTCCGCGACGGCCGCTTCGTCATACCCGTGCAGCGCGACGACATCCTGCACCCACATCTCCATGTAGCTCGCCTCGGTCGACGCGATGGCGGGCGCATTGCCGGCCAGGACGTTCGTGGCCGTCAGCGCGGCCAACGTGGCGCGGTTGGCGCGCACTGCGCTCGGGTGCTGGACGAACGCCTCCCCGGCCCCGGCGGTCTTGTCCATGGCCGTGCACAAACCCTTCGGTGCCGGCGTCGACGGTTCCTTGGCCCCTGCTGCCGCCGACGTGAGGAAGAATGCCGGCAGCGCCATCGCCAGAGCGCCGCACAGCGCCCCGCCCGCCACACCGGCGATCCGACCATGCGTCAACACGTGGGCGCGCTCATCCCATCGCCACGATCGGCGCGTTGAGCGCCAGGCCACCCGTCGAGCCGTTGAACACGGAGTCGCCGTAGCTGAAGATGCCCCCGTCGGAGGCGACCAACCAGTAGCCCCCGCCGCTCGGCGTGCCCTGCATGCCGACGATCGGCTTGGCCAGCGTCAGGGAGCCGGCGGATCCGTGGAAGCCGGCATCGCCGTAATTGAAGATGCCCCCGTCGGAGGCGACGAGCCAGTAGCCGTGGCCCGACGCGCTGGAAGCCATGCCGACGATGGGCTTGTTCAGCGGCTGCCCGCCGCGCGAGCCGTGGAAGGCGGCGTCGCCGTAGCTGAAGATGCCGCCGTCGGACGCCACCAGCCAATAGCCCCCGCCGTCCGGCGTCGCGGCCATGCCGACGATCGGCTTGTTGAGGTGGATCGACCCGGTCGAGCCGTAGAAGTGCGCGTCGCCATAGTTGAAGATGCCGCCGTCGGCGGCAACGAGCCAGTACCCCCCGCCGTCCGGCGTGGCCGCCATGCCGACGATGGGCTGGTTCAGGTGGATGGACCCGGTCGAGCCGAAGAAGTGCGCGTTGCCGTAACTGAAGATGCCGCCGTCGGAGGCCACCTCCCAGTAGCCGGCGGCGCCGGGGGTCTCGGCCAGGCCGACCATCGGTGCGTTCAGGTGCTGGCCGCCCATCGACCCGAGGAAGGACTGGCAGAACGAGAAGATGCCGCCGTCGGTCGCCACCAGGCGGTACCCGGGCCCTGACCCGCAGTTCACGGCGGCACCGAGCTGCCGGGCCTGGCCGGAGTTGGGGTCGACCATCAGACCCGACTCGTCCACCGCTTCGAAGGCGCTGGCCGGCACCTGCTTGAGCTCGTTGACCAGCGCGGAGGGCCAGCCACTGTCGGCCGTGCCGCCGAAGTACCAGTTGGAGCCGTTGTCGGCCAGGATGAGGCCGTACTGCTGCATGGCCCGCAACACGACCTGCGCCTGCGCGGAGTAGCCCGAGATGTTGTAGCCGGCCTTGAGGCGGAAGCGGGCGCCCATGGGGGGCAGGCTCGGGTTCGACGACGTCCCCGCCTCGTGCCGGGCCGGCCAGAGGTACGACGTGTCGGTTGCCTCCGCCGTCATGCGGATGGCGTGGGTGATGGCCCCGGACTGCACCTCGTCGTCGCGCACGAGCCCGGGCAGGATCGGCAGGCCGGCGGCGTCGGCCGACGTCCAGCCGGCCGGTCGCAGCGCGTTCGAGTCGAGGTTCCAGATCGCTCCCGAACCCGCCGTCGATCCCGATGCGCCGTAGCGCGCGTCGTAGAGCTCGTAGAGGGTGCAGGTCGCCGGGTTGACCATGAGGGCGTGACGGTCGCCCGTCGACGACTGCCCGCCTTCGATCGGCGTCGACGCGCTGAAGGGATAGGGCCCGGGATCGCTCTCGTCGGCGTACTGGAACGTGACGGGCACCTCGGGCTGCGACGGAGAGACGACGGTGTAGGGCATGCCGTACGGGTTCGAAGGGTCGTCAGAGGGCCCGAAGTCGGGGTGCAGGTTCGTCGTGCCGGCGTCCATGCTGGCCAGCCAGGCCGCGCTGTCCGGGTTGACCGGTAGTCCCGCCACGGGCGTGTTCCACACGTTGTCCGCCGGGAACATGGGGCAGTTGGGCGCGCCGGGCACGGGCGTGCCGGCCGTGGCGACCGCCGGCGCGACGCCGACGGTAAGTCCGAGCCCCATGACGGTGGCCACCATGAACACGACCGGTCCAGCAGTCCTGCGTCGTCGCACGAACGCCCCCTCTTGCCGGAACGACCGTACCTGACGGACCACGGCAACCCGGACACCGCGATGTGGCCTGGTGCAACGTGTTCAGGCGTCTAAGGGCGGTGACGCACTCGGGTGCGACAACGGACCGTCAATTCGGACCACGAGTCGACACCACGACGACGGCGGAACTGGGGGCGACGCCACCGCGCCGACGGCGAACTTACGGTGCGCCGGCGTCCTTGTCCTGTGACGCGTCCGACAGCGGGAAGGCCGCGGGCAGCAGACGCATGAGACGCGGGAAGGCGGGAGTGAACCGTCCCTGGCCCCACGGAAGGTCGGGCTCGTTGGCGAAGGCCTGACTGAGGACGCCGACGAGCAAGACGGAGACCGTGTAGATGGCGTCCTCGCGGTTGGCCTCGGGGCCGAGCTGCCCGGCGGCCACGGCATCGGCGAGCGCGTGCCGTTGGAGCTCGACCATCTCGATGCTCGGGGCGAACGCCTCGTCGGAGGGATGGAAGCTCGGGACCGGCCGCCAGAACAACAGCTCGGCCACGGCGCGGTTGCGTAGCGCCCACTGGCCGGAGGCTTCGAGGCCGGCGATCAACGCGGGGAGGCCTGGTTCGGCGCCCTCCATCCCCTGACGCAGCTCGGCCAGGTTCTCGATCTGGCCCCGGAGAAAGAGCGCGTCATAGATCGCCATCAACGAGGGGAAGTACTTGTAGAGCGACGGCGGCTGCACGCCCAGGCGACGCGCCACCTCGGCCAGGCTCAGCCCGTTGACTCCCTCTTCGGTCATCACCTCACGGGCGATGTCGAGGATCTCCTCGATGGTCTCCTGGCGCCGGCGGGCCCGACGATCGGGCCGGGCAACCTGCTCCACTGGTGTGTCGGTCTCGATCTGGCTCTGCGTCACTCCCTTGAGTGTAGCTTAAGAGTGTCTTGACAGCAAGAGCTAATATCATTAGCCTAACGGCACAGATCGAATCGGGAGGTGCGACGTGGCGAACACGAGCAGCAGGTGGTGGTTGACCCAGGACAGCCGGGAGACGGTCATCGACGCCGCGCCGGAGCGGATCTACGCCCTGGTGGCCGACCTGCCCCGGATGGGCGAGTGGAGCTCCGAGTGCCAGCGGGTCGAGTGGCTGGACGGAGCCGGCGGCCCGGCCGAGGGGGCCAGGTTCGTGGGGCACAACAAGGGTGGACCGCGCGGCCTGATGAAGTGGTCGCGCCGGGGCCGGGTCCTGACAGCCGAGCCGGGGCGCGAGTTCGCCTTCGTGACCGAGGAGGGCGGCTACGAGGGGACGGTGTGGCGCTACCGCTTCGAGGCGATCGAGGGAGGGACCAAGGTCACCGAGTCCTACGAGGTGAAGCGGATTCCCGTCTGGGCCCGCATCGTGGACGTCCCGACCAACCGCGCCCGCGAATTGCGCGAGTCCCTGGAGCACACCCTGTCCCGGCTGAAGTCCGGCGCCGAGGTGCGGGACGAGGCCGGCCGGCAATGACCCTCGAGCGAGAACAACGACAAGGAGTGCCCTCATGATCACGACCTACAAGGCTGCGGCCGACATCGACGTGTTGACCACGAACTTTCCCGTCCCCGGACTCGGGTTCGTGCCGATCAACGCCTTCGTCCTGCATGGCACCGAGCCGGTCCTCGTCGACACGGGCAGCGTGGTCCAGCGCGAGGAGTTCATGGCCGCGCTGCGGACGGTCATCGACCCCGCCGACCTTCGGTGGATCTGGCTCACGCACACGGACTTCGACCACATCGGGTCCCTGCACCAGCTGCTGGCCGAGAATCCACGCCTCACGGTCATCACGACGTTCCTCGGCGTCGGCATCATGGGGTTGACGGCGCCGTTGCCGATGGACCGGGTGCACCTGGTGAACCCGGGCCAGACAATTGTGCTGGGCGATCGCACCCTGACCGCGGTGAAGCCGCCAGTCTTCGACAACCCGGTGACCACCGGCTTCTACGACGACCGGTCGGGAACCCTGATGAGCGCCGACTGCTTCGGGGCGCTGTTGGCGGACGTGCCCGAGCGGGCGGAGGACCTTTCGGCGGAGGACCTCGCGCAGGGCCAGGTGTTCTGGGTGATGGCCGACTCGCCGTGGCTGTGCAAGGTCGACCGCGCCCTGTTCGCCAAGGATCTGGACGCCGTGCGGGCGTGGGAGCCCGCGCTGGTCCTCAGCAGCCACCTCCCGGCCGCCGCCGGCGCCTCCCTGGATCGCATGCTCACCAATCTGGCGTCCGCGCCGGAGGCCGTCCCGTTCGTGGGTCCCGATCAAGCAGCGCTCGAGGAGATGCTCGCGTCCATGGGAGCCGCTGACGCGTAGCCGACACCGCCGCAGCCGATGGCGCCGTGAGGATCTGTGCTTGGCCTGAGTGACCCAGTTAGGGTCTGGCGCAGGACGGAGCGGCAGAGGGAGACGGCGTGAGCGGCAGCGGTATGCAGGGGCGCAACTGGGTGCTGGCCGCCATGATCTTCGCGGTCTCCATGACGTTCATCGATCAGACGATCGTCTCCATTGCGGTACCGAACATCCAGCGCGAGCTCGGCCTGACGTCGACCGGCGTGCAGTGGGTGGTCAACGGCTACCTGATCTCCCTGGCGGCGCTCTTCGCGCTGGGCGGGCGGCTGTCGGACATCTACGGCCACACCAAGTGTTGCGTGATCGGCGTCATCATCTTCGTCGTGGCGTCAGCCATGTGCGGGTTGACGCCCAAGGGCTCGGGCGCCGAGGCCTGGATCGTCGGGTTCCGGGTCGTGCAGGGCGCCGGGGGTGCCCTCATGTTCCCGGCGGCGCTGGCCATCGTCGTCAACGTGTTCCCCCTCCGTGACCGCGGCAAGGCGCTGGCGCTGTTCTTCGGCATCGCCGGAGGGCTGACCGCCATCGGACCGATTCTGGGCGGTTACCTGACCCAGTGGACCTGGCGGGCCATCTTCTGGGTCAACATCCCCGTCGCCATCATCGCCCTGGTCCTCATTCACGTCTCCAAGCCCAAGACGCAATTCCGCAAGGCCCCGATCGACTACCGCGGCGCCGTGCTCATCGCGGCCGGCATCGGCTTGAGCATCTTCGGCCTGCAGCAGTCGGTCCCGTGGGGATGGAGCAATCCCGGGACCTGGATCTGCATCATCGCCGGGTTGGCCATCATCGGCGTCTTCGTCCTCGTCGAAATGCGCACCGAGTCGCCGCTCATCAAGGTCCATATCTTCCGCATCCGCGCCTTTGCCGTGGAGAACATCGTGCTGCTCATCGCCATGATGGCGTTCATCCCGGTCTTCTTCTTCGCCAGCGAGTACGCGCAGATCTCGTTGCACGACTCGGCGTCGGGCGCCGGCATCTTCCTCCTGTATTTCTTCCTCGGGTTCGTCATCCTGGCCCAGGTCGGCGGTCGGATCCTCGACCGCGAGGGGGCCAAGCGGGCGGTGGTCCTCGGGTGTGCCCTTGCGGCGGTGGGGTTCTACTTCTGGGGCACGAAGGCCACGACGCTGTCCTTCGGCAAGCAGCAGATCTGGGTCATCGTGGCCGGCGCCGGCATGGGCATGATGCTCGGGCCGGCGAACACGGACGCGGTGAACCGGGCGGGCAACCTCTCGTACGGCGAGGCCACCGGGATCACCCAGACCATCCGGAACTACGGGGCCAGCCTCGGGCTGGCCGCGCTCGGGACGATTCAGCTCTTCGACTACCGGTCGCACCTCACGACGTCGCTCCAGAAGATGGGCGACCCCCACGCGGCGTCCACGGCCAACGGGATCACGCAGAACCAGCAGGGGAGCGGATCGGTCAAGTCCATTCCCCACTTCGTCTCGCTCGACTTCGCGCACGCCACGGCGACCGTGCTCTACGTGATGTGCGGCATCATGGCGTTGGCGGCGGTCGTCGCGCTTTTCGGGCTGAAGCGTGGCCGGCAGGAGGTCGTCCCCATTGAGGACGACAGCCTCCCCTCGCCGGCCGGAACGGCCTGAGAGGCCCGCGTCACCGCGGGCCGTCCCGATTCCGAGGGTCTCTGGAGGAGGCAGGCATGTCCCAGCACAGCCGTATCGGGATGCTCATGGCGGCGCTCCTCGCGGTCGGTGTGTTGGCGACCGGCTGCAGCGTGGTGAGCAAGGTCAAGCAGGCGGTGCACACCGTCGAGGGCAACCGGGCGACCATCGACTCCTTCTCGCAGAACCTGCAGTCCACCAAGGACACCCCCTTCGCGGCCACGTACACGACGACGGGCGGCTCGCCCGCCACGGTCGTCTATGCCGTCGACCCGTCCAGTGGAGGGTTGGCGTTCCACCAGACGCAGACCGGCTCCGACGCGTCCGCCGTCCAGGTGATCGTGAACCCGTCGGGCGAGTACGCCTGCCAGCAGAGTGGGTCCGATGGCACCTGGTCGTGCCAGAAGCTGGGCCAGGCCGACGCAGCGACGGAGAACAAGATCTTCGACGTCTACACCCCGTCACACTGGATCACGTTCCTCAATGGCGTGGCGGTGGTGGCGGGCCTGGCCGGCGACAAGGTCACGACCTCCACCATGTCGCTCAACGGCTTCACCATGCACTGCGTCGACCTCGTGGCCAAGGGGGTGACGGGCACCAGCACCATCTGCAGCACGCCGCAGGACATCCTCGGGTACGTCAAGGTCGCGTCGAACTCGACCAGCTTCCAGATCACGAACTACTCTTCGTCGCCCGCCGCGTCACTGTTCCAGCTGCCACCCGGCGCCACCGTGACGACATCGACGACGCCGGCCTGACCCCGCCCTCGGCCCGCCCCTGCCGATCCCGGACACAATGAGGGAATGACCACCTTCATCACCCGGTACGAGACGACGGGGCCCGGTGTCCGCCTGGCCGTCAAGGACCTCATCGACATGGAGGGGGAGCCGACGACGGCGGGTTGTCGCGCCGTGGCGGACCGCGCCGTCCCTGCCGACCGGGACGCGGCCTGCCTGACCGGTGCCCGGGAGGCCGGGGCGCGGATCGTCGGCCGCACGAACCTGCACGAGCTGGCCCTCGGCGTCACCGGCGTCAACCAGTGGTACGGGACTCCGGTCAACCCGCTCGATCCCACTCGCGTGCCCGGCGGCTCCTCGAGCGGGTCGGCCGTCGCGGTGGCGACGGGCGAGGCCGACGTGGCCTACGGCAGCGATACCGGCGGCTCCATCCGGATTCCCGCCGCCTGCTGCGGCACGACGGGCCTCAAGACGACCTGGGGCCGGATCCCACTCGACGGCGTCTGGCCCCTGGCACCGAGCTTCGACACGGTCGGCCCGATGGCCCGCACCGTGGCGGGGCTGGTCACGGGCATGCAACTGCTCGAGCCGGGCTTCAGCGTCGGGGACCGGAGCGGAGCCGACCTTGTCGTGGGCCGGCTGGCGATCGACGCCGACCCGGCGATCACGGCCGCGCTCGACGAGGCGCTCGGGTCGGTGGGCTGGGACTGCCGGGAGTTGGAAGTCCCGGGCTGGGACGACGCCACCATGCAGGCGGGGCTCCTCCTGGTGGTGGAGGCGTGGCACGCCGACGGAGCGCTGGTGGCCCAGGACCCCGCGGGGATCAGCGACGCCGTGCGGGAGCGGCTGGAGCTCGGTGGGTCCTTCGACGAGAACACCGTGGCGAGAGCGTGGAGTGTGCAGCGTGCGTGGAAGGACACCCTGGCGCGGGTGTTCACCGAGGTCGATCTCCTGATCACCCCGACGCTGAGCATCTTCCCGCCGCACCTCGACGACGGGGACGACCTCCTGGTCTCGCGCTGCACGCTGCCGGTGAACCTGGCCGGGGTGCCGGCGCTGTCGCTGCCCGTGCCGACCGGCGGTCCGTTGCCCGCCAGCGCGCAACTCATCGGGCCTGCCTTCAGCGAGGAGCGCCTCCTGGCGGCGGCCGCGGTCCTCGAAGCGGCCGTGGCCGGCTGAGGGTCCGGCGCGGCAGTCAGGCGTGCGCGCGCAGCAGGCCGCGACCGATGTCGGCCAGGTGCTCGCGCAGGATCTCCGGCGAGACGACCTCAATGCGATCCCCGAATCCGGCCAGCTGACGGGCCAGCATCAGCTCGGAGTTGGCACGGAGCGCCACGTCCACCTTTCCGTCCGGTCCTTCCTGACCGGCCTCGACGCGGTTGCCGAACATGAAGCGCAGCACCTCGACGATCGTGGCATCGGCCGCCCTGACGTGGACGCGCACCGGGGCACGTTGCGCGTCGACGGTGGTGACGATGGAACGCCAGGCCTCGGCCAGGTCGAAGTCGTCCGGGCGGACGACGGGCTCGGCCGACAAGAGGAGTGACTGCACCCGGCTGACCCGGAACGTACGCTGCCCGCGTTCTGTCCCCGCGACGAGGTACCAGGTGTTGTTCTTGACCACGAGCCCGAGCGGATGCACGGTGCGCGACGAGGCGCGCCCGTCCCGGCCCCTGTAGTCCAGTGCCACCTGGACACCTTCGATGACGGCGCGTTGCAACGGGTCGAGATGGTCGGGCGCCGCCGGCGCGCCGTGGTCCCACCCGGCCGGGTCGAGCACCACCGCGCTGGCCGCCGCCTCCGCCTGTTGGCGGAACGTCGACGGCAGCGCCTGCACGAGCTTGCGCAGCGCGGCCCGTACCTGAGGAGTGGCGCCGGACGGCCCCGCAATGAGGAAGAGCGCACGGGCCTCGTCCGCCGTGAGGCCGCTCAGGTCGGTGCGGGCACCCCCCAGCAGCTCCCAGCCGCCGCCGCGTCCGGGCTGCGAATAGACGGGGATGCCGGCCATGGCCAGGCCCTCGAGGTCCCGGCGGGCCGTGCGCTCGCTGATCTCGAGCTCCTCGGCCAGGCCGGCTGCGGTGATGCGGCCCTTGGACTGCAGGATCAGCAGGGCCGCCACGAGGCGATCGGCACGCATGGGGCCACTTTCGCAGAAAAAGTGGCCAAAGGGTGGCCACTTTCGGGGCGCACCATGGAAGCACCAAGCAGAGAGCGCCGGGAATGGCCCGGCCGGAACGGAGATCACGTCATGCCCGGACTCGTAGCCCCCCTCACCGACGAGCGCGAGCTGCTGCTCGCCTTCCTCGGCCAGCAGCGCGATGCCCTGCACTACGCCGTCCACGGCCTGGACCAGGCCCAGGCGGCCTCACGGCCGACCGTCAGCGAACTGACCCTCGTCGGCCTCGTGAAGCACGCCGCTCTCACCGAGCGGGCCTGGGTCACCTTCATGACCACAGGCGACACGAGCACCTTCGTCCCCCAGGACGACTGGGGCGACGGGTTCCGGCTGACCGAGGGGGAGACCGTCGACGACGTGCTGGCCCTCGCCGACGAGCAGGCCCGGGCGACCGGGAAGGTCGTGGGTGCATTCGAGGATCTCGGTACCCCGCTGGCGCCGACCGTCGACCTCATTCCGTGGATACCCGGCGGCATCGTCTGGACGCCGCGCTGGGTCCTCATGCACCTCATTGAGGAGACGGCCCGGCACGCCGGTCACGCCGACATCCTCCGCGAGTCCATCGATGGCGGCACCTGCTGGACGTTGATGGCGGCGGCCGAGGGCTGGCCGGCGCAGGACTGGACGTAGGGGGATTGCGGGCCCCGGCCATAGGGTGCACGGTGCATGCAGATCGACGTGTGGTCCGACTACGCCTGCCCCTGGTGCGCGCTCGGCCTCGCCCGGCTTCGCGTTGCGCTGCGCGACTTCGAGCACGGTGATGCCGTCACCGTCGTGCACCGCTCGTTCGAGCTGCACCGCGGCGCCCCAGCCCGCGCTGCCGGTTCCATGGAGGATGTCGTGGCGCACAAGTACGGCATCTCGCCCCAGCAGGTGCGGGCCGGCCACGCGCAGCTGACCGCGCTCGGGGCGGAGGTGGGCTTCGTGTTCGACTTCGAGCGGGTGCGCCTGGGCAGCACTTTCGACGCGCACCGGCTCTCCCAGGCCGCGCGCGGCACCGCATGGGAGGCAGCACTGGAGGAGCAGCTCTTCGTCGCCCACTTCAGCGAGGGCCGGCAGCTCTCGGACCCCGACGTGCTGGGTGAGATCGCCGACGCCGTGGGGTTGCTCGCTGCGCTCAGCGAGAAGGTGCTCGGCGGCCCTGCGTACGGCGACGAGGTCCTCGCCGACGAGGCCGCCGCCCAGGAGCTCGGCGTGACCGGGGTGCCCTACTTCCTCATCGGTGGCGCCTGGCCTGTTCCGGGCGCGCAGGACGTCGAGACGCTGGGCATCCTGCTGCGACGGGCCTGGTCACGCCTCGGTCATTGAACCGAGGATCTCTTCGACCATCGCCACGGCGGTGTCGGGGTGGAGGAAGGCAAAGCGGGCCACCGTCTCGCCCTCCCAGGTCGTCGGCGTCACGAAGCCGATCTGGGCCGTGAGCAGGCGGGCCGACCAGGCCTCGTAGTCGCTCTTGGCCCAGCCGAGGCGCCGGAAGAGCACGATCGACAGCCCGGGCTCGCGCACCAACTCGACGTGGGGAGACTCGGCGATCCTTGCGGCGGCCCGCTGGGCCATGGCCAGCCCCGCCTCCACGGCCTCGCGGTAGGCGTCCAGGCCGTTGACGGCCAGTGAGAACCACAGCGGCAGCCCGCGGGCGCGCCGGGTGAGGTGAAAGGCATAGTCGCTCGGGTTCCACTCCTCGGGGTTGTCGCTGTGCAACACGTCGAGGTACTGCGCATCCTGCGTGTGGACGGCCTTGGCCAAGTTGGGCTGGCGGTAGAGCAGCGCAGCGCAGTCGAACGGCGCGAAGAGCCACTTGTGCGGATCGACGATGAACGAGTCGGCCCGCTCGAACCCGTCGAACCGGGCCCGCGCCGACGGCGCGAACAGCGCGGCCGCGCCGCCGTAGGCCCCGTCGATGTGGAACCACAGGGAGTGCTGCGCCGCCACGTCGGCGACCCCGGCGAGGTCGTCGACGATGCCGGCGTTGGTCGTTCCCGCCGTGGCGACCACCGCGATCACGTCGTCGCGGCGTGGATCGTCGCGCAACGCGGCGCGGAGGGCGGAGCCGGTCAGCTGGTGGTCGTGCGTCGGCACCGTGAGCGAGCCGACGCCGAGGACGTGGAGCGCCTTGCCGACAGACGAGTGCGCGTCCTCGCTCAGGGCGACCAGCGGGTGCAGGGGTGGCGCAGCCTGGCGCCGGAAGGCCGCCGTGTCGCGCGCCACCATGAGCGCGGACAGGTTGCCCGCCGATCCCCCGGCCACGAAGCATCCACCGGCCTGGGCGGGGAGCCCGGCCTGCGCAGCCAGCACGCCCAGGGCCTGATTCTCGGCCACGACGACGCCGGCGGCCTCGAGCCAGGACGTGCCGTGCAGTGACGAGCAGGAGACGAACATGTCGAAGAGCAACGACGCCTTCGTCGGTGCGGCCGGGATGAACGACAAGAAGCGGGGGCTGTCGCACGAGACCACAGCCGTCGACAACGTCTCCACGAAGAGTTGCAGCACGCCGGCGGCATCGTTGCCTTCGGGCCGCATGAGCCCGGCCAACTCTGCATCGAGCGACTCGACGAGGCCGCCGAAGTCGAGGGCGACGGGGTCCATGGACAGGCGCTCCCGGCAGGCCGCCACGATCAGGTCGGTCATCGCCTCGTCGTAGTGGAACATCGGGCTCGCCATCAGGCGGACGTGCCCTCCGGCCCCCGGGCGGCCCGCCAGGCCTCCTCGGCGCGGCTCGCGACCTCGCGGGGCGAAGCGCCCGTCTTGGCCGCCACCTGCGCCACGTCGTCGAACTCCGGTTTGGCCCGGCCGTGGCTCACTTTCATGCGGATCACGATGCCGTCCACGGTGACCTGCTCGAGCATCCGGGCCACCGGCCAGCGCTCGACGGTGGTGGCGCGAATCCCCATCGTCCCGGTGAAGCGTTCGATCAGGGCGCGCTGGGCCCCGACCAGGGTGGCGTCGGTCAGGACATGCAGGACGTGGCCGGGCCGTCCCTTCTTCATGGTGACCGGGCTGATCCACGCGTCGAGCGCGCCCGCCTCGAGCGCGGCGGCAATGGTGAGGCCCAATTGCTCCCCCGTGACGTCGTCGAGGTTCGTCTCGAGCAGGAGCGCGCCCTGACCGGGACCGATCGGGGGCTGCGCGGCCCGCCGCCCGATCACGACCTGGGTGCAGTTCGGCAGGTCGTCCATTTCGCCGGCGCCCCCACCGAATCCGGAGGACGCGACCGTCATGTCGGGGAGCGGCCCGAACGACGTGGCCAGAGCCGCCAGCAGGGCGGCGCCGGTCGGCGTGGTGAGCTCAATGGTCACGTCACGCCCGTACGTCGGGATCCCCTCCAGGAGGCGCACGGTCGCCGGCGCCGGGTTGGGCAGCCGCCCGTGGGCGCTACGGACCATGCCCATTCCCGTCGCCACCGCGGACGCGCACACCTCGTCGATGCCCAGCACCTCGAGAGCGGCGACCGTGCCGACCACGTCGATGATGGCGTCGTGCCCGCCGACCTCGTGGAAGTGGACCTGGTCGATCGGACGGCGGTGCAGGGCGGCCTCGACCGTCGCCAGCCGGTGGAACACTGCCTGGGCGCGGGCCGTGACCCGTTCGGGCAACGCGGCGTCCTCTATGAGGGCGGCGATGACGCCATGGGTGCGCACCACCACGTCGTCACCACCGACGAGGGCCCGGGTGCAGGCGATGCCGCCCCGGATGCCCTCTTCGAATTCGAGGTGCCAGCCGGGGAGGGCGAGCCGGTCGAGGAGCCCGCGGATCTCGTCCACGTCGGCCCCCGCGTCGACCAGGGAACCGAGTGCCATGTCCCCGGCGATGCCGGCAAAGCAGTGGAACCAGGCGATCGTGGAGCTTCCCGCAGGCGCGTCGGTCACGGGAGGACCCGGGCGATGGCGCAGGCGGCGCCGTATCCGTTGTCGATGCCGACAACGGTGATGCCCGAGGAGCAGGCGGACAGCATGGCCAGGAGCGCGGTGACGCCCTCGAGCGCGGCGCCGTACCCGGTGCTCGTCGGGACCGCGACGACGGGGGCCGGGGTGAGGCCACCGACCACGCTCGCCAGAGCGCCCTCCATGCCGGCGATGACCACGACGGCGTCCGCCATGGCGAGCGTGTCGAGCTCGGCCAGGAGCCGGTGCAGCCCGGCCACGCCGCAGTCCGTGCGTTGCGTGGGGACGAAGCCGAGGGCGCCCAGCACGGCCATGCATTCGGTGGCGACGGGAAGGTCGGCCGTCCCGGCGGTGATGACGACGACGGTGCCGGCCCGCTCCGGGGCCGGGCGGAAGACCACGGTCGAGAGCGACCCGCTCCCGGCGACGTGGCTCGGGCCGACACCGAGCGCCGCCGCCGCCGCCGTGACCGCCTTGACCTGGTCCTCGCTGGCCCGGGTCAAGAGGACTGGGCCGTCCGTCGCGGTCAGGAGCTCTTCGACCACGGCCGCACAGTGCTCCGGCGTCTTCCCGGGGCCGTAGACCGCCTCGGGCATGCCCAGCCGCAGGTCGCGATGATGGTCGACCCGGGCGAAGCCCAGGTCCGAATAGGGCAGCCGACGTAGCTGCCGGACGGCATCGTCGGGCGGGCAGCGCCCGGCGGCGACGTCTTCGATGAGCGCGCGAAGCGAGGAAGCGTCCATGACCTGCTCTATCCTGCCCAACTGTGAACCCGCCTGCGACCTCGGTGGCCTTCTTCGGCCCAGAGGCCACCTTCACCCAGGAAGCCCTCCTCACTCAGCCCGACCTGGCCGCGGCCGACCTGCGGGCCCTCGCCTCCATCACGGCGGTGCTCGAGGCCGTCGCCCAGGGCGAGGTCGACTGCGGTTTCGTCCCCATTGAGAACGGCATCGAGGGGACGGTCAGTGCCACCATCGACGGCCTCATTCACGACGTCGACCTGCACATTCAACGCGAGGTGGTCATGGACATCCATCTCCATCTCATGGCCCGCCCCGGCACGGGGATCGGCGATATCCACGCCGTGTCGTCCTATCCCCATGCGCTGGCCCAGTGCCAGAAGTACCTGGCCCGGACCTTGCCCGGCGTCGAACAGCGGGCGGCCAACTCCACGGCGGATGCAGCCCGGGTGCTGGGGGAGTCCGGCACGGCCGGCGAGGCGGCCATTGCGCCGAGGCTGGCCGCGGAGCGCTACGGCCTGGAGATCGTGGCCGAGGACGTCGAGGACCATCCGGAGAACCAGACACGGTTCGTCCTGGTGGCCCGGACCCGGGTCCCGGCACCGACGGGACACGACAAGACGAGCATCGTCTGCTTCCAGCGGGCAGACCACCCGGGCAGCCTGCACGGCATTCTCGGACAGTTCGCGGCGCGCAACATCAACCTGAGCAAGCTCGAGTCGCGGCCCACGAAGCAGGCGCTGGGTGACTACTGCTTCGTCATTGACCTCTCCGGCCACGTCGGTGACGAGGTCGTCGCCGACTGCCTGCGCGACCTCCATGCCGGGCTGGCCGGGGTGAAGTTCCTCGGTTCGTACCCGGCCGCGGGCGAGCATGGCCCGGAGCAACGGCGCCAAGCCGACGCTGCCTGGCAGGCGGCAGATTCCTGGTTGCGCGACATCCGCGGCGCTATCGGCTGACGGGGGTCTCCCTGATGCGGGCCAGCGAGCCGGGCAGGCGGGGCACGATCACCAGAGCGAGCACGGCGGCGAGCGCCGCCACCGCGTACGCGATGACGACGCCGGCGGCGACAGGTCGGGCGTCTCGTGAGAAGGCGGCCACGGCAGCGCCCCCGATGCCGACTCCGAGGGCGATGCCGAGGACGTCGGCCAGGTTCAGCGAGGCCGAGGCCCAGCCCTCGCGCCCGGGCGGAGCGGCGCGCAGCATCATCAGCGAGATCGGCGCGTAGCTCAGGCCCATCCCGAAGCCCGCGATGGACCAGGCGACGAACGCCTCTCCGACGGGCACGCCAGGGTGCAACTGCCAGACCATGCCCGCCGTGCCCACCAGGATGAGCACGAGGCCGGCCCGCACCAGGCGAGCCCCCTCCCACCGGTCGTTGAGGCGCGCCTGTATCCAGCTGCCGACGGTCCACGCCAGCGTGGAGGCGGTGACGACCGCGCCGGCCATGAGGGTGCTGTGCCCGCGCAGCGTCGTGATGGTCAGGGTGACATAGGCATCCGCACCGAAGAAGGCGAATGTCAGCAGGCCGCGGCTCAAGATGGTGGCAGGCAGGCCGCGGTCGGCGCGCAAGGTGCCGGCCGGGAGGAGTCGCCGCAGCGGCGCGACCCCGATGATGACGCCCAGCGCGACCAGTCCCAGGGCGACGAGGATGTTGTGCGAGCCGAGCGCGGCGAGGACGAAGGCGGCACCGAGCGCACAGCGGACCGCGTCGGCGATGCGGTGCTCCTCGGCGGGAGGCGCATCGGTACGACCGAGGCGCACCAGTGCGGGCACGGCAATGGGACCGGCCACGGCGACGAGCGGGATGAGACCGAGGAACACCCAGCGCCACCCGAACCAGTGGGCGACCGCGGCCGCCAGCCCGGGCCCGACGATGCCGGGTACGACCCAGGCGGTCGACAGGACCGCCATCATGCGGGCCCGCTGGGCTTCCCGCAGGCTGCGGCCGATGGCGACGTAGGCCACCGCGGGCACGGCGCCGGCCCCCAGACCCTGCAGGCAGCGCCCGACGACGAGCACCCACATAAAGGGCGCGAGGCCCGCGACGAGGAGGCCGGCCGTGAACAGGATCAACCCGGCGATGTACGGCCGGGCGGGGCCGTGCCGATCGGCGTCGCGGCCGGCGGCGACGATCCCGACCAGGCTGGCCAGCTGGAAGCTCGAGAAGACCCAGCCGTAGAGGGCCAGCCCGTGCAGGTCATGGGCGACCAACGGCATGACGGTGATGACGGCCAGCGCCTCCGACGCGACGAAGGTGACGGAGAGCACGAGACCGAGCGTCAGCGCGCGGCGCTGCGGAGCCCACAACCCGTCGCCCCGTACGCCCCCGCTCATACGGGCGAGACTACGGGGAACGGCCGCTGGTACTCTGCGCCGGGGAGGGCACGTGACGCTGCAGACCATCGACGTCGACCAGCACCTGTTCGAGTCGCGGACGACGTGGTCCGAGTACATCGATCCGGTGCACAAGGCCGATGCCCTCACCATCGCCGACGACGAGTCCGGCTGGCCCTGGCTGGCGTGGCGGGGCGACCGGCTGACGCCCTTGGAGGTCCCGATCCCCGAGCGCTCCGCCCTGATCGGGGAGGACCGCCTGCGCCGCCTGCGCGGCGAGCACGCGCCCGCCTCGTTCGAGGAGCTGGTCCCGGACTCCTACCGTCTCGCCGGTGCACGCGTGACGTCGCTCGACGAGTTCGGTCTGGATGCTGCGGTCATGTTCCCGAACTACGGCCTCTTGTGGGAGCAGCGACTGGCCTCGGATCGCGCCGCCCAGCGGGCGAACGCCCGGGCCTACAACCGCTTCGTGGCCGACGTGTGCGGCGAGGCGCCGGACCGCCTCTTCGGCGTGGCCCACATCACGCTGCACAATCCGGCCTGGGCCGTGGAGGAGATCAGGCGGGTGCGGGCCCAGGGCGTGCGCCTCGCCATGATCGCCCCGGCTCCCGTGGACGGGAAGCCGCTGTCCCATGCCGACTTCGATGCGGTGTGGGCGGCGTTCAGCGACGAAGGTGTCGCCCCGGTCTTCCACGTCTCGGCGTTCGAGAGTCCCCTGCACCCGGCCTGGCGGACGGGGGAGCACGAGGACGGCGAGCAGCTCTTTGATTCCATCTTCCTCTACCTGGCCCCGGCGGTCGCCCTGGCCAACCTGATCCTCAACGGCGTCCTGGAGCGCTTCCCGCGGCTGCGGATCGGCGTGGTGGAGCTCACGGCGAGCTGGGTGCCGCACTTCCTGCTGCACATCGACGGCGCCTCGGACTTCTACACCCTGCGCCACGGCGAGCCCTTCCGTGCCTTGGCCGATCGACCGTCCAACTACTTCCTCCGTCAGGTGCGCGTCGCCGCACTGCCCTACGAGATGCCCAACCGCCTGGTGCCCAAAGTCGGCGAGGAGACGTACATGGTCGGAAGTGACTGGCCCCACGCCGAGGGCGTCGCGGATCCCATGGCGCAGGCCCGGCGCGCCGTCGCCGGCCTCCCCGAACCCGCTCGGGCCAACCTGTTGGGGGCCAACGCGGCGTGGCTCCTCGGCCTGTGACCATCGATCTGGAGGCTGCGGAGGCCGAGCGGGAGCGCCTGCGCGACGCGTACCTGCGGGAGCCGAAGGCGCGCCCGGCGTCGACCGCGCGTGGAGTCCACCACGTGGCGCTGCTGTGCTCCGACGTCGAGCAGACGATTCAGTTCTACCAGGGGCTTCTCGGCTTCCCCTTGGCCGAGCTCTTCGAGAACCGCGACTACAAGGGATCGACCCACCTGTTCTTCGATCTCGGCCACGACAACACACTTGCCTTCTTCGACTTCCCCGATCTCGGCCTCGGGCCGTATGCCGAGGTCTTGGGCGGATTCCACCACCTCGCCATCTCGGTCGACCGGCAGCACTGGGACGCGGCACGCGCCCGGCTCGCAGAGGCTGGGGTCCCCACCCACATCGACAGCGAGATTTCGCTGTACTTCTCGGACCCCGACGGGGCACGACTCGAGCTGATCGCCGAGGATCTCGGGTCGCTCTACGGCACGCCGCTGCACTGATGGCGGTCACGGGCATGGCCAATCTGGCCGTGAAGGTCGCCGACCTCGAAGAGGCGTGCGCCTGGTACGAGGCGGCCGGCGCGACGGTCACGGAACCGGTGCAGTGGGAGAACGGTCGCCGGGCCGACGTCCAGCTCGGTGTCCTGGCGCTCACCCTCTTCACCAAGGCCATCTACGAGGACGCCTGCGCGCTGCCCGACGAGGGGTTCTTGCACCCCGCGCTCTTCGTGGACGACCTGGACGCCGAGCTGGCGCGCCACCAGGTGCTCTGGGGGCCGCGCACGGTCAGCGGGACGTTCGGCACCCGGCGCATCGCCTTCGTCGAGGCACCGGGCGGCATCCGCCTGGAGTTCATGGAGCAGATCGAGGAGCCTCCCGGCTGATCACGCCTGGAAACGGGCCGTTGCCGGAAAATCTTGCCGACCGTGTCGAATTGATCGAGACCCGTTCGTATAGACGGTGACCACAGGCGCTGGGCCGGGTCACCGAGTGACGGAGGCAGCAGTATGGGCAGGATCGTCGTAACCGAGTTCGTCTCGCTGGACGGGGTCATGGAGGACCCGGGCGGGGCGGAGGGCTTCAAGCACGCCGGGTGGACCTTTCGTTTCAACCGCGGTGACGAAGGCGACCAGTTCAAGCTCGAGGAGCTGCGGGAGTCGGAGGCGCAGCTGCTCGGCCGGGTGACCTACGAGGCCTTTGCCGCGGCGTGGCCGGCCATGGAGGACCCCGTGGGCTTCGCCGAGAAGATGAACGCCATGCCCAAGTACGTGGTGTCGACGACCTTGCGGGACGAGGACGCCACCTGGGACAACTCGACGGTGATCAGGGGCGACGTGGTGCGCGAGGTTGCCGCCCTCAAGGAGCGCCTCAGGGGCGATCTGCTCGTCGCCGGGAGCGCGACCTTGGTGCAGACGCTGCTCGAGCACGGGCTGGTCGACGAGCTCCGGCTCATGGTCTTCCCGATAGTCCTGGGCAGCGGCAAGCGCCTGTTCGGGGAGGTCTCGCAGCCACCGACCATGGCCCTGGACAGCGTCAAGACTGTGGGGGAGGGCATCGTGATCCTGACCTACCGCGCCGCTCCGTAGCGATCCCCGTCTGACCCACACGACACCAACGACCATCCCAAGGAGAACGACGATGAGGCAGTACATGCTGAGCGTGCCGATGATCGAAGGCGCGCCCCCTCGCCCGCGAGACGAGGCGCAGCAGGCCTTCGAACAGACGGCGGTGCTCAACGAGGAGATGCAGTCGGCCGGGGCGTGGGTGTTCGGCGGCGGGCTCCTCCCTGCCAGCTCGGCCACCGTCGTGGAGGCCCAGGGCAACGAGTTCCTGGTCACCGACGGGCCGTTCACGGAGTCCAAGGAGCACATCGGTGGTTTCTGGGTCATTGAGGCGCCGGATCTCGACGCCGCGCTGGCCTGGGCCAGGAAGGCAACCGTGGCGTGTGGCGAGCGCGTCGAGGTCCGGCCCTTCCAGGAGGAGCCCCCCTTTTGACGCGGGGCGACGCGTCCGGAGCCGAGATCGAGCGTGTCTTCCGTCAGGAATACGGGCGGGCGGTCTCGGTCCTGATCGGCATGTGCGGCGACATCGAATTGGCCGAGGACGGGGTGCAGGAGGCCTTCACGGTCGCCGCGGTGCGCTGGCGTGAGGACGGCCTGCCCCCGAGCCCGGCCGGGTGGATCATCACCACTGCACGCCGGCGCATCCTCGACCGGCTCCGGCGGGAAGCCTCTCGTGCCGACCGCCAGGCCCAAGCCGCCGCGTTGCTCGCGCCGGCCGACGACGTCGAAGGGGAATCAGCCGTGCCGGACGACCGTCTCCGCTTGCTCTTCACGTGCTGCCATCCGGCGCTCGCTCCCGCAGCGCGGGTCGCGCTGACGCTCCGCCTGCTCGGTGGTCTCAGCACGCCCGAGATCGCACGGGCCTTCTTCGTCCCCGAAGCAACCATGGCCCAGCGCATCGTGCGGGCCAAGGCCAAAATCCGCGACGCCGGCATTCCCTATCGCGTCCCGACCAGCGCCGAGCTGCCCGACCGTCTCCGCGGCGTGCTGGCCGTGCTCTACCTCGTCTTCAACGAGGGCTACACGGCGACGTCGGGTGATCTGCTCGGGCGCGAGGACCTGTGTACCGAGGCCATCGGGCTGGGGCGGACGTTGCAGCACCTCATGCCCGACGAGCCCGAAGTGATCGGCCTGGTGGCGCTGATGCTCCTCGTCACGGCGCGGCGGCCCGCCCGTGCGGGAGCGGGGGGCGCGCTTGTCCCGCTGCACGAGCAGGACCGGTCCCTGTGGGACCGCGACCTCATCGCCGAAGGGCAGGAGCTCGTGCGCTTGTGCCTGCGCCGGAACACGCCCGGGCCGTACCAGATTCAGGCCGCCATCAATGCCGTGCATGACGACGCGCCCGTGCCGGCGGCGACCGACTGGCGGCAAATCCTGGCGCTCTACGACCAGTTGCTCGTGTTCGACCTCTCCCCGGTGGTCGAGCTCAACCGTGCCGTGGCTCTGGCCGAGGTCGACGGTCCCGCGGCGGGGTTGGAAGCGGTCGACGGCCTGCCCCTCGGGTCCTACTACCTCTTCCACGCCGTACGGGCCGACCTGTTGCGGCGGCTCGACCGCGGCCCCGAGGCGATCGCCGCTTACGACGCGGCGCTGGCCCGCACGGACAACGAGGCCGAACGCGCCTTCCTGAGGCGGGCCCGGACGGCGGCGTCCGGGTCGGTGACAGACTCGGGGGTGAGATGAAGGTCCACCTGGTCGACGGCACCTACGAGCTGTTCCGGCACTTCTTCGGCGCCCCGCCGCATCGCACGGCGGATGGCCACGAAGTGGCGGCCGTGCGCGGCGTGGTCGGCTCCGTCCTGCAACTGCTGGGAGAAGGAGCGACCCATGTCGGCGTGGCGACCGACCACGTCATTGAGTCCTTCCGCAACGACCTCTGGCCGGGCTACAAGACCGGCGAGGGGGTCGATCCCGACCTGTGGTCCCAGGCCTGGCCGCTCGAGACGGTGCTGACGGCGCTGGGGGTGCTGGTCTGGCCGATGGTCGACGTGGAGGCCGACGATGCGTTGGCGAGCGGCGCCGCCGTGGCCGACGACGACCCCGCGGTGGAGCAGGTGATCATCTGCACGCCGGACAAGGACCTCGGTCAGTGCGTGCGCGGGACCCGCGTGGTGCAGCTGGACCGGCGCAAGGACACCACCATCGACGAGGACGGCGTGATCGCGAAGTTCGGGGTGGGCCCGGCGTCCATCCCCGATTATCTGGCGCTGGTGGGCGACAGCGCCGACGGGTTCCCGGGCCTGGCCGGCTGGGGGGCCAAGTCGGCTGCCACCGTGCTCGCCCGCTGGCGACACATCGAGGACATCCCCGACGACGCCGGGGACTGGGATGTCACGGTGCGGGGCGCAGCGAAACTGGCCACGACGCTGCGGGAGGGACGCCCCGAGGCGCGGCTCTTCAAGGACCTGGCGACCCTGCGTATCGACCGAGCGCTGCTCGGACGGGTGGACGACCTGCGCTGGCAGGGACCGACGGCCGACTTCGGGGCGGTCTGCGCCGCGCTGGATGCTCCCGGGATCGCGCGGCGGGCCGAGGCACTTGCCGCGACCCGCTGACGCGGCACTAGCCGGACCTCGCCACCGTCGGGGTCGGGCCGGAGAAGGAGAGGCGGCGGAGGTAGAGGCCTCGGCTGTTGGGGAACCCGACCGACCCGGGGACCCAGGCGTGGAAGGCGATCCAGAAATTGCCCGCCGTGTCGGCGAAGACCGACTCGCCTCCTGGCCCCGCCACCCCGGGGCCGCTCGAGAGGATGGGGTTGGCCGGGGCGGCAGTGCACGGACCCAGCGGGCCGGTGCAGGTGGCGACGCCCACGGCGTAGTGGCCGCCGTTCCAGTCGTTGCCCGAGTAGAAGAGGAAGTAGTGGCCCCCGGTCGTCACCAGGTTCGGCGCTTCGACCGTCCCACCCTCCCAGGACTGGCCGGGCGTCAACAGCCCGAGGGGATTGGTGCCGGCGACGAATGACGTCCCGGAGGGGGCGAGTTGCTGCGACCAGATTTTGGACGAGCCCGGACCCCCGGACTTCCACACCAGGTAGGGCGTGCCGTTGGTGTCGAGGAAGGGCGCCGGATCGATGGAGCCGCCCAACGACTGCTGGCATTCGAGCGGCGCCGTGCTCTTGTCGATGAACGGGCCTTGCGGCTGGCGCGCCGTCGCCACCGAAATGCACTCCTTGCCGGTGCCCGCCACGTCGACGGCGTAATAGAGGAGGAATTTCCCGCCCAGGAACGCGACGCCGGGGGCCCAGGTGTAGTTGGCCGACGCCCAGGCGGGAAGGCTGGGGAGGGCAGTGCCCACCGCGGTCCAGTGGGTGAGGTCGGACGAGTCGATGATCTGGATGTTCCCCGCCACCGAATTCGTGGCGTAGGCGTAGTAGGTCCGGCCCACCAGGATGACGGAGGGATCGGGGAAGTCGAAGGGGTAGACCAGCCCGCTGCTCGTGCCGCCGGCGAGCTGCGTGCAGGCGCCGGAGACGGCCGAGATGTCCTTGGCGGCTTGCGTGGTGTTGTTCGCCGTGATCTGCCCGTAGGCGTTCTTGACGCCACCCAGGCAGATCTGCAGCGTGGTGATGCCGACCCCCTGGTAGTAGGCGTGCACGTTGGTGTTGGTCAAGGTGCCGTCGGTGGAGGCCAGCTGGGTCATGGTCGAATCGATGGATGTCTGCAGGGCGTCGCGCTTGGCGGTCGTGGCCACCTTGGCCAACTGTGTCACCGCCACCTGGTGACGGAGGTGGGCGAGGTGCCGGTCCGCCGCGACCAGCGCAGCGTGTTCGTCCCGACTGCGCGTGCGCGCGTCGACGTCGGTCCAGATCGCCGCCGCGAGGGCGCCGGCACCGCACACGGCGATCGCCACCACGAGCCATCTCCGGCGTCGAGCCCGTCGCGCGTCACCCACTGGCGGCCTCCGCGGCGCTGCAGCTCGCCGACACCGCATTCAGAGCGGTGATGGCGCCGGGCTGGTCCCCGACGGACAGCTCGTTGAGTGCCCGCTCGACCCCCGTCAGGCAGGTCTGTAGCGATGTGATGAGTGATGCCTGTCGGGTGACGTGCGCCTGCGCCGCCGACAGCGAGGTCTGCGCGCCCAGGAGTTGTGCGCTGTCCTGGTTCAGGGCGGTGGTATCGCTCCCGACCTGTGTCTTCAGGACACTGACGTCGCGGCTCAGCTCCGCCAAGTGCGCGTTGACGCTGTGTGTCCGGTGCTGGGTGACACCGAGCGTGCTGCGGGTCCGCTCGAACTGGTGCCGTGCGGACACCTGGTCGGCCAGCAACCAGCCCAGCGCAGCGGCGAAGAGTACGCCGGCGGTGATGCCCATGACCCACCGCCTCCGCCGGGGCCAGGGGCTCTGCACCGACACGGGAAGGGGTTCGGTCAGGAAGGCGCGACCGTCACGTTCCAGCACGCTCTTCGCTCCGACAGCCCTGGCGCCACCTCACGCCGAACACCGTGCCATTTTGGCACCGCCGGCCGTCGCTCCCGGTTCAGGCCCCCAGATAGCTGGTGGACAGGGCCTCTTCCATTTCGGCCGGCGTCCCACGGTGCGCCACGACCCCCTGCAAAATGACCGCCGCGCTGTCGGCGATGGGTAGGGCGGTGCGGGCGAACTGCTCGACCAGCAGGATGGAGAGACCCGCTTCGGCCAGTTGGCGGACCTTGTCGTAGAGCTGGCCGACGACGATCGGGGCCAGTCCCATGGAGAGCTCGTCGAGCAGCAGGAGCTTCGGGTCGGTGGCGAAGGCGCGGGCCAGGGCCAGCATCTGTTGCTCGCCGCCCGACAATGTCCCGGCCATCTGGCGCCGCCGCCCGCCGAGTTGGGGGAACTGCGAGAAGGCCACTTCCTCGATGCGGTCCATGGGCACGCCCACCTGGGTGGCCATCAGAAGGTTCTCCCGGACGCTCAGGTTGGGAAAGATGCCCCGCCCTTCGGGCACCGTGCAGATGCCCTTGCGGGCCCGGTTGTCCGCGGACGTCTGCGTCACCGCGGCGCCCTCGAAGAACACGGCGCCGCCGCTCGGGGCCAGGGTGCCGGCGCAGACGTTGAGCAAGGTCGTCTTGCCGCCTCCGTTGGGGCCGAGGAGCGCCATCACCGTACCGGTGGCGACTTCGAGGTCGACGCCGTGGACCACCTCGACGGGGCCGTAGCCGGCTCGGATGTCGCGCAGCTCGAAGATGTTCGGGACCGCGGCGTCGCTCACGGTGCACCGAGATAGGCGTTCACCACGACCGGGTCGACCTTGACCTGCTCGGGCGTCCCACTGGCGATGACCTCGCCGTAGTCGAGGACGTGAATGTGCTGGCAGGTGCCCATGACCAAGCCGACGTCGTGCTCGACCAGGCAGATGGCCAGATCGCGGTCCTCGACCAGCTGGCGCAGGAGCCGCCCGAAGGCCTCCGTCTCCTGCTCGGTCTGTCCCGAGGCCGGCTCGTCGAGGAGTAGGACCTTGGGCTGGGTCATGAGGGCGCGTGCCAGCTCCACCACACGCGCCCGCCCGGTGGGCAGCTCGCTCACCTCGCGGTCGGCGACATCGCCCAGGCCCACCAGCTCGATGACCCGGTCCGTCTCGGCCGTGACGTCGATCCGGCCGCGCCGGCTCCACGTGTTGCGGATTTCGCCGGCCACCTGAATGTTGTCCCGCACCGTGAGCGACGTGAAGAGCTCGAGGCGCTGGTAGGTGCGGGCCAGCCCGCGCCGCGCCCGGCGTGCCGGTCCGGCGTTCGTCACGTCGTGACCGTCGATCGACACCCGCCCCGACCGGGGGGCCAACAAGCCGCTGACCACGTTGAACAAGGTGGTCTTGCCGGCCCCGTTGGGCCCGATGAGGCCCGTCACGCCACCCTCGGCGACGGTGAGCGACACGTCGCTCAGGACCTGGGCCCCGCCGAAGGCCACGCAGACGTCGGAGACCTCAAGGACGGGCATCGGCCACTCCTTCGACGAGTGGTTCGGGGGCGGGCACCGCGGCCGGTCTCTCCCGGGCGGGCTTCACCTTGGCCGGGGGGCGGAAGGCCTCGGGCTCGACCAGCCGCCCGACCGCCGGCAGGGCGATGGCGATGAGCGCGGAGGCCAGCACGAACCACCAGTTCCCGAACACCTTGGTGAGCACGAGGAGATAGGCCACGACTTCGGCCATCACGCCGAGGAGGAGGACGCCCTTGGTCTGCCAGAGCGGCTTGTACCGGGCCACGATGTCGGGGACGGCCCCGCTCGGGTTGCGACCGAGGCTGATGCCGACCAGGGCCGGCGCCACGAGCGAGAGGTTGGCCATGACGCTCCAGAAGCCGCCGCCGCCCGCATCCGTGCTCAAGTTGGAGAAGGTCGAGGTGAGGGCCTGGAAGGCCGTCCCGGCCAGGATCCCGCCCATGAGCGCGCCGGCGACGTTGCCGATTCCTCCGACCACGGTCAGCATCACGAGAGCGAGGCTGATGAAGATGATGAACGTGTCGGAGTTGACGCTCACCGACGCGGATGACAGCAGAATGCCACCGAGCCCGGCGATGGCCGCCGAGATCATGAACACCGAGAGCTTGAGCTTGATGAGGTTCTGCCCCAGCGTCGCGGCGGCCGCGGGACTGTCCTTCATTGCCGTGAGGCGCCGTCCGTAGTTGCTCCGTCGGAGTGCGATGAGGCCGATGCCGATCAGAATGAAGATGCACGTCGCCGTCGTGAGGAACGTCTTCGAGGAGCTGAGGTCGATCGGCCCCAGTTTGAGCGCCGGGATCTGCAGGGTGCCGTTGGGGAAGATGGAGTAGTTCAGGTGGAAGATCGGCAGCACGTGCGGAGCGATGTCGGCGATGATCATGTCGGAGACGAAGACACCGAAGGCCAAGGTCGCCAACGCGAGGTACAGGCCGCGTAGGCGGAGGGCGGGGAGGGCGATCAGGCCGCCCACGACGGCGGTGACCGCCATGCCGAGCAGGAGTCCCCAGAACGTGATCCGTTGCGCGGTCCCGCTCCCGGACAGCCCGAGATGGAACACGATGATTGTGGCGATGGCCCCGAAGGAGACCGGTGCCAGGTTGATCTCACCGGCGTAGCCCGTGAGAAGGGTCAGGGACAGGGCGATGATGCCGAAAATGATGCCGATGGTCAGCGACCCCATGTCGCTGCTCCCCATGATCTGCTCCAAGAGCAGCACCACGGCGAGAAGGATGCCGCCCCAGGTCACCGCCGAGCGCATGGTCGGGACCGTGAACCGCTCCCGGGTGCGCAGGAGCGTGGCGCCACGCAGCCGGTCCTGGGGCAGCACGATCAGGACCACGAAGAGCACGATCATGGGCAGCGCGATGCGGAAGTTCGAGGCCCAGGACCACGACTCGGGGAAGTAGCCCAACACGTACGTGCTGGCGAGTCCGAGGAAGAGCGCGCCGGCGAACGTGAGCCAGATGCTCCGCAGGCGGCCGAACATGGCGGCGGCGATGGAGTCCAGCACCAGCAGCGTCAGGACGTGCACGTCGAGGGTGCCGCCGCTGATCGGCGTGATGAGGATGCCGGCCAGCGCGGCCAGCGCGCCGCCCAGAGCCCAGGAGAACGCGGCGAGGCGCTCGGGCCGCCCGCCGTTGAGCTGCAGGAGCGCCGGGTTGTCGACCACGGCGCGCATGGCCACGCCGGTCCGGGTGCTGGTGAACAGCAGGCGGATCCCCACGGCGATGAGCACGCCGCAGGCCAGGGCGATCGCCTCGTGGTCCGTGACGTAGACGCCGAGGACCTTGAACTTCGCCGTGTTGCCGAAGAACAGGCCGTCGGTGCGGGGGACGCCGGGGCTCCAGATCCACTGCGCCAGCGCGATCAGTCCCAGCATGATGCCGATGGTGACCACTATTTTGGTCACGTCAGAGGTCTGGCGGAGCCCCCGCATGATGCCGACGTAGAGGACCATGCCCAGCAGCGGGGCCAGGACGACCAGCACGGCGAAGAGCGCCAGCGGAGCGGGCCAGTTCCAGCCGTAGCGGAACTGCCAGTAGGTGAAGGCCGCCAGCATGGCCATGGCCCCCTGGGCGAAGTTGAAGATGCCCGAGGTCGTGTAGGTCAGGACCAGGCCCGAGGCCGCGATCCCGTAGACGGCGCCGGTGACCAGCCCGAGGATGGTGTAGGTGAGGAACAGGTGCATGGCCGGAGCTCCCGTCGCTCAGGTCAGGCGGCAGACGAACTGACGTACTGGGCGCTCACCCCTGCGGCTTGAGGGTCGAAGAGGTGGCGTACTGGGTGGCGTACCCCTGCGCGTTCAGCGTGGTGCCGATCACCGAGCCGCTGTTCGGCTGCACGTACTTGGGCGAGCAGTCGAACGTGCCGAGCTTCTTGGGGTAGGCCTGTACCCACTTCGTCCCTGACAGCTTCATCAGGAGGCCGCAGTTCGGGGGGATGTTCTTGGCCGGGTTGCCCGACGCGTTGAGCCCGCCGCCGGTCCAGTTCGTGACCTTGGAGAGGTGGTTGATCATGCACTGGCGGGTCAGTGTGGAGCCGCAGGCCTTGGCCTCGGTCGCCCAGAGAAGGAACGACGACGTGGCCTGCTCGCCGAGCTGGGAGGTGAGGCCGCCGTACTTCTTGACGATCGAGAGGTACTGCGACACCGCCGGGACCACCTTGGCCGCCTCGAGCGGCTCGTAGGACAGGCGGACGTAGACGTTGTTGGCCAGTCCGTCGGTGTTCCACTTGGCGAAGTCCGCCGTGTAGGCCCCGGAGTCCATGACCCAGATCGGGTCGTAGCCGATCTGGTCCTCGGCCTCGAAGGCGCCATAGAGGGTCGCGCCCGGCGTGGCGTCGTTGAAGATGATCTGGGCGCCACAGCTCTGCAGCTTCTGGATGAACGGCGTGTAGTTGGCCTCGCCGTTGTAGTTGATGTTGGCGACGCAGCCGGGAATGAACTTCCAGCCGGCCTCGGTGAAGGCCTGGACGGCCTTGTCCGTGGAGGACTGCTGGGTGGAGAGGGTCGAGCCGTAGATCCCGACCTTCTTTGTCTTCGACCCGAAGAGCTTCTCGGCCTCGTAGGCACTCGACACCGGGCTGGCGTTGGCCGGGTTGGGGGAGGCCTGGTACATCTCGTAGGCGTTCGCCACGACCGGGGAGACGGTGAAGCCCGGCACGGCGGCGAGGTTGCAGCCGAGGCGTGTCTGCTCGCCGGTGCTGTCGAGGGCGAAGCCCTCGCCCACCAGCATGAAGTCCTGCTTGCACTCCTGTGTGATGATCGAGCCGACGTTGGTGATGGCGGTGTTGCCGTAGTCGGCGATGATCTTGCGCCCGCCGATGCCGCCCTGGGCGTTGCACCAGGCGGTCATGGCCTTGACGGCGTCGCCCATCTCCTGGTCGAGGCCGGGAAGCCCGGAGAAGCCCCGGTCGTCGCCGTAGGCGATGTTGATGGTGGTGTTGGTGACGCCCTTGTCGGTGGCGCCCGTGTCGTGGCCCTTGCCGCAGGGCGACGGCAGCGTGCCGAATTTGGTGGAGGACGTCGACGCCGCACCGCCGACTCCGGGAGTGACGAGCACCCCTGCAGCCGTGAGCGCGGTGAGCATCACTCCCGCCCCCAGGGTCCGCAAACCGGTGACCCTCTTCATCAATTCCAACCCCCTGTTCAAGGGGCCGGACCCAACCGGGTTCTGCCCCAACTCCCTTAAGAAAACTTTAGAACACGTTCCTGTTTGGGCACACTAGCAATCCGGGGGTCAGAAATCTCTGCGCCACCTGGGAGCCTGACTCAGGTGCGGTCCGCCGTCGCAATGTGGAAGCGCTCGGTGTAGTCCTTGAACTCCTCGCCCAGGCCGGGGTAGGTCCAGCCGAAGTCGGCCGGGTCGTAGCGGTGCCGGCCGAAGGCATCCTGGGGCCGATCCTCGAGGTAGGCGTGCATGCGGCGGGCGTGGAGCGGGCCCACCTCCTCGCCGAAGCTGGCGTAGAGCGCGCGGACGGCAGCGACCGGGTCGGCCACCAGGGCGTCGTAGTGCAGGTGCTGGCACCAGCCGTCGCCCGCCTTCTCGTCGAAGGCCATCGCCGAGCGGAGGGCGAACCCGCACTTGCGCTTCCACTCCTCGGCCGTGGGCCGGGGGTCCGTGCGGCTGGTCAGCACCCGCTGGCTGGCGTTGGCCAGGCTGGCCAGCGACGTCACCACCGGCCCGGGGTCCCGGTGGGTCCAGATGACCCGGGCGTCGGGGTAGGCGGCGAGCATGGCGTCGAGGTGCCACAGGTGGTTGGGCGTCTTGAGGATCCAGCGCTCGGTGGGCTGGCGCGACTGCAGGGTCTGCAGCGTGAGCTGGTGCTGGGCGTAGGCCGACGTCATGTCGGCCTGCTCCAGCCAGCGGGCGTAGGTCGGGACGTGGGCCTGGGTCTCGAGGGCCAGCGCCCGCACGTCGTACATGAAGAGGGCCACGCACTCCTCGGCCACCGTGGCACCGAAGGGGTGCATGGCCTTGAGCGGGGGATTCAGCTTCATCAGGCCGTCGAGGTCCTTGGCCGTCTTGGCGATGCGGGGGTCCTCCGTCGCCTCCTCCAGGGTGGCGGGCGGGACCGGGAACCTCGCCTCCCACTGCAACAGCGGCCGGGCCACCGGGTCGAGCCCGAGCAGGATGGAGAGCAGGCTGGTGCCCGTCCGCGGCAGGCCGACGATGATCCACGGGCGCGCAATGCGCTCCTCCCGCACGTCGGGGTGGTCGAGCGACCAGCGCTGGAGGGCGATCCGGTTGGCCAGCGCCCCGGACAGCATTTTGGAGATGAGCAGGCGCCCGAACGTCGTGAGCTCGGCCTCGTCCTCGCAGGCCCCGAGGTAAACCTCCAGGGGCTCCTGGTACGAATCGCTCCCGAAGTCGTCCGATCCCGCCTGCTTGACGGCGGCGGCCTTCACCGACGCCGGGCTGAGCGAGGGCAGCTCGCGCCCGAAGCGGGCCACCCGGGCCCCGGTCCAGTTCAGCGCCTTCAGGGGCCGGCTGTGCAGCTCGGAGTCGCGCCAGGTGTACTCGACCGTGCTCATCGGTGCGGGGTCACCCGACTTCGACCACGGTGCGCCCCACCGAACGGCGTGCCATGTGCTCGTCGAGCGCCCGGCCCGCCTCCTCCATGGGGACCCGTCGCCCGATGGCGGGCCGGATGGCCCCGGCGGCGGCCAGGCGCAGCAGATCGGCATGGATCTCGTCGGCCACGTCCCGGCCGAACGGGTTGAAGCCGAACCGTCGCATGCCCGGATCGACCGAGTCGGCCCAGGCCACCATGACGGCCACGATGTCGATGTTCCCGATGCAGGCCATGCGCAGGGGGCGGCCGGTCATGCCGTTTGCATCGTCGTCGGCGAATCCCACCGCCAGGTAGCGCCCCCCATGGGCCGTGCAGCGCCACGAGCGCTCGACGAAGTCGCCCCCGGTCAGGTCGTACACGACGTCGGCCCCGGCGTCGCCGGTGGCGACCAGGACCGCCTCCACGAAGTCCTCCGCCGTGTGGTCGATGACCAGGTCGGCCCCGAGCGAGGCGCACAAGGCGCCCTTTTCCGGTCCGCCCGCCACCGCAATGACGCGGGCCCCCGCGGCCTTGCCCAGCTGGATGCCGGCCGTGCCCAGGCCGCTGGCGGCCGAGTGCACGACCAGCGTCTCGCCGGACTGCAGGCGCCCCCGCTTGAAGAGAGCCAGGTGGGAGGTCTGGAACGACAGGAGGAACGCGGTGGCCTCGGCGTCGTCGAACTCCGGGGGAGCCTCGAACACCGAGATGGCGTCCGCGATGGCGAATTCGGCGATCCCCCCGAGGGCGTTCTTGGTGATGGCGACGACCCGGCGGCCCAGCCAGGACTCCGCACCCTCTCCGGCGGCGTCGACCACGCCGCAGACGTCCATCCCCAACGTGAAAGGGGGAGGGGTGGGCACCGAGACGAGCTTGCCGAGGCAGCGGTCGATGTCATTGAAGTTCAGCGAGGCCGCGCGCACCTGCACGCGCACCTCGCCCGGCCCGGGCTCGGGGCGGGCAATCGTCTGCACCGCCAGGACCTCACCCGGCGACCCGTGGCGGGTCACCTGCACGGCCTTCATATCTGCCACGCGCCCTCCCCCTGATTGGTCGGAACCGAACCGCGGGAGGCGCGCGCATGGTGGCCTCCCCGGAGCGCTGCGAGGTTACCGCTTCCGTTCAGGGGCTCCCCCGTGGACGCAACAGGGCGCGCCGCGGCCCGTGCAGAGAAAGGGTGGCAGGTGGCGGACTAGTGGGTGCCGAAGGTGTCGCTCGGGTCCACGCCCAGGTTGGGGATGGGCTGGTCCATGGCGAAGCGGTAGAGGATCGTGCGCATGTACATCCCGGCGGCCTGGGCGTACATGGAGACGGCGATGAGGAGGATGAACCCGATGGCGGCGACGGGGACCCCGACGACGTAGGCGTGCTTGGCGATGGCGAAGACTCCGATGGCGAGCACCAGGAGGGCGCCGAGCGACAGGCCGAGGAAGAGGAACCCGAAGCGCAACCCGCCCCGGGCGATCGTCCCGAACCGCGCCTTCAGGATGGAGGACGAGCGCTTGATCGCCTCAATGGGCCCGACGTTCTCGAACGCCAGGACGGGGATCACCAGGAAGGTGGCGACCGCCCAGGCCAGGCCGCCGGCGATGCCGATGAGGCGGCCGACCAGCCCGAGCCGCTGCTCGAGCAGGCGGATGGCCGTGCCCACGATGGCGGACAGGATGGCCCAGCTGAAGATGACCCTCCGCCGGCCCCAGGCCTGGGCCATCGAACTGCCGATGGTGGGCGTCCTGCCCTCGATGCGATCGGTGGCGGCGAAGACCAGGGCCACCTGGAAGATCACGGTGGCCGCGGTGGCCACGAGGGTCCCGCAGGCCAGTCCGATGATGATGCCGAACCCGTTGCGCCCGAAGGCCAGCCCGATCGGCCCGGCGATGATGGCGAATGCCAGCACGGCGGTGATCGTCGCCATGACGGGGAGCCAGATCATCTGCCGGTCCTGTTTGAACAGGTCCAGCGACGCGCGCAGGATCGCCTTGCCGGTCGGGTTGTTCGTCGCCATCGGTCCGCCTCTCACCGTCGGTGCACTAATTCCACCACTTGTGTCGTCACGAGGGGCGGCGGGTGTGTGCACAGTTGTGCGCCTGGTGAGATTTCGTTCTCCGACGTCTCACGACATCCCGAAGCGGAGGGAGCGGGATTCGAACCCGCGGAAGCTTGCGCCTCGCAGCTTTTCAAGAGCTGTGCATTCGTCCGCTCTGCCATCCCTCCAGGCGGCTCAGGCTGCACATGCTACGTGAGGGCCCAGGCACGGCTCGGTGTCGCCCGGCTCAGTCCCCGGCCCACTCGGCCAGTTCGACCACCACGCCGGGCCCGTCGAGGAACACCAGCTTCCGGCTGTGGTAGTCGAGCACCTCGTTCCGTGGCGTGATCCCGTTCGCCGCCAGGTGCTCGAGCATGGCGTCGAGGTCGTTGACCCGGAAGCACACGTGGTTGAAGCCGGTCCGGTCGAGCGCGCCTGCGCCGCTGTCCACCTTTATAGGCGGCTCATGGAAGAAGAGCAGCTGCATCTCCTGGTGGACGTCGACGCCTTTGAGCACGAGGGTCACATGATCGGACACCCACCCGGGGATCCCCATGTAGTCCGCCACCCGCTCGCCTTGCGCCACCACCGCCAGGCTCTCTTCGAAGCCTAGGAGGCCGAAGAACCGCTTCGCCTCCGGCAGGTCGGTGACCACGATCGTCATGTGGTCGAAGCCCTCGTTCCGTGCGGTCACCATACGTCGCCCCTTTCCGGTGGCCTTCGATCGCCCCTACGTGCTAGCTCTTCTCCGCCTCGCGCTGCGCCGCGTCCCGGGCCCGGCTGCGCAGACGCCCGCGCGTGGCCTGGTCCAGCAGCACCTTGCGCAGGCGCACCGCCTTCGGCGTGACCTCGACGCATTCGTCCTCGCCGATGAACTCCAGCGCGTGCTCCAGCGAGAACGCCATGGCGGGCGTCAACCGCTCGAAGTCCTCGGCGGTCGCCGAACGGATGTTGTTCAGCTTCTTCTCCTTCGTCGGGTTGACGTCCATCTCGTCGGCCCGGGCGTTCTCCCCGATGATCATGCCCTCGTAGACCTCTTCGGCCGGCCCGATCATCAGCGTGCCGCGCTCCTGCAGGTTCATGAGGGCGAAGGTGGTGGTGACCCCGCGCCGGTCGGCCACCATGGAGCCGTTGCGCCGGGTGCGCAGGTCGCCGTGCCACGGCTCCCAGCCGTCGAAGACGTGGTGGAGGATGCCCGTGCCCCGGGTCTCCGTCAGGAACTCGGTGCGGAAGCCGATCAGGCCGCGCGCCGGCACCTTGTAGTCGAAGCGCACCCAGCCCGTGCCGTGGTTGACCATCTCCTGCATGGTGCCCTTGCGCAGGGCCAGCAACTGGGTGACGACGCCGAGATACTCGTCGGGCACGTCCACGCTCACCCGCTCCACCGGCTCGTGCACCTTGCCGTCAATTTCGCGGGTGACGACCTGCGGCTTGCCCACCGTCAGCTCGAAGCCCTCCCGGCGCATGGTCTCGACGAGCACGGCCAACTGCAATTCGCCGCGGCCGAGCACTTCCCACATGTCGGGGCGGTCGGTCGTGGCCACCCGGATGGCGACGTTGCCCACCAGCTCGGAGTCCAGGCGGGTCTTCAGCAGGCGGGCGGTCAGCTTCGTGCCGTCCAGCCCCGACAGGGGCGAGGTGTTGATGCCGATGGTCATGGCCAGGCTGGGCTCGTCGACCGTGATGGCCGGCAGGGCCACCGGGTTGTCGGGGTCGGCCAGCGTCTCGCCGATGGTGACCTCGGCCAGTCCCGCCACCGAGACGATCTCGCCCGGCCCGGCCGACTCCGCCGGCACCTGGTCGAGGGCCTCGGTCACGTAGAGCTCGGTCAGCTTGGCCTTCTCCACCGTGCCGTCGAGGCGGCACCAGGAGACGGTGCTGCCCTTGACCAGGGTGCCGTTGTGGACCCGGCAGATGGCCAGCCGGCCCACGTAGGGGGAGGCGGACAGGTTGCAGACCAGGGCCTGGGTCCCGGCATCGGGCGCGTAGGAGGGGGCGGGGACGTGCGAGATGATCGCCTCGAACAGCGGCTCGACGTTGACGCCCTCGACTCCGGGCTCTGTGCTGACCCAGCCGGCCCGCGCGTTGGCGTAGAGGATCGGGAAGTCGATCTGGTCCTCGTCGGCGTCGAGGTCGAGGAACAGCTCTTCGACCTGGTGCACGACCTCGGCGATGCGGGCGTCCGCCCGGTCGACCTTGTTGATCACGAGCACGACGGGGAGGCGGGCCTCGAGTGCCTTGCGCAGGACGAAGCGGGTCTGCGGCAGGGGGCCCTCGGAGGCGTCCACCAGCAGCAGGACGCCGTCGACCATGGTCAGGCCGCGCTCGACCTCACCGCCGAAGTCGGCGTGCCCCGGGGTGTCGACGATGTTCATCTTCACCCCGCCCCAGCGCACGGCCGTGTTCTTGGCCAGGATGGTGATGCCCTTCTCCCGCTCCAGGTCGCCGGAGTCCATCACGCGGTCGGTGAGCTCCTGGTGGGCGCCGAAGGCCCCGGTCTGGCGCAGGAGCGCGTCGACCAGGGTCGTCTTGCCGTGGTCGACGTGCGCCACAATGGCCACGTTTCTGATGTCGTCGCGGGTCTCCATGGGGGGACCAACGATAGATGACCCTGAGCGGGGTCCTTCAGGCGGCCGATCGGAGCGGCGTTCGGGCACTCCCGAGCGCCAGTTCCACGGCCTCCGCCCCGAGGCTGACGGCGGCCGGTTCGGGCTCGACCCGGACCAGGTGCCCGGAGTCCGGCCACCAGCCGACCACCCGTCCGGGCACGCCGTCCCCGCGCAGGCGCAGGGCCTCGACCAGGGTCACCAGGGCAAGCTCGGCCCGGACGGAGCCCCGGCGTGGCCCGGAGAGCACGACGAGATGGGCGTTGGCCGTCCGCACATCGGCCCGCCCGCGCAGCGCCAGGAGCGCCGAGTGCGGGCTGTCCCACCAGTGGTCACGGCCGACCACCGGGGCGGGCGTGAATCCGGCCCAGTCGAGGGCGCACCACAGCCGGGTGGCCCACGTCACCGCCTCCGCGCCGACCGCGGCCCGCCCCGCCGGGGAGAGGCCGTCCACCCAGCGGTCGAGCTGCGAGGCCGATGAGCTGCCCTCCCGCACCCAGCGGGAGGACTCGGCCAGGCGCGACCGCACGGCCTCCAGCGGGGAGCGCGCCGTCCCGGCGACCAGGAGACGGACGGCGGCCACGCCGACGGATCGCCGGGCCGTGCGCGCCGACCAGGCGAACGGGTCGGCGTCGTCGGGCTCGGCCGCGGTCGCCGCCAACGCCGTGCGCACCTCGTGGTCGGTCACGCGGAAGCGGGCCGCGCCGGCGCGCCGGACGGCCAGGCCGGCCAGCCTCCCTTTCGCCTCGTCGAGAGCGGCAGACCAGGACGTGGGATCGACGGCGGGGACCGGCTCGGACAACGCGGCCATGAGCCGGCTATCCATGCGCACCAGACGTGTGCGCACCAGACGCGTGCGCACCAGACGTCACCGTGCCTTGCGGCAGCCAGGCCGCGATGTGCGAGGCGATCGCCCGCAGGTGTTCCTCGCGGACGTCTTCGACGCCGTAACGGCCGGACTCCGACTCGAGCAACGCCAGCCGGAAGGGCGGCGTGCCACTGCGCAGGGTCTCGAGCAGCGACAGGTAGTGCAGTGACCGCCGCGCTGACGCCCATGGCCCGCCGGTGGACAGTCCCAGCGCGCAGAGCGACGCGGTGCCCGGTTGGGGCAGACCCACCACGAGGTCGAAGCTCCCGTGCAGAATGATCCGCCCGCCCGCCAACGGGATGGCGACCCGGTCGTTTGTACGCGGCATCCAACCCGGCGCGAACCGGGGGACGAGCGCGCTGAGGTTCCGGGCGTGCAGCGTCAGTGTGTCCACCAGCCCGACGCGGGCCGCCTCGGGCAGCGCCTCCATTTCCTTGACGCCGGCGGCATCGCCCGACGCCCGCAGTGCGTCGAGCGCGTCGCCCAGCGGGTCGTGGATCTCCCCGGTGTGCACGAGCTGGCGCAGCAGCGCGTGGACCAGCCGCGTCACCAGGAGCCGG
>DATBAO010000068.1:0-23487 GCA_036271495.1 Acidimicrobiales bacterium
GTCGCCGAACGAGGACACCAACGCCATGCCACTCCCAACCCAACCAAGTACGCCAGCCGAACGAGACCGGGCGCGGTCCCGCCTGCGTCACGTGACCCGGGGCGCCATCGTCGCGGCCACCGGTGCCACCGTCGCCATCGGCCTTGCCGTCGCGCACGACCGACCCGGTGTCAGCGCGGCGCACGCAACGACGACGAGCACGACCTCGACGTCGGACGGGTCATCCTCCACCGCCGACACGGGAAGCACCTCGTCGGGCGCCACGTCCGATTCCGGGACGACGGGAACGACCGGCAACACCGGCTCCTCGTCCGCCTCGTCGTCGTCCCCGACGGCCAGCTCCTCGTCGCCGACGGTGACGTCGGGTGCGACGTCGTGACGCCGTCCTCCGGCGTGCTCCAGCCGGCCCTGGCCACCCGTTCGTTCCGTGCCATCGGCACCACCGCCACCGTCGTCGTGGAGGAGCCCGCGGCGGCCGACGTCGCCGCGCACCTGCTGGCTGGTGAGCTCGCTGCCGTCGACCTCGCCTGCAGCAGGTTCCGGCCCGATTCCGAACTCCAGGCCCTGCATGCCGCAGCCGGCCGGACCGTGGCCGTGAGTGCGCTGCTCTTCGAAGCGCTCACAGTCGCCTGTGACGTGGCGGAGAAGACCCGCGGCGCCGTGGACCCGACCGTCGGCAACGCCATCGCCGCGCTCGGCTACGACGCCGACCTGGCCGAGGTGCGGTCCCGTCCGGCCGTCCCGCCCCGCGCGCTCGGCCGCGTGGCGGGCTACCAGCACGTCCAGCTCGATCCCCGCCGCCGCACCGTGCGCATCCCGCGTGGCGTGCGGCTCGATCTCGGCTCGTCCGCCAAGGCCTGGGCCGCCGACCGGGCCGCGGCGCGCATCGCCGGGCGCATCGCCGCCGGCACGCTCGTCAGCCTGGGCGGCGATGTCGCCGTGGCTGGCCCGTCCCCGGCCGGGGGCTGGCCCATCGGCATCGCCCGGAAGTCGTCCGCCCCGGCGGCGCAGGTCGACCAGGTCGTGGCCATCGGGCGCGGTGGCCTGGCCAGCTCGGGCACCGCGGCCCGGACCTGGAGAGCCGGTGACCGCGACGTCCATCACATCGTCGATCCCCGGACGGGTGACTGCGCCCCGCCCTACTGGGTCCTCGTCTCGGCCAGCGGTGCCACTTGCGTCGAGGCCAACTGCGTGACCACCGCCGCCATCGTGTGGGGCGAGCAGGCGCTCCCTCGCCTGGCGGGCCACCGAGAGGCGGTCCGGCTCGTGCGCCACGACGGGAAGGTCTTCTCCCTCAACGGATGGCCCGAGGAGCCCGCGGCATGAGCTCGACCTCGCTCTGGTACGCCACGCGGGCCAGCGGACTCGTGGCCCTCGTTCTCCTGACGCTGACCATGGTGCTCGGCCTCACGACGACGACGCGGGCGCGGGCCCGCAACTGGCCCGGCTTCGCCCAGCAGGAACTGCACCGTCGGATCTCCATGCTGGCCGTCGTCTTCCTCGCCATCCACGTGCTGACCAGTGTCCTCGACACGTTCGTGTCCATCAGCTGGGCCGCCGTCGTCATCCCGTTCACCTCCAGCTACGGGCGGCTGTGGGTCGGCATCGGCACCATCTCGCTCGACCTGATGCTCGCCGTCTTCGTGTCCAGCCTGCTGCGGTCCCGGATGCGCCCGGGCACCTGGCGCGCCATCCACTGGGTGGCCTATCTCAGCTGGCCCGTGGCGCTGGCCCACACGTTCGGGATGGGGACCGACGCCGGCGAGAGCTGGGTCATCGCGCTGGGCGGCGCCTGCGTGGCCTCCGTTGCGGTGGCACTCGTCTGGCGCGTGCGCGCCGCCGGCCGGCAGGCCTCGGTGCGGGCTGCACGCGCCGTGGTGACCGCTGCGCCCACCACGCACCTCGCCCTGGCCGCGCCGACCCGGGGGCGTGACACCCGTGCCTAACGACAGCATGACGCTCCCGGCCACCGACCGGTACCGGCTGCTGGGCCACCCGGCGGACCTGGCCGGCCACGTCGCCGCGCTGGGTCCGGTGCCGCTGCCCTCCGCCGGCGCCCACCGCTGGTCCGACGACTTCGCGGCCCTGCTCGACGCCTCGGGCCTGGCCGGCCGCGGCGGGGCCGGGTTCCCGGCCGCGGTGAAGCTCACCACGGCCCGCTCCGCCGGGCCGGGCGGCACCATCGTGGTCAACGCCATGGAGGGCGAGCCGGCCAGTGACAAGGACGCGCTCCTGCTTGTCCGCTCACCGCACCTCGTGCTGGACGGCGCGCAGCTCCTGGCCGCCGCCAGCGGGGCGCGGTGCGTCACGGTGTGCGTGCCCGAAGGACGGGACCAGGTGGCGTCGGCCGTCGCACGCGCCGTGGGGGAGCGGGCGGCAGCCCGCTACGTGCCGGTCGCGGAGCGCGTGGTGCGGCCACCCGATCGCTTCACCGCCGGAGAGGAGTCGGCGCTGGCGCGCTGGGTCGAGTCCGGCCGGTCGCTGCCTTCGTTCCGGCCGGACAAGAGCACGCCACTGCGCATCGGACGCCATGGCGCCCTGGTGCACAACGCCGAGACGCTGGCCCATGTGGCGTTGATCGCCCGCACCGGTGCCGAGGACTTCCGCGCCCGTGGGCTGGCCGAGGACCCGGGGACCTGTCTGGTCACGGTGTCCGGCGCCGTGGCGCACCCCGGCGTGGTCGAGGTCGAGCGTGGAACGCCGCTCATCGACATCGCGCAGCGGGCCGTGCCGACCGGCCCACCGCAGGCCCTGCTCGTGGGCGGCTACGGCGGGGCCTGGGTCGCCCCGGCCCAGTTCGCCACGCCCTATGCCTCGCTCTCGCTGCGTGCCATCGGCGCCACGGCGGGGGTCGGCGTCGTCGTCGTGCTGGGCCAGGACGGCTGCGGGCTGATGGAGTCGGCGCGCCTCGCCCGCTACCTGGCCGGGCAGAGCGCCGGCCAGTGCGGCCCCTGTGTCTACGGGCTGCCCGCCATCGCCGACGACCTGACCCGGCTGGCCCGCGGGCAGGCCGACCGCGACCTCGTGGACCGCCTGGAGCGGCGGCTGGCGCAGGTCGACGGCCGCGGCGCCTGCCGCCATCCCGATGGCGCGGTGAACCTGGTGCGCAGCGCGTTGCGTGTCTTTGCCGCCGACGTCCGCGCCCACGCTGCCGGCACGCCCTGCCGGCACCGGGACGCGCGGTCGCGGTTGCGCTTCCGCTCTGTCGCGCGGGCGGCCTGAACATGCTGCGCCTCCTCATCGACCCCGTCGCCTGCGACGCCTACGGCTACTGCGCCGAGCTGCTCCCCGAGGCCGTCTCGCTCGACGAGTGGGGCTACCCCATGGTGGACGGCCGGCCACTGCCGCCGGAGCTCGCGGGCGCGGCGAGGCGCGCCGCACGGGACTGCCCGCGGCGCGCCATCACGGTGCGGGAGCGCGCCGGCGGGCACTGAGCATCCTCGCCGGGGGCGTCACAATGGCCGCCATGGGATCCTGGCGACCGTGACCGACGCCGGCCTCGTCATCCGGGACGCCGAGGAGGCCGACCTCGGGCGCATCGTGGAGCTGCTGACGCTCGGGCCGGTCCCGGGCGGGCCGCCCAGCGCCGAGGACCCGGCCGACCTCGCTCCGTACCGCGCCGCCCTGCGCGCCATCGTCGAGAGCGGCGGCACCGTCCTGGTGGCGGTGCAGGACGGGGAGGTGGTCGGGACCTGCCAGCTCATCGTGTTCCGGCACCTGCAGGCCCACGGTGGGCTGTGCGCCGAGGTCGAGTCCGTCCACGTGCACCCCGATCACCGGGGCGGGGGAGTCGGGGGCACGCTCATGCGGGCCACCTTCGACCGGGCCCGCGCCCTCGGGTGTTACCGGGTGCAGCTGACCTCGAACGCCGCCCGGCCGGACGCCCACCGCTTCTACGAGGGCCTGGGGCTGGTGGCCTCGCACGTCGGCTTCAAGCTGCCCCTCGAATGAGAGCCCGGCCGGGCCCTTGTCCTCCGAGAAGTAATCATGTAATCTCGTAATATGCCTAAGGGAACAGACGAGACAGGAAGAGGAGCCCAGCGGGGAAGGCGGCGTGCGGCCGGACCACCTCCCTCCGGGCCGGAGCAGGAGCGCCTGATCGGAGCCTGGTTCGCCGGGCGGGTACCGGACACGTGGTTCGCGGCCAGCCCGGCCATCACGATCGACAGCGACGAGATCCAGGTGGTCGGCACGCTGGCCCCGCCCCAGCTGCCCGAGGGCGCCGGCGCGGACGAGGTGCGCGTCGCCGAGCAGGCCCGCATCAGCGGGTTCCGCGAGGAGAGTCGCATCGCCCGCATGCGCATCGCCGACGAGGCCCAGCCGGCGTTCCGCCGCGCCGTCTCGTGGGGTGCCGAGTGCGGGGGCTCCCGTGTCCTCTTCACCGTGGCCGGGGTCCCGGTCATGACCCGGCTCCGCATGGACGAGCGCCTGGCCCTCGACACGTTGATCGACGCCGGCGTGGCGCGCAGCCGCAGCGAGGCTCTGGCCTGGTGTGTCCGGCTGGTGGCTCAGCACGAGGCCGAGTGGATCGGCGAGCTGCGTGACGCCATGTCGGCGGTGGAGGAGGTCCGCAACAAGGGGCCGAGGAGCGCCGCCGGCCCGGCCTGAGCGCGGCGCCGTGCCAGCATTGGCCCATGGCACCCGCACACTTTCACCAAGTCCAGGCCGACCTGCGCGAGCCGTACCGCGCCCTCACCGCGGCCATCCCCGATGTCATGACGGGCTACGCCGCGCTGCACGACGCCGCGTTCGTCGAGGGGGCGCTCGACGTCAAGACCAAGGAGCTCATCGCCCTCTCCATCGCCATCACCCGCGAGTGTGACGGGTGCATCGCCGCCCACGGCCGGAATCTGGCCCGGCAGGGCGCCACCCTCGAGGAGGTGGCCGAGATGATCGCCGTGGCCATCACCATGAACGGCGGTCCCGGGCTGGTGTGGGGACCGCGTGCCTTGGAGGCCTACATGGAATACAAGGGCAGCTGAGCTGAGCTGCCCCGCCGCCGCTGGCCCTACCGGGCCGAGGGGGGCGCCGGCGTGAAGCGGCAGTCGAGGTGCTTGATGCCGTTGATGAAGGGTGAGAGGAGCCGGTCGGGCTCGCCCACCGCCTCGATGTCGGGCAGCCGGTCGAAGAGGTGGCGGAACATCACGTCGATCTCCTGGCGGGCCAGGTGGGCGCCCAGGCAGAAGTGCGGGCCGGCGGCGCCGAAGCCGATGTGGGGATTGGGGTCGCGCCGGACGTCGAAGGTGAAGGGGTCGCTGAAGACGTCCTCGTCCCGGTTGGCCGAGTTGTAGAACATGATCACCTTGTCTCCTTCGACCAGCTCGACGTCGCCCAGGACGGTGTCGGCGGCCACGGTGCGGCGCATCCAGATGACGGGGGAGCCCCAGCGCACGACCTCGTCGACTCCGGTGGCGGCGATGCCGGCCGGGTCGGCCTGCCACAGCGCCCGCTGCTCGGGGTAGGTGGTCATGGCCAGCAGGCCGTGGCTGATGGCGTTGCGGGTCGTCTCGTTGCCCGCCACCACCAGCAGGATGAAGAAGGCGGCGATCTCGGGCTCGGTCAGCGCCTCGCCGTCGACGTTGGTGTTCACGAGTGCCGAGGTCACGTCCTCGGTGGGGTGCTCCCGGCGGTAGGTGGCCAGTTCGGTCATCAGCAGGTTGAGCTGCTGCGCCGCGTTCATGAAGGCGACCATCGGGTCCTCGCCCGGCGTCACGTACTCGGTGTCGCCCGCCGAGAGGATGACGTTCGACGCGTTGAACACGGTGTCGTAGTCGGCGGCGGCGATGCCCATCATGTCGCAGATGATCTCGAGCGGGAGCCGCGCCGCCACCTCGACCACGAAGTCGCAGCCGCCCTTCTCCGCCACCCGGTCGATGACGTCGTCGGCCACCAGCTCGATACGGTCCTCGATCGACTTGATCATGCGCGGGTTGAAGGCGGCGGAGACAATGCGGCGCAGCCGCGCGTGCCGTGGATTGTCCATGTTGATCATGGAGCCGAAGAAGTCGAGCATCTCCTCGGGCATGTCCACGATGCTGGTGGCGCCCCGCCCGGACTGGAAGATCTCGGGGTGCCGGCTGGCCTCCGCAATGTGGGCGTGGCGCGTCAGCGCGTAGTAGCCCTTTCCCTTGGGGATGACGTAGCTCAGCGCCTCGGGGATCTCGGGCTCTTCGTAGAACGGCATCGGCCGCTCACGGCGGAGCGTCGCGAAGGCACCCTCACGCTCGTCCCAGGGCCGGGCCCAGAACTCGGTGGCGGAGAGGTCGATCTCGTCAACGGTGAGGACGGCGCGCGGTTCCACGGATGGCCACCCTATCCACCCTCCCTACACTGCGACCATGTGCGACAGCCTCTGTGCTCCGGGACAGCGCGGCATGGTGTTCGCCAAGAACTCCGACCGGCCGCCCGGCGAGGTCCAGGTCCTCTGGCCCTTCGGCCGCCGCGCCTCCGCCGGCTGCACGCTGCGCACCCAGTACCTCTCCATCGGCGACACCGGTGCGCACGCCACGTTGCTCTCCTGCCCGACCTGGTTGTGGGGCGCCGAGCACGGGGTGAACGAGCACGGCGTCGCCATCGGGAACGAGCGTGTCAGCACGACGCATGACGCGGCGTCGGCCAAGCCGGCGCTGATCGGCATGGACCTGGTCCGTCTCGGTCTCGAGCGGGCGCGCAGCGCGGCCGAGGCGGTCGACGTGCTGACGGGGCTCCTGCGGACCTGCGGGCAGGGTGGCATCGCCGACGCCGTCCACCAGGAGGCGTACGACTCGTCCTTCCTCATCGCCGACCCGTTGCAGGCCTTCGTGCTCGAGACGGCGGGCTCGGACTACGCCGTGGCGCCGTTGCCCGCCGGTGGGGCCCTCTCCAACCGGATCACCCTCGGCACCGACTGGGCCAGTGCGTCGCCGAACCTCGCGCCGGGCGACGACTTCGACCGGTTCCGCGACAAGGACGAGGACACTGCCTTCGCCGATGTCCGCCTGGCGGCCAGCCGGCGCTTCCTCGCCGGGACCGGTTCCGGCGGGCTCACCTCGGCCGGGACCGCCAGCCATCTGCGCGACCACGGGACCGGCCCGTGGGGTGCGCCGGGCGTCGACGGCCCGGTGTGCGAGCCGCCGACACGGGTCGGTGCGGACCGCAGGGGCGTGACCGTCTGCATGCACGTCCGCGGTATGAGCGTCACCGCCGCCTCCCTGATCGCCGAGCTCCCCGTCGACGTCGACGAGGGGGCGCCGCTCCGCGTCTTCGCGGCCGCGGGCAGCCCGTGCGTCAGCATCTACGTGCCCGCCTTCCCGCGCACGGCGTCGGGACCGCCGCCCTTCGTCCCCTTCGAGCTCTCCGGGGAGGACCTGTGGCAGGCCGCCGACTCGCTGCGCCAGCTGGTCGAGGCCGACCCCGCCGCGCTGCCGGCCGTGCGGGCCACGTTGCAGCCGGTCGAGGACGAGTTGTGGGCCGAAGCCGACGCCGTGCTCGAGTTCCCGGGCCGCTGGGCCGAGGTCGGCGGGTCGTGGGGCGGCCGGGCCCTGGACGCAATGCGGTCCTGTATCCCCTCATTGGCGTAATCGCGGCGGTACGCTGCGCTTTCGTAGAGATGTGAGCTCTTACTCGCCTAGGAGGATGCCATGACCAACGTACTGACCGAGGACGACATCGCCGTCGGCGATGTCGTCAGCACGCAGCTTGAGAAGATGTGGGGCTGGTACCTGGCCGGCGGCATCATCTCCATGATCTTCGGCTTCTTCGTCATCAGCTACCGCCACGCCAGCGTCTACGCCATCATCTATCTGGCCAGCGGGTTCTTCATCGCCGCCGGCATCTTCGAAATCGTGGCGGGGGTCCGTGCCGCACGGCAACGCTGGCCGCTGCTGGTCTTCGGCGTGATCTGGGTCGCCGCCGGCATCGTCGGCTTCGTGTGGCCGCACATCACCATCTTCATCGTGGCCGTCCTCGTCGGCTGGGGCTTCCTGGTGCTCGGGATCTTCGACATCATCAACTCCATCCGCTACCACTACATGCCGTACTGGTGGGCCTACCTGATCCGGGGTGTCATCGCGGTGGCGTTGGGCTTCCTCTGCATCCGGCACCCGGGGGCGCCGTTGACGGCGCTCGTCGTGCTCATCGGCATCGGGGCCATCGTGTTCGGCGCCGTCGAGATCATCGGCTCCTTCTCGGCCCGGCACGCCACGAAGCACTGGGAGGCCTTCAAGGCCGACGCGCGCTGAGCGCGACGGAGGACGAGCGCGGTGCGACTGGCCAGCTTCTCCCTGGCTGACGGACGTCCCCGTCCCGGCCTGATCATCGGGGACGAGGTCCTCGACCTGAGCGACCCGGTCACGGGGCTGCCCGCGACCATGAGGGGGCTGCTGGCGCTCGGTCCTTCCGGCTTGGAGAGGGCCCGTGCCGCAGTCGACGGCGCCGCGGCACGCCATCCGCTCGCGACGGTGCGCCGGCATGCGCCGGTGCCCGACCCGCCGGCGATCCTCGCCATCGGCATGAACTACCGCGCCCACGTGGCGGAGATGGGCCGCGAGCCGCCCGAGTGGCAGTACTGGTTCAACAAGCAACGCACGTCCATCGCCGGCCCGGGCGATGCCATCGTGCTGCCGCCGGTCTCCGACATGGTCGACTACGAAGGCGAGCTGGCCCTCGTCATCGGCCCGCGCTGCCAGCACGTGCCCGTGGCGCGGGCGTTCGAGGTCGTCGCCGGCTTCACCATCATCAACGACGTCAGCACGCGTGACTGGCAGTGGCGCACGCCCACCTTCACCCTGGGCAAGTCCTTCGACACGCACGCGCCGTGCGGCCCCGAGCTGGTGACCGGTGACGAGCTCGGCGACCCGGGCTCACTGGCCATCCGCACCTGGGTCAACGACGAGCTCCGTCAGGACTCCACGACCGCCGACCTGATCTTCGGCTGCGCCGAGATGATCGAGTACCTCACGACGGCCTTCCCGCTCGAGCCGGGGACCATCATCGCCACCGGGACGCCCGCCGGGGTGGGAGCCGGGTTCGACCCGCCGCGCTTCCTGGCCGACGGCGACACCGTGCGCATCAGCATCGAGGGGATCGGCGAACTGTCCAACCCCGTGGTGCAGGGCGGGCGGCCCGAGCCCGTCGGGCTCGACTGAGTCTCAGCCCTCCGCCTGGGCGGCCCGCAGGCGCTCGGCCAGGCTGGCCATGACCTGCAGGGCGAAGTTCGGGGTCTCACCGACCAGGAACAGGAAGCGGTGCTTGTCGATGACCGCCACCGTGCAGTCCTCCGTGGCGACCGCGGTGGCGCTGCGCGCCGACGAGTCGACCATGGCCATCTCGCCGAAGGTGTCATCCGGCCCGAGGGTGAAGGAGTGCCCGTTGGCCATGCGGAGCTCGACGGCACCCGAAACGATCCCGAACATCTCCTCGCCGGTGGAGCCCTCCTCGAAGATCACCGTGCCTGCAGGAAGTTCCCGGGTCTCCTTGGCGCCTTTGAACACTCCCAGAACTTTCACGGTCACGGCTCGTTTCCCTTCGTTCGGCAGGCGGGGCCCGGCACGGTCCGGCCTGCTCCGATCGTAACCCCGGTGAAGGGTTGGCTCACTGGCGTGTGACGGGTAGGTGAACGGGCGTGCGTCGGGCACGGCAGAATGGAGGGGTGACCGATACCCAGTCCCAACTGAGCGACGCCGAGCGGGCCGAGCGCCTCGAGAAGCTGCAGGGGATCATGGACCTCATGCGCCCGGCCGTGCAGGCCGACGGCGGCGACCTGGTGCTGGTGCGGGCCGATGTCGAGGCCGGGGTGATAGAGGTCCAGCTCCAGGGGGCGTGCAGCTCGTGCGCCATCAGCTCGGCCACCCTGTCGGGTGGGGTGGAGCGGATCCTGCGCGAGCGCCTGGACTGGGTCACCGAGGTCCTGGGTGGGGTCGACGACTCGTTGAGCGACGACGAGAGCGCCGCCCTCGGCTCGGGCGGCTACGTCCCCAGCCTGTAGCGCCCCCTCAGGCCGGGTGCACCAGCTTCTTGGCGACCGGTGACATGACGGCACCGAACTCCTCGACCAGCGACAGCAGGAGGTCGTCGACGGAGATGATCCCGGCGAGTTCCTTCTCCTCGAGCACCGGGAGCCGCCGGGCGCTGGCCGTCTTGAACACGGCGAACGCCGCGAAGACGTCATCGGAGCCCTGAATTGTCATCGGGTCGGCGGTCATCACCGCCTCGACCGGGGTGGATGACGGCTTGCCCTCACCGACGCCGCGCACCGTGATGTCGCGGTCGGTGACGATCCCCACCAGGCGGTCGCCGTTGACGACGAGGAGCGAGCCGACGCCGTGGCTGCCCAGCAACCGCCCGGCCTCCTCCAGGGTGCATCCCGGAGGGACGGTCACCGGTGCCGTCCGCAGGCACTCTCTCACCAGCATGGCTGTTCACCCCGTTCGCCGTGTCCGACCGGTCGTCGTACCCGGCCCAGAGTAGGGGAAATGGCCGGGCCTCCTTGGAGCAAAAGCAGGGCCGTGCACCGGGGCCCCGCCGGCATTCAGGCGGGCTTCGGTTCCTTGGGCAGGCCGAGCGCCCGCTCGCCCACGATGTTGCGCTGGATCTCCGCCGAACCGCCCCAGATCGTCTCCGAGCGCGAGAAGAAGAAGAGCGACTGGAGGTTGCCGACCGGGTAGCTCGCCCGGGCCCGCCGGGCTCCGGGAAGGAGCGCGTCGGCCGAGGTGTCGCCCTGCAGCACCTGGCTGTCCATACCGAGGATGTCCATGGCCAGGTTCATGGTGTCCTGGTGCGCCTCCGACCAGAACATCTTGTTGCAGGCGCCGAGGGCCGCCGTCGTGTGCGTGCCGTTCAAGACGTCGGTCAGGGTGCGGTAGCCGTTGATCTGCATGATCTTGATCTTCGACCACGACCGCACCAGGCGCTGGCGGATCAGGGGATCGCTGTCACGTCCTCTCTCACGCGCCTCGGCGAGGATCTGGTCGAACTCCTTCTGGAAGCGCCGGTGCCCGGTGGTCGACGAGGTGCCGCGCTCGAAGCCGAGCGTCGTCATCGCGACCTTCCACCCGTTGTTGACGCCGCCGATGACGTTCTCCTTCGGGCAGCGCACATTGGTGAAGAAGACCTCGTTGAACTCCGCCGAGCCGTCGACCTGCTCAATGGGGCGGACCTCGACGCCGGGTTGCTTCATCGGGACGAGGAGGTAGGAGATCCCCGCGTGCTTGGGCGCATCGGGGTCGGTGCGGGCCAGCAGGAAGATGTAGTCGGCGTAGTGCGCCTGGGTCGTCCACACCTTCTGCCCGTTGATCACCCACTCGTCGCCGTCGAGCTCGGCCCGCGTCTTGAGGCCCGCCAGGTCCGAGCCTGCGTCGGGCTCGCTGAATCCCTGGCACCACGCGATCTCGCCCTTGAGGATCCCTGGGATGAATTGCTGTTTCTGCTCCTCGCTGCCCCATTGCAGGATCGTCGGCCCAACGAGGGTGTCGCCGAAGAAGTCGGCCCGCAGCGGTGCGCCGGCGCGGGCGAACTCCTCGTTCAAGACGACCTGTTGCAACAAGCTCAGACCCTTGCCGCCGTACTCCGTCGGCCAGCTGGCGCAGATCCACCCGCCGCCGAACAGCTTGGCCGTCCACTCCTCGTTGAACGCACTGCGTTCTTCGGCCGTCATCGAGAAATCGGCGTCGCCCCAGCCCTCAGGAAGGTTCTCCTTGAGCCATCCGGCGATTTCAGTCCTGAATTCCTCGGCTTCTGGTGGGTAGCTCAGGTCCATGAGAGGCACGGTACCTGCCTCGTCGACCTCTTAGCGACCGGGGTGCAAGCCCGATGCCCTGTGGGCAGCCCGGTAAGATGTCCGCCGGGAATGTTGCGTGATCCCTCCCGCACAGGGACAACCGGAGAAGGAGGTGCGGCCATGTCGAGGGGCGAACCCCCCAGTAGTACAGCCGGCGCATGCCCTACTCCGTGCCGACGCTGAGTCGCGCCACGCACGAGCTGTGACCCCCGAACGCGGGGAGCGCACGGAGGCAGACGCCGTTCGCTGATCCTGGTGTGGCGCGGGCGCCCACCGGACATCCGATCCGAACTCCTTCGAAGACGCCACAGGAGGTAGCTCCATGGCCACGCCACCGTCGACGAGCGCGCCGAGCCGCTCGCGTTTGATTCCCGGACGTTCCCGTGATGCGGAACGCAAGCCACACCAGCGCCGCCGCCGGACGCGCCGCATTCTGGCGTCCGAAGGCGTCTTCGATTCCATCGTGTCGCTGGCCGGCCTGCTCGGCCGCCCCGTGCGGAACCAGACGGGCCAGGAGATCGGGCGGCTGGACGACGTCGTCGCGCGCTGGGCCGACGGGCAGATGTATCCGCCGGTGAGCGGCCTCGTGATCAGGGTGGGGCGGCGGCTGGCCTTCGTCCCGGCCTCGGCCATCGACCGCATCGGCCACGCCGAGGTGGTGCTGCGCTCGTCCCGGCTCGACCTGCGCGACGTCATCCGCCGTTCCGGCGAGGTGCTGCTGGCGAAGGACGTGCTCGACCACCAACTCGTCGACGTCGAAGGGGTACAGGTCATCCGCGCCGCGGACTTGTACCTCGCCGAGGTCATCGGGCGCATCCGGCTCGTGGGGGCCGATGTCTCGAACGCCACCCTGCTGCGCCGCCTCGGACCACGCCGGTGGCGGCCGCGCCCGACGCCCGACCGCGTCATCGACTGGGCGGCGATCCAGCCCTTCACCGAGTCGGCCAAGGACATCAGCGGTGCCGCCACCCATGTGCGGCTCAAGACGACCAACGAGGGGCTGCACCGGCTGCGTCCCGGCGAACTGGCCGACCTGTTGGAGGATCTGCGACGCGACGAGCGCAAGGAGCTGCTGGCCGCGCTCGGTCCCGACGAGGCCGCCGACGCCCTCGAGGAGATGCAGCCCGAGGACCTCGAGCAACTGCTGCGGGAGTCCGACCCCGTCGAGGCGGCCCGCTTGCTCGCCGCCATGGAGCCCGACGAGGCCGTCGACGCGCTGCGCGACCTGCCCATCGCCGTGCAGGGCGAGGTGCTGCGCCACGTCCCGGCTGTGACCGCACTGGCCCTGCGCGAGCTCCTCGGGTACGACGAGGACGAGGCGGGTGGCATCATGACGACGGCGCTGGTCACGGCCAGGTCGGGGGACAAGGTCAAGAAGGTCGTCGACCGACTGTCCGAGGCGCGGGCACACGGCGCTGACCTCGATGCGGTGGCCGTCGTCGACGACGACGGCCGGCTTCTCGGCGACGTCTCCGTGCTGGACATCCTGCTGGCGCTGCGGGCCTCGACCGACACGCGCATGTCGGCACTCCTCGCCGATGAGGACGTGGTGACGGTGAGCCCGCACACGTCGGCGAACGACGCGGCCACGGAACTGATTGAGGCCCGGCGACATTCAATGGTGGTCGTCGACGACGACGGATGCCCGATCGGTCGCATCCTGGCCGATGACGTCCTCGATGCACTGGTCCCGACCAAGGGTCGGTTCCACTTTCCGCGCCTTCTGTCATGAAGATGCAGGCTCCGCCGCGGCGGTGGCTGATCTATCTGGCAGCCGCCGGGCCGGGCCTGATCGCGGCGGCGGCCGGCAACGACGCCGGTGGCATCGTCACCTACTCGTCGGCCGGGGCCCAGTTCATCTACCGCACCCTCTTCTTGATGGTGCTCATCACGGTGGCGTACGTCATCGTCCAGGAGATGGTGGCGCGCCTGGCCACCCATACCGGCAAGGGGTTGGCCGCCCTGATCCGGGAGGAATTCGACCTCCGCCTCACGGCCTTCGCCATCGCCAACGTGGGGCTGATGGTCACCGAGTTCGGCGGTATCGCCACGTCCTTCGAGTTGTTCAACGTCTCCCGCTACATCTCGGTGCCCATCGCCGCGGTGGCCATCTGGTCGCTCGTCCTGTTCGGTTCCTACCGCTACGCCGAGCGCATCTTCTTGTTGCTGACGGTCGTGTTCATCGCCTATCCGATCGCCGCCGTCCTGGCCCACCCGAACTGGCACGAGGTGGCGGCCAACACCGTGTGGCCCCACTTCGTCGCGTCCAAGTCGTTCCTCTTGATTGCGGTCGCGCTGATCGGCACCACCATCACCCCTTACATCCAGCTCTACGAGGCCGGCGCCGTGGTGGACAAGGGCATCAAGCCCGAGCAGTACAAGTTCCAGCGGGTCGACGCCATCATGGGCGCCGTCCTGGCCGCCATCGTGGCCATGTCGATCATCATCGCCACGGGGGCCACCATCGGGGGGACCGGGCCGCTGACCTCGGCGACCACCGCCGCCGAGGGGCTCAAGCCCGTGGCCGGCGCCTTCGCCACCACGCTGTTCGGCCTCGGACTGCTCGGGGCCTCCGCCCTGGCGGCGGCCGTGGTGCCGCTGTCGACCTCCTATGCCATCGCCGAGGCGATCGGCGTCGAGCGCTCGGTCTCGTCGAGTTTCCGGCAGGCCCCCGTGTTCCTCGGCATCTTCACCTTCCAGATCCTGATCGGCGCCGCCGTGGTGCTCGTGCCGGGCAACCTCATCACCCTGATCCTCAACACCCAGGTGCTCGAGGGGGTCATCACGCCGATGACGCTCATCCTGATCCTGGTGCTGGCCAACCGGCGCTCCCTCCTCGGCTCTGCGGCCAATGGCCCGGTCGCCCGCTGGGTCGGCGGCCTGGCCATCGTGGCGGTCGCGGCCGTGGCCGCCGTCTATGTCGTGCTGACCGTGCTCGGCTGGTTCGGCCTCGTCTGAAGCACCGCCCGACACGTCGCTGAGAGCGCCGTTTGCACAGGACCAGGGGGTTCGGGGAGGCTAGAGGGTCATGGTGGGTCGAGTCGGGACATCCTTTGCCTAAAACGCCTCGCCAGAAGTGGATTGAGACAAAGCAGTCCTGGGAGCGCTCTCGCCACATTGCGTTGCCCGCCCCGATTCCCGCCGCACCCCCCCGACCTGGGGGTTTGCGCGTCGCCTTCCTGATCTATCGTGGCAATCCCCGTTGCGGTGGACAGGGTGTCTACACCCGTCACCTCACCCGCGAGCTCGTCGCGCTGGGTCATTCGGTCGAGGTGTTCTCCGGCCCGCCGTGGCCGGACCTGGACGAGGGGGTCGGGTTCACGCCTGTCCGCGGCCTCGACCTCTACCGCCAGCCCGATCCGTTCCGCATCCCCGCCTGGAGCGAGTTCACCTCCCGGGAGGACTGGACCGAGTTCGGCATCATGTGCACGGCCGGCTTCGGGGAGCCGCTGGCGTACTCCTTGCGGGCGCGGGAGATCCTGGCGCAGCGCCGCGACGAGTTCGACGTCGTCCACGACAACCAGTGCCTCGGCAACGGGATGCTGGGCATGGTCGAAGACGGCTGGCCGCTGCTGACGACGTTGCACCACCCGATCACCGTCGACCGCCAACTCGCGCTCTTGCACACGACGAACCCCTGGCAGCGGTTCACGACGCGGCGCTGGTTCGGCTTCCTCGGCATGCAGGTACGCGTGGCGCGCGCCCTGCCGGCGGTGCTCACGGTGTCGCAGAACTCCCGTCAGGACATTGCGGCCCAGATGGACGTCGCTCCGGAGCGGATGACCGTCGTGCCGGTCGGGGTCGACCACACCGTGTTCCGGCCCTTCGACGACGTCACGCCGGTGCCGGGGCGGATCATGGTCACCTCCAGCAGCGACGTGCCGATGAAGGGACTGGTGCCGCTTCTCGAAGCGGTGGCCAAGCTGCGCACCGAGCGCGACGTCGAGCTCACCGTGATCGGCCGCCCCAACGAGGGCGGACGTGTGGACCAGGCGATCACGCGGTTGGGTCTGGCCGATGCCGTCCACTGCGTGAGCGGCATCTCCGACGACGCGCTGGCCCGGCTCTACGGCGAAGCCCAAGTGGCGGTCGTGCCCTCCCTCTACGAGGGATTCTCTCTCCCGGCCATTGAGGCGATGTCCTGTGGCGTGGCGGTGGTGGCTACGACGGGCGGGGCGTTGCCCGAAGTCGTGGGTACCGACGGCGAGACGGGCTTGCTGGTGCCGCCCGACGACCCCGGCGCCCTGGCGGCCGGCATCGCCCGTCTGCTCGACGACCCGGCTCTGCGGGCCCGCCTCGGTGCGGCCGGACGCGTGCGGGTGGTGAGCCGATTCACCTGGCAGGTCACGGCCGCCGGGACGGCCGCCTGCTACGAGGCGGTCATGGCGGGCAGGCCCTTGCCGGGCGCGCCGGTGGCCCCCGGTGACGATGTCGGAACGCCGTTGATCAGTGGAGCAGCCTGATGTTGACCGTTGACTATGACCGGCTCGGGGTTGGCCCGGGCGACCTCGTGCTGGACCTCGGGTGCGGATTCGGGCGGCACGCCTTCGAGGCCGCACGCCGTGGCGCCTCGGTGGTCGCCCTCGACGCCGGCCCCGAAGAGGTGGCCCAGGTGCGCGGCACCTTCGCCGCGATGATCGAGATGGGCGAAATTCCACCGGGCCATCCGGTGACGGCCGTGCAGGGCGACGCGCTCGCCCTGCCCTTCCCCGACGGGACTTTTGACCGCGTCATCGCGTCCGAGGTGCTCGAGCACATTCCGGACGACTCCGCGGCCATGCGCGAGCTGTCGCGCGTGCTCCGCCCCGGAGGTGCCATGGCGGTGACGGTGCCACGGTGCGGGCCCGAGGTCGTCAACTGGGCCCTCTCCGACGAGTATCACGACACGCCTGGGGGGCACGTGCGCATCTACCGGCGGTCGACCCTGGAGCGCCGCCTCACCTCCGCCGGGCTCGAGCCCACCGGCTACCACCACGCCCACGGCCTGCACTCGCCCTACTGGTGGCTGCGCTGCCTCGTGGGCCCTTCGAACGACTCGCACCCGGCGGTCGAGGCGTATCACAAGGTGCTGGTCTGGGACATCGTGAAGGCCCCGTTCGTGACGCGCACCGCCGACCGGGTGCTCAGCCCGGTCATCGGCAAGAGCTTGGTGCTGTACCTGACCAAGCCGACGACCAGCGTGGCGGACCTGCCCGACGTGAAGCCCACGCTGCCTCGCGGTGTGCCCGGGCGGCGCGGGCCGACCTCACCGAGCCAGGGAGCTGCAGCATGACCACAGAAGAGATCCGTTCCGCCACATTGCCGGCGGTCCCCGGCATCCTCACCAGTGCCGACGTGCTCGCCACAGGACAGGCCATCGCGGCGGTCCAGCGTCACGACGGGCAGATCCCGTGGTTCGTGGGTGGCCATTGCGATCCGTGGAACCACGTCGAGGCGGCCATGGCCCTTACCGTCTGCGGCCTGGTGGACGAGGCCGTCGACGCCTATCGCTGGTTGGCCCGGCGTCAGCTGCCCGACGGGAGTTGGTTCAACTACTACCAGGGCGACACGGTCAAGGACCTCCGGCTCGACACGAACGTGTGCGGCTACCTGGCGGCCGGCGCCTGGCAGCACCACCTGATCACCGGGGACGTCGAATTCCTGGGCGAGCTCTGGCCGACGATTCAAAAGGGCATCGACTTCATCCTGCGGTTCCAGCAGCCCGACGGGTCCGTGCTGTGGTCGCGTGACTCAGCCGGTCGCCCTGAGGGGTACGCCCTGCTGACCGGCTCCTCGTCGATCTACCACTCCATGCGTTGCGCCGTGGCCATTGCCGAGTGCTTGGCCAAGGACCGCCCCGACTGGGAGTTGGCCGCCGGGCGGCTCGGGCACGCGGTGGCCCATCACCCCGGTGCGTTCGCCCCCAAGGTCGAGTTCGCCATGGACTGGTACTACCCCATGCTGTCCGGCGCGCTCGAAGGCGACGCCGGGCGCGATCGCATTGCGGAAGGGTGGTCGACCTTCGTCATGGAGGGCCTCGGCGTGCGCTGCGTCTCGACCGGCGACTGGGTCACGGCAGCCGAGACGGCCGAATGCGTGCTGACCCTCGACGCGCTCGGCATGGACGGTCCGGCCATGGACCTGTTCGCCGCCGGGCAGAACCTGCGCCTGGCGGACGGGTCCTACTGGACGGGCCTGGTCTTCCCGGAGCGGGAGACGTTTCCGAAAGACGAGCGGACCACGTACACGTTCGGCGCCATGGTGCTGGCGGCCGACGCGCTGTCGAACACCAGCCCGGCGGCCGGCCTGTTCCGCGGCGAAGGCCTCCCCGCCGCGCTCGACCTGGCCGAGCCCCACTGCGGAGACGCCATTGAGGGGTGCACCATGGCCGCCCCACCCCGAGGGTTCTCCCGGGGCTGAGCACACCCCTCGCTGGGCCGTCGGAGCAGTCCGGGTCCACGATGCGGCAGGTAGATTCGATGGCGATGCCCATGTGTTCCCGTCGACGCGCCCTGTCCCGAGTTGTCTGAGCAGCTGACTTCCCGCGAGGACCCGCGCATCAGGCGCCGGCGGCAGCTGACGCTGGTGGCGATGTGCATCGCCCAGGGCATGACCCTGCTCGACGTCACCATCGTCAACACCGCTCTGCCGTCCATCCAACGGGAACTGCACATGACAGCGGGCCGGCTCGAGTGGGTGATCAGCGCCTACGCCCTGAGCCTGGCCGCGTTCATTCCGCTCGGCGGTGCCCTGGGAGACCGCTACGGGCGGAAGCGGTTCTTCCTCATCGGCATGGTGGTGTTCACGTTCGGCTCCGTGGCCTGCGCGCTGTCGACCTCCGACGTGGCGCTCATCGGATCGCGCGCGCTGCAAGGTGTCGGCGGTGCCTTCATGTCGGCGCTGACGCTGGCCATCCTGACCGAGACCTACCCGGTTGAGCGCCGGGCGGGCGCCTTCGGCATGTGGGCCGCCATCTCGGGCCTCGGCTTCGGGCTGGGCCCGGTGGTCGGAGGGGCGTTGCTGTCCGTCTTCAGCTGGTCGTCGGTCTTCTGGGTCAACGTACCGTTCGCCATCGCCGGCTTCGTCATCGCCTTCGTCGCGGTGAGCGAATCGCGCAACCCCGAGGGCCGTGCGCTCGATGCGGTCGGGATGATTGCCATCGCCCTCGGGCTCCTCGGCATCACGTTCGGTCTCATCGAGTCGTCGAGCCACCCCTGGGCCTCGTTCGAAGTGGCCGGCCCGCTGGTGGTGGGCCTTGTCCTGGTGGTGTTCTTCGTGCTGTGGGAGAACAGGACGTCGTCACCCATGCTGCCGCCCAGCCTGTTGCGCGCCCGCAGCTTCGTGTCGGGGTGCGGTGTCTACCTGCTCACCTATCTCGCGCTCGCCGGTGTGATGTTCTACGTCACGCTGCTCTTCCAGGACATCGAGGGCTGGTCACCCTTCCGGACGGGCGTGTCGTGGCTGTCCATGAACATCCCGTTCATCGTGACCGCCCAGTTCGCCGGCCGGTTGCGGCGCCGCTTCGAGCCCGTCGTGATCGTGACCGGCGGGTGCCTCATCGGCGCGGCCGGGGTTGCCGTCCTGGCCTTGCTGTCGGACTCCACGTCGTTCTCGGTGGCCTTCGTCGGGTACGTGCTGGTGGGTATCGGCTGGGGGACGTTGGTTCCGGGCGTGGTCAACGTCGCCATGCGCGACGTCCCTCCGGGCGTCTCGGGCGGCGCGTCCGGCCTCGTGAACGCGGCGCGCCAGGTCGGGACCTCGGTGGGACTGGCGGTCCTGGGGACGATCGGGGTCCACACCGCCACCAGTGCCTGGGCCAGCCGCAGCGCCGGCGTGCCCGGGGCGGCCGCACAGGCCCAGTACGTCGCCGGCGGGCAGATCAGCGTCGTGACGAACGCCCTCGGTGCCCAGTACCGGCCCGATGCCGTCGCCTCGTTCGTGTCGGGGTACCACCTGGCGCTGATCGTGGCGGCCGGCGCCACGCTGGTCGCGGCGTTCGTCGCCGTGGTCGGGCTCCGTTCCGGTGCGGCCGCGGTGGTGACGCCGGCGCCGGTCGCGTTGCCCGGCGCGGTCGCCGTGGAAGGCGCCGACTCGCGGGGGTGAGGCCGGCCGAGGGGCCGCGGCGCGTCAGCCGGGCAGGGTGATGCGGCGCAGGACGCGCAGGCTGCCACAAGCGCCGTCGTCGGTGAACTCACCGGACTCGAGCGCGGCGCAGTACAGCTCGTAGGGAGGACGGCCGCCATCGGCGGGGTCCGGGAACACGTCGTGGATGGCCAGCCAGCCACCGAGGGCCACGTGCGGGGACCAGCCCCGGAAGTCGGCCCAGGCGGGCTCGTCGCCGTGGCCGCCGTCAATGAAGCAAAAGGTGAGCGGCCGGTCCCAGCGCGCCGCCAGCGTGGGGGAGTCGCCCACGATGCCCATGACGGATGCCTCCAGGCCGGCCTCCGTCATGGTGCGGCGCCAGAAGGGCAGCGTGTCGATACGGCCCACGGCAGGATCGACCAGATCGGGCTCGTGGTACTCCCAGCCCGGCTGGTTCTCCTCCGAGCCGCGGTGATGGTCGATGGACAGCAGGGCCGCGCCCGTCGCCTCGGCGGCCGCGCCCAGGTACACCGTCGACTTCCCGCACCAGGCACCGATCTCGACGAAGGTCGCCGGGGCGGCCGCGGGCAGATCGGCCTGCCCGGCGCGCAGGGCGGCGTGGAACAGCGCCTCCCCTTCGTCGTCGGGCATGAAGCCGCGGGTGCGTCGCGCCGTCTCGAAGAGGGACTGCAGGCGCGCCGAGCCCAGGGCGTCGGGCCCAGGGGATCGCCCGGTCATCAAGAAGCAGGTGTGCCGGCGGCCCGCAGCGTGTCGGCCAGTCCGGCCCGCTCGCGTGAGCCGAACGCCACGTTGACCCGGAGACGCTCCACCGACTGCGCCACCCGGCGCGGCCCCGAGGGGATCGGGTGGGACGCCAGGTAGGCGATGGCGCCCTCGGCGAAGGCCGGGTCGCCACACAAGGCGGGAATCGACTCGATGATGCGGGGCGGGGCGTTCTTCGGGAACCGCTCGAGCACGGCATCCCACTGCTCGGTCAGCCGGGTCCACACCGCTTGGTTGGCGACGGGGTTGGCCAGGAGCGAGCCGAGGACGGCGAACCCGTTCTGGCTGCGCACCTCGGTCATGGCCAGGTCGAACGTGCGCAGGCACAGGTCCACGTCGGGGAAGCCGGCCAGGGCTCCCAGCGAACGCATCTCCTCCTGGGGCGTCGACGCCGTGCGATAGCGCTCCAGGAGTGCGTCGTAGTCGCCGGCTCGCACGAGCTGTGCGACGACGGACAGCGTTGCCGACTCGATGTCGGGCGGGATCGGAGCTCCCGACCCCCCTCCGATGGGCGACGCGTCGAAGCGGCGGGCCGCCTCGGCGCGCACGTCGGCGTCAGCGCCCACGGTCCCCATGAGATTGATGGCCAGTGCCCGCAAGGTCGGGGTGCGGTCACTCTCGCCCGGAACGGCGTCGAAACCGAGCCGGCGGTGGGTCGGCCCGATGAGCGCGGCGACGGCCTGGCGCAGGGCGCCCTCCTGCTCCTCGAGCGCGATCCGCTTGGTGAGGACCAGTGCGGCTCCCACGGGGGACCAGGCTGCCGGGTCGGTCTCGTTGCCGAGGCGCGCCGCCAGGACCAGGAAATCCTGCAGGGTGGTGTGCCCGGCCAGCGTCGTGGCCCAGGTGTCGGCCAGCAGGTTGGCGCGCTCCAGCGGAGTGAGCTCGGGAAGCTGCTCGGCCAGCGCGGTACGGTGCGCGGCGTCGTAGCCGACCCGGAACATGCCCCAGCCGCCCGCGTTGACGACGGCGAGACCCTGTCCCGCTTCGGGGATCGACTCGGGCGCGGCGTCGAGGACCAGATGACGCAGGGCTGCGCCCGGTTCGCCGCCGGCGGGCAGCGCCCGCACCGCGACAGGGACCCGCCACTCCGAGCCGATGGAGGACGTCTCGCCGGCGGGGACGGGCCCGAGCGCGAAGGGCTGCTGGCTGAGCACGTCGCCGTGCAACGAGACCAGCGGGTGCCCACCCTGCAGGATGAACGTGTCCATCACGTCGCGCACCGGTGCGCCACTGGCGTCCTCGAGCGCGTCCCACAGGTCGCTCGTCACCGTGTTGCCGTACGCGTGGGCCTTGAGGTAGGTCCGGACGCCGTCGCGGAACACCTCGGGGCCGATGTGCTGCTCCAGCATGCGCAGGACGCCGCAGCCCTTCTCGTAGGTCAGCACGTCGAACATGCCCTCAGCCTCTTTGGGCGGTCCCACCGGGTACTCGATCGGACGGGTCAGGTGCAGGGCGTCGACGCCCAGGGCCGCCTCCCGCGACGGAGCGAAGCCGATCCAGCGGTCCCAGGAGGGGCGGAATGCGTCCACGCAGAGCGTCTCCATGAAGGTGGCAAAGGCCTCGTTGAGCCAGATGCCCTCCCACCAGCCCATGGTCACCAGGTCGCCGAACCACATGTGGGCCAGTTCGTGGGCGATGACATCGGCCACGCGCTCGAGCTCGGCCCGGGCCGCCTCGTCGGTGTTGACCAGGAGGGCGGTGTCGCGGAACGTGATGCAGCCCAGGTTCTCCATGGCGCCGGCGGCGAAGTCGGGAATGGCCACGAGGTCGACCTTGTCGCCGGGGTAGGGGATGTTGAAGTACTCCGTGAAGAACCGCAACGCGAAGGCGCCGACCTCCAGGGCGAAGTCGGCCAGCGGAAGCTTCCCGGGGGTGCAGACCACCCGGAGCGGGACGCCGTCCACGTCGACCGTCTCGGTCATCTCGAGCTTGCCCACGACGAAGGCGACCAGGTAGGTCGACATCTTCATGGTGGGGGCGAACCGGATGCGCCGCTTGTGGCCCACCTCGTCGACGGCGACGACGGGCGAGTTCGAAATGGCGTCCAGATCGGGCTCCACGATCAGCGTGACCTCGAAGACGGCCTTGCGGTCCGGCTCGTCGAAGCAGGGGAAGGATCGCCGGGCGTCGACGGACTCGAATTGGGTCGTGGCCATCGTCTGGGTCTCGCCGTCCGGCCCGGTGTAGGTGGACCGGTAGAAGCCCCGCAGCTTGTCGTTGAGGGTGCCGCTGAACCGGCAGCTGATCGTGCAGGGCCCGGGAGGCAGCAGGTCAGCCGGATGGAACGTGACCTGCTCGAGCTCGTCGTTGAAGGTGACGCTGCACAGGATTGTGATCCCGTCGGAGGTGAGGACCTCCACGTCGCTGATGGCCAGCTCCGCGGCGTTGACCACGATTTCGTCGACGGTCTCGTGGACGATGGCGTCGATCCGTACCGTGCCCGAGAAGGTGGCGGACGCCACCTCCGGTTCGATCTCGATGTGGTAGATCTCCGGCTCAATCGTCCGGGGCAAACGGAACGGCTCCGAGCCGGGCGCGACGGCAGACGTGGGAGCTGAAGGCATCCATGCAGGCTACCCGCGGTGCCGCGGGTAGTTTCTCGCTCCGTGCCCGCTCAGGAAGCCATGCCCGCCAACGATCAGCCCCGCCACGATCTCGACGTGGTGGCACTGGGCTCGCCACTGCTCGACGTGATCGAGATGGCGACCGAGGAGCAGTTGCACCAGGTCGGCTTGGAAAAGGGTTCCATGACCCTGATCGACCTGGCGACCGCCAATTCGGTCCAGGAGTTCATGGGCGCCCCCCGTTTCGTCTCGGGCGGATCGGTGGCCAACACGACCGCGGGCATCGCGATGCTCGGCGGGAGCGCAGGGTTCGTGGGGGCGGTG
>DATBAO010000069.1:0-1763 GCA_036271495.1 Acidimicrobiales bacterium
CTGCGCCTTCACGCCGCCGGTGAGCCCCTGGTCGGGGATGTCGACGTTCTCGACCGTCCCGAAGTGCACGTCGCCGGTGCAGTACGGGACGTAGACGGCGTTCCAGTCCTTGAACGGGTTGGCCGAGTTGGTGAAGTCGAAAATTCCGGGGCTATAGCCGTTGCTGGCGACGTACGGCTGCTGGAACCCATTGCCGTCGAAGCCCAGCGAGCCGCCGATGGTCTGTCCCTGCGACGCCGCGCCCCCGCTGAAGACCTGGGCGATGTTCGCCGGATTGTGGGTGCAAAAGGTGGCGCTGTCGCACGCGCCTCCTCCCTCGAGGTAAATCCAGAGCTTGGTGGAGCTGGCGGTCGAGAAGTGCGCGTAGAACCCGGCCGGAGATCCGTCCCGGCAAAGGCCGCTCTGGTGGAAGTCCCACCCGGCGGGCGCCGTCTTGCCGCTCACGCCCGGGATGGCATCGCTCTGCCCCTTCGTAAACGCCGTTGTGGACTTGACGCCCAGCGGCACGAAGGTGGTCTGTGGGTACATGGCATTCCCCGGGCAAGAGCCGCCGTTGCCGGGCGCGCTCGCGTCGTTGCCCATACCCGTCGGCCCCGCGTCGTCGCCCGTCGGCCCCGCGTCGTCGCCCGTCGGCCCCGTGTCGTCGCCCGTCGAGCCGGAGCCTTCGGTGGACCCGGAACCGCTCTCGCTTCCGCTGCTCAGGTCGTCGCCCAGCTCGTTTCCCGAACCGGATGACGCACTACCGGATCCCGAGTGAGCGCCCGCCGCCCCGGAGCCCGACCCTGAATTATATTGGAAACTCGGGTTGCTGCTCGAAGAGCAGTGCGAAAGGACCGGCGCAATCGCAAGAGTGACGATGAGGCGCATGCGGGAATCGAAGGCCATGGACAAGTAAACTCCAGAGAGTTGCGGTCGAAGAGCGCTTCCGCGCCTATTGGGCTTGATGGAAGTCGCCGACCGTCGTCAGGTTTTGCTGCAGGTTCGCGAAGGCCGCGCTTCGATCGGCGCACATCAGGACCTCCTCGAACGCGGCGGTGCTGGCGTAATTGGTGTCGTGGATGCCCGTGTCCATGTCGACCGTCCCGCAGTCGTCGAGCGCCGCGAGGCCGATGATCACGGCGTCCCCTACCCCGCAGACCCCGTCGTTGATGGCCTCGTGGGCGGCGTCCACCTTGGCCGCGTTCAACGTGCAGAGGTCCGTCACCGAGAGGTGTCCGCCGCCCGTGATCCCGACCAGCCGCTTCTTCACCGCCGGCGGGCCCGGGGAAGCCGTGTAGGCGCCGGTGTCGGACTGCTGCAGATTGCCCTGCGTGCAGACGACGTTCCCGATCGAGCCCAAGGGCGAGCTGTAGCTGATGACCTTGTCGTCGACTCCTGCGATGAAGGCGATGCCCCTGAGAGTCGACGATGTCGCCACCGCCACGCTGCCGGCCATCGGGACGACGACCTGCACGTGCGGATCGTTGGCGATGCTCGCGGTGATGCAGGCCCCCTGACTGTGTCCGGTGATCCCCAACCGGTTCACGTCGATGTGGCCGGCCAAGAACGCCAGCGGGCCCGTGGGGGACGCGAGCGCGGTGATCTGGGTGGTGACGTCGGTCGGCACGTCCTGCGCGCCGGTCGACGGGAGGCCGCAGTCGAGGGTCGACGCGAGCTCGTCGTGCAGATAGAGCCCCGGATAGTCGGCAGACACGACCACGAAGCCTCGACTCGCCCACTGGGTCAACATGCTGATGTTGGCGACTCGGAACGACGCCGTGCCG
>DATBAO010000070.1:0-6057 GCA_036271495.1 Acidimicrobiales bacterium
TCACCACTTCTACGCTCCTCTGGGTCCGTAGATGGCACTGCGGCGAGAAGACTGACGGTGTAGGGATGAGCAGGATCGCTATAGAGAGCGCTCGACGGCCCGACCTCGCAGATCTTTCCCAGATACATCACGACAACTCGATCACTGACATTTTCGACCACCGCGAGATCGTGGCTTATGAAGAGCATCGATAGACCGTGTCGTTGCTTCATTTCAGCGAGCAGATTTATGATCTGGGCTTGAACAGACACGTCAAGAGACGACACGGGTTCATCGCATATGAGTACCTGGGGTTTCATTACAAGCGCTCGGGCAATGCTGATTCGCTGACACTGACCGCCTGAGAACGAAGCGGCCTTCTTGTTTGCAGCAACCTCGTAGTCGAGCCCCACTTGAGCGAGCGCAGCGCGAATCTGCACTTCGCGATCAAGCTTCGACCCTTGCTTCCAGATTCTCAACCCTTCGCCCACGACATTTCCGACCTTTCGACGAGGGTTAATCGACGATCGAGGGTCCTGAAAGATCATCTGCAGTTTCGACCGGAGTCTTCGCAAGCTTCGCTGCCTCAAACGCGTCAAGTCATATCCAGAGAATTGGACTGCGCCAGAAGTAGGCTGCACCAGCCTGAGAACCGCTCTCGCCGTTGTTGATTTGCCACAACCAGACTCTCCAACCAGGCCAAGCGTTTCGCCGGGCATCAGGTCGAGGCTCACATCCGAAACGGCCTGAACGGTGCCCGCCCTTGTTGCATACTCCACGATGAGGTTCTCGACAGACAGAATCGCTCCGTTAGCTCGGAGATGGGCGGTTCCCGGTCCAGCCACTAGAGCCCAATCTCGTTGCTGTGGCTAGTGACGGTAGCGCTGCCATGATCGTCACAGCCTTCGTCTGTTCGCTGACGCGCCAGCGAACCTACTGGATACCAACAAGCAACTTCATGACCTGACACGACAGTCCTGAGAGGAGGTTCCTCGATGCGACAGCGCTCCTTGACGTAGGGACAGCGCGGTGCGAATCGACACCCACCAGTTGGGTCAATGAGGCTCGGTGGTTGACCGGCAATCGTTCGCAGTTGCTCCTGCTTTGGCTGTCCCAGCCGCGGCATACAAAGGATGAGTCCTTCAGTGTAAGGGTGAAGGGGCTGTGCGAACAGTCCACGTGTCGTAGCCTTCTCGACGATCTTACCTGCGTACATGACTGCGATGGTATGAGTTCTTGTCGCCACGACACCCAAGTCATGTGTCGTGAAAACCATCGCCATGCGGTGTTGGCGCTGCTGATCCTCTAGAAGGTCAAGGATCTGCGCTTGAACGGTGACGTCCAGGGCCGTGGTCGGCTCGTCGGCAAGAAGAAGTGCTGGGCCACACGCGATCGCAATGGCGATCATGACGCGTTGCCGCATCCCTCCTGATAGCTCATGCGGGTACTGATCCAGGCGTGAAATCGGCTCCGATATGTGAACCGACCGGAGCAGCTCAATTGCCATGCTACGGGCGTCAGCCTTTGATACCTTCTTGTGCCATCGCAGGCCTTCGGTGATTTGGAAACCGATCTTTAGCACGGGGTGAAGAGACGTCATGGGATCTTGGAAGACCATCGCAATACGCGGACCATATATGTGACGGAGCTGATCCGGTCGCAGCATCATCAGATCACTGCCTTCGAAATCAATTTGGCCTTCGCTGATGACATTGTCCTTCGGAAATAACCGCATGATTGATCGCGCGAGTACGGTCTTACCGCTGCCCGATTCTCCGACCAAGCCCAGCGTCTCGCCTTTTGCAACGCTCAGATTCACTCCGTCCACTGCATGAACGACACCTAGCGGCGTCTTAAAGTGGGTCCGCAGTCCTTGGATCTGAAGCAGAGCATTATCGCTGGCTGGACTCTCCGCCGGAGCAGTTTCGTCATAGTCAGCGGAATCCACTTCAGCGGGGTGAGAACGGAAGGTCAATCGACCGCAACCAGCCTGAAGAAAGGGTGCCACCTCTGTTCTGGCGGACCGCAGCCGATTGAGAGAGAGCAATTTGCGCTGCTGGAGGAAGCCCCGACCAGACGAGGTCATGAGTTTCGGAACGCGGGTCTCGTTCGCATTCTCTGGGCACTCCCATCATCGACGCTGACATCCAACACCACGACACAGCGCGTGCGCTCCTACCGATAGAACCAGCGATATCAGATTTGGGGGCCAGCATGCGTAGCAGCACGAGGCGTCTGTGGGATCGAGTACCGAAATGTCCTATTAAACGACAACCGTCTCCGAACATTCTCTGGCCCCGGCTCTCGTGGCTGACTTCGGCGCCAAGGTTGGGGATGTCGTCACCCGAGTTTGCGACTGCTGTCGACGTCTCACTTCGCGAGCCATATCGTCGCAATATTGACAAAGCCTGGACCGTAGACGGCCAGCCCCTTGACGTTCTTCGAAACCACAGTAGGACTGTTCGGACGGTAGATCGGGATATCCGGAACGTCTTGGACCCAGAGTTTCTGCACTTCGTCGTAGGCGGCCTTGCGAACACTTAGATCCTGGGATGAGCGACCCTTTTCGAGGGCGGCGTCCATCTGCGGATTGCTATAACCGGCGTTGTTCGTCCCCCCTGTGATGAAGTTGATGTATATGTTCGGTTCCGGATCTGCCCCGCTGGCTCCGGTCCAGATCATCTGATAGTTCAATGATGTGAGCTCGGCTTCCGTCGTGGCACCATCTTGGACTTGCTCATTGATCGTGACACCCTTGAGTTGGTCCAACTCCTGAGTCACTGGGTCTCCCCAGGATGTGATCGCTGATGCGACGTCGAAGGTAATCGAAATCGGTCCGTGGACACTGGTATAGGCATTGATGAGCTTCTGTGCCTGAGCCAGATTGTTTTCATCGAATGTGCCACACTTGCAATAGAACGGTGAATTCTTAGGGAAGACCGTGGTTGCCATAGAGGCTTCACCTTCTGCTGCCTCGGTGTTGAGCTTGTTGAGGTCCAAGGCCATCGCGAAGGCGCGCCGTACATTCACGTTCTGGAGCGCCGGCACGGATTTGAGATTGAACCCGAGAGCGACCCCGCCCCATTGTGGCGCGGACTGGACCTCATAGCCCTCGGCCTTGAACTGGGTCGGATACTGCGAGGTGACACTGCACCCGCACCACGCTGCGGAGCTTCCAGCCGCTTTGAACGCGTTGGCCCGTTGCAGGATGTCTGTCACCGGCTTGTAAATAATCGTACTGATGTAGGGACGAGGTGCATCCCAGTATTGTGGGTTCTTCACGAAGACCGCTTCGTCGTTTGGAACCCAAGACTTGAGCTTGTACGGCCCGGCACCTACTGGCGCATTATTGAAGGCCGCAGCCCCTTCCTTCGCGTATGCAGTTGGAGAGGCCAGCTCCCCAAGGCAGTACGCATTCGTCAAATTCAGGGGAAATTCACTGTCCGGTGCCTTGAGCGTTATTTGGACCGTCAGGTTGTTCACTTTGGTGTAGCTGGCTAACCCTGCCATCCCGGTGACGCAGCGCCCGCCTGTGGCGGGATTGGCATCAACCTGATAATCGGAGATGACGGCGGCCGCATTGACGGGAGTCCCGTCGGAGAACTTCAAATTCGGCTTCAGCTTGATCGTCCACTTCAGGAAACTGTCTGTAGCCGTCACCGACTCAGCTAGTTGGGGCACGATCTTCCCGTCGGTATTCACACCAATCAAGTCGCCATAAATAGCCTGCTGGTAGAACCCGGTCGCCACCGAGGTGCTGGGGCTGCCAACAGTCCAGGACATCCCCGGATTCTCGGTTGCCCCGTAGTAGGTCAAGGTCCCACCCTTCGTGGGCGTGGTGGCTGCGGCGCTGGACGCAATGCCGATGAATGACCCGAACAAACTCACGGATCCCGCCAGCAACGCGATGACAAACAGAACTCTTGTACGCAACTTTCAAACCCCCCGATCGGTCTGGACCAACAAAGTCAAACGGACCTTGAGTTAGCCCAGAACTTATTAAATCGCCGAAACAGTAACATTACGTTCACAAAGTTGAACAGACCCTTTTTGGGAAATTTCAATTGAGCAATTGAGACCGGCTGCTCGAGCACAAGTTGTCGACCCGGCCGTGTTCGCCGCGCTTCACCCGGTGCCGAGCTGCTACGTGGCTGATGTTGAAGCTTCCGCGCAGATCAATTGTCATCCCGCATTCCCAGTCGACGTCGGTGTTGTCGATCATCGTGCACGAGCGCACCTTGATGAGGTCATGTGCATTCTTTTTCTTCACCGCGATGTCGCCGACGTGTGCGAAGGCTTCGTCAACGGGGACGCACGATCTCATCGGCGGCCGCAAACGCCGCACGTTCATCGAGGCCTCGCTGCTCGGGACGATCGCCGCTTTGCCGTCCAAGAACTCTCCCATCCACCTTCCTCCTGATCGAGTTTCTCCGTGCCTTGCAGACATCCCACTGCGACGCTGCGACCCTGGCGGGTTGCCGACTTCTTCGCCGTCTACCAAACGCTAGCTTGTTCCGTCGTGCCAAACAAGTAGGTGCCCACTGCAGGATCAGATACAGTATACGCATGGCCATGAAGAGATGTCCACGAGGGCAACGTTCCGGATGAAAGACATCGCCGCCCGACCAGCCGGCGACGGTAAACATTGGTCTTGGCCTGGCGATGGAACGTCAGCGTCGAGCTGGGCAAGTTCAGCATCGGATCGTTTCTGCGCGACGAGGGCGTGCGGATGGGGCACGTGTGCCGTTCGGGTCGACTCGCCGTCGCTCGGCACGGTGTACAAGCTGCTGGTCGAAGAGGCTCGGAGTCGCGCCGAATGCTGGAGTGAGTTAGCCCGGGTCCTTGAGGGGCATGGGACGAGAGGACTGTCGACGGTGACGCCCGAGTGTTCAGGCCCCGATGACGCCGCGATTGACAAAATGTGCGATGACGCATTCGGTCATCTCTGCGGTCATCTCGCCAACTGCTCGCTCGATGGCATCGAAGTCCGATGCCTCGACCGAACGCACAATCCCCGGCAGGAATCGTCTGGGCAGGTGTGTCGTCTCGGGCAGCGACTCGTATTGGTTGCCGGGAACAAACGACGACATCTGCAACGTCCCAAGCAGCATCCGCGCCCGAGGCAGGTCGGCCATGTCGGCGATGAGCGCAGCGTTGAACTCTCCTGTGAGGTGCAGGGCATCCGCCGGCTCGTCGGTGTGCTCGAATGCCGCGCCGATACGCCGGAGCGCCTCCATTACCGGGGGGTTCTGGCGCCGTGCGGCCCGGTTGAGAAGGTACTCGAGCATCATCCGGCTCAGCTCTTGGTAGTGCTCGGCAATCCCTTCGCGGGTGATCGGATTGACGAACGCGCCACGGTGCTGCTCAAGGTGAATCCAGCCGTCACGCTCGAGGGCTACGAGGGCTTCTCGGACCGGAACCTTGCTCATTCCGAGGAGCTCGGCAATCTGCTCTTGGCCGACACGACTCCCGGGTCGCAGCTCGCCGTCGAAGATGAGCCGGGCGATGTAGGACGCGGCGGCCTGGGCGCTGCTGCGCCGAGGTCCGAATTCGGGTCTCGAAAATGCCTGAGAATCCTCCGGGCCCATGTTTTGGACCGTAACATGCCCGTCCGCCCCCAATCTCGGCGACCGCGTCGTCACGGCGTGCGCTTGCCTATCACCTTAAGCCTCTCTTTCCTCGCCGTGAAGGAGCGTTCGTGAGCGCCTTTCCGTCCATCGTCTCGGTCGACGATCATGTCATCGAACCTGCCGACCTTTGGCGACGCTGGCTGACGCGAAAGCACCGTGACGATGGGCCGCGGATTGTCCGCATGCCGTGGGAGTTCGGCAGGGGCTTTCGTCAGAACTTCCGGCCAGCTTCAAGCGGGCCCGAGACGGACTTCTGGGTCGTGGGTGACATCGTCCAGGGAATCTCATTGAGCGCGGCGGCCGTCGGCTTTGCTGCTAAGGAAATCAGCTCGCAGCCGATCAGCTTCCACGAGATGCGTCCGGGCTGTTACGACCCGCAGGCGCGGCTGCTGGACATGGACGTAGTTAATGTCGAGCGTTCGCTGTGCTTCCCCAACTTCGCGCGCTT
>DATBAO010000071.1:0-22806 GCA_036271495.1 Acidimicrobiales bacterium
CTCGGCCGACGCCTACGCGCAGGCCGGCATCGAGGATCCGTCGAGCCGCATCGCCATGGCCGAGGTGCACGACTGCTTCACCCCGACCGAGCTCGTCCTCATGGAGGACCTGGGCTTCGCCGAGCGCGGCACGGCCTGGAAGGAAGTGCTGGCCGGCACCTTCGATCGCGATGGCGAGCTGCCGGTCAATCCCGACGGCGGGTTGAAGAGCTTCGGCCACCCCATCGGTGCCTCCGGCCTGCGCATGCTCTTCGAGTGCTGGTTGCAGCTGCGGGGCGAGGCCCCGCCGGACCGCCAGATCAGCACGGTGGGCCCGGGCCGCACGCTCGGCCTGACCCACAACCTGGGCGGCGCTCCCGGCGAGGGCGTCAGCTTCGTGGGCATCTTCGGCACCGAGCTCGACGGCCCCGGGCTGGACAGCTAAATGGCCCAGGCGTCGGGCACCGACCTGCTGGCCGAGAGCGAGGACCAGGCATCGCTGCGACAACTGGCACGCGAGGTGGCCACCCGGGAGGTGGCGCCGCGGGCCCACGAGGCCGACGAGGCCGGTGCGGTCCCACCCGAGCTGCGCAAGGCGCTGGCGGCGGCGGACCTGTTGCGCATCACCGTGGGGGAGCAGTGGGGCGGCATGGGGCTGGGCGACGTCGAGGCCTCCATCGTCCTGGAGGAGATCGCCCGGGCCGACGTGTCCTCGGCCATCTGCTGCCAGCTCACCTTCAACGGGCCGCCGCGGGGGATCGAGCACCTGGGCCCCGACGCCATGAAGGAGCGCTGGCTCCCCGCCGTCGCCGACGGGGACGCGCTGATCAGCATCGGCATCACCGAGCCCGATGCCGGGTCGGCCGTGCAGAACATGCGGGCGGCGCTGGTCGAGGACGGGCCGGGGCGCTGGCGTCTCAACGCGTACAAGAACTACTCGACGCTGGGTGACGTGGCCCAGGGCGTCCTGGTCTGGTGCCGCTGGCCCGGCGGCGAGGGGGCCAAGGGCATCGGCGCCGTCATCGTCCCCACCGATCGCGAAGGCGTGTCGGTCACGGGGCGGCACAAGGGCATGGGGATCCACGCGGCCACCGAGGCCGAGCTGGCTTTCGACGGCGTCGAGATCACCGCCGACGACATCCTCCTGGCCGGCGACCCCTCCAACACCGAGGCCTTCAAGGTCCTGTTGTCGCACCTCAACCACGAGCGCTGCGGCAACGCCTCCATGTGCATCGGGGCGGCGCAGGGCGCGCTCGAGCACGCGGTGCGCTACATGAACGAGCGGGTCATCGGCGGGCGGCCGCTGGCCGACCTGCAGGGCCTGCAGTGGAAGCTGGCCGACATGGCGGTGCAGCTGGAGGGCGCCCGCATGCTGCTGGCCCGGGCCGTCCGCCTGGCCGGCCCGCACGGGACGCCGCCGGCGCTCGAGACGGCCATGGCCAAGACGGCGGCGAACCTGGCGGCCAAGTTCGTCTGTGACGAGGCCATGCAGATCCACGGCGGCTACGGCTACTCGCGCGAGTACCCGCTGGAGCGGGCCTACCGCGACATCCGGGGCCTCTGCTTCGGAGCGGGGACGATCGAGGCGCAGCGCAACTACGTCGGCCTGCGGGTGGCGGCCGGGGCGCGCACCGGGTCGCCCGGCTGGAGAGCCCCGCTCGCCGGGGCATGATGGCCACCCGACCCGTCATCGATCACGGCCTGTGCGAGGCCAAGCGGGACTGTGTGCGGGTCTGCCCGTACGACGTGTTCGAGGTGCGGCGGATGGACCCCGACGACTTCACGTCCCTCGGCCTGCTGGGCAAGCTCCGCACGACGGCCCACCGCCGGATGACGGCCTATGCCGTGCGGGCGGACCAGTGCCACGAGTGCGGGCTGTGCGTCTCGGCCTGTCCCGAGCACGCCATCACCTTGGAGCCCTTCGACGTCGAGGCCGGGAGCGCCCCCTCGGACTGACCATCGGGCGAATCCGTTGACGCGCCCGCCTTCCGAGCGGGACCGTTCCTTCCCGATGGCTCCCACCCTCTCGAAGGAACAGCGCAGAGCCCGCCTCGACATGCTCTTCCGCCAGCGGGCCGCCCTCGATGGTGAGATCGTCCTCCACCTGGGCGAGGTCGAACGGGGCGAGGAGTACCGGGACGAGGGCGCGACCTCGACGGAGGCCTGGACCGTCGAGCGCTTCGGTATCGCGGTCTCGACCGCGCGGGCGCTCACCCGTGTCGGTCAGAAGGCCTCGGACCTGCCCCACCTCGTGGGCGCCCTGAGTCAAGGTGCGGTCTCCTTCGACAAGGTCCGCGCCGTGGCCGACGTGGCCACGGCGGAGAGCGACCAAGAGCTCTGTGGCCAGGCCAAGGAGCATTCGGTGCGCGAGCTGGCCGATATCGCTCGCAGCGCAGGGGCGAGAGCCCGATCGGCGTCCCGCTCGCCGTCGGAGCACGATCGGCGGTTCTTGCGTTTCAACGATCAGTGCAGGACCGTGACCGCCCAGCTTCCGGCCGAGTCCTATGCCGAGACCCGGGCTTGCCTGCAGTCCTGGGCCAACGCGGTCGCCGCCGACGAAGAGACGCCGTTGGATCAGCGTCTCTGTGACGGCTTCATGGGGATGGTCCGATTCTCGACGACCGGATCTTCTGGCCCGACGACAAAGGGGAACCCGAATCTGGTCGTGGTCCACGTGCCCCTCGCCACGCTGGTCGACGTCGCGGGCCAGGGCAGCGAGCTCGCCGGGGAGCTCGAGCGCGACGGCCTGATCGACACCGACACGGTGCGAAGGATCGCCTGTGACGCCACCGTGGCGGTGGCGGTCGATGACGACGTGGGGCACACCATGTACGAGGGCCGGGCCCGGCGCTTTCCGACCGACGCCCAGCGTCGAGAAGTCATGCGAAGAGATCGACAGTGTCGCTTCCCGGGTTGTACCAACGTCACCTTCGCCGACGTGCACCACATCGTCGCCTGGAAACCGGGTGGCCGGACCGATCTGGAAAACCTCGCGCTCATGTGCCGCTTTCACCATGGTGTGGTGCACCGGAACGGCTGGACCATGACCGGCAACGCCAACGAGGAGCTGACCCTCCTCGGCCCGAGTGGCCGGGTCATGGTGTCGCGCCCTTCGCCTCTTTGGACCAGGGTGACGGCTCGCTGCTGATCGGGGCTGCCTCGCCCGGGAATGCGGGCGGGCAGGAGTTTCAATCGGCAGAGAGGTCCGTAGGCGGAAGGGGTCTCGCTAGGGCAGCGGCTTGGCCCGGAGGGCCTGCGAGTATTCGATGTCTCGTAACCGCGACTGGGCGACGAGCCATTCGCTCGAGCGCCCGGCGCGACCGGTCTGGACCACGTGATGGAGCCCGCTGGGCCCGTCCGCACGGGCCCCGCACTTTCGGCAGACGGCGATGCGGCCGTTCGTTTCCGGTGCGTGGTGCTCGTCCAGCTGCGCGGCAACCTGCACACACTCGGTTGACGTCATGGTGCTCCTTTGGGGCGCACCGGAGGGGCGGCAAACCAGGAAGATCTATCCGGGCCCAGGCGGGCGCCTCCGACCACCCTACGCCCAAGAGGTCTGGGCGGCACACTGAAGGGTTGTGGCCGCCGTGGCCTTGATCAAGGCCTCAGCACGACCCGGACGTGCCCGATCCCGATCCCGATTTCCGGCTGGAGGCGGTGGCCGAGCCCCCGAGCTTCTGGTCGAGGAGGGCGGTGTCGGTCCGCAGGACCCGCAAGGCCGCCCGGCCCTCGCCCCCGTAGGTGTAGCCCTGCGTGTAGGCCTCGCCCGAGGGGCTGTCGTCGGTATGGGTGGGGGTGCCACCGATCGGCTCGATGCCCGTGTCCTCGTTCCAGTCGTCCCACGACGTCACCATGACCATCGGCAGCTTGGGATCGACGGACGGCAGCGCGACGCAGCGGAAGAGGTGGTCCAGGGTGGACGCGGGTCCCTCCCCGGGGAGCCATTGGCGTGGCTGCGCCGGATGATTGGTCGGCAGCCGGAAGCCGCGATCGTTGAAGCTCGACGCAATGTCGGGGATCACCGGCACCCGGCCCCCGGTCGCGAAGCTGTACTCGCCCAGGAGGCGGCGCTCGTCGGCCACAATGGCGGTGGTACCGGGGTAGCCCGTGAAGTCCTGCGTCGGACCCAGGAAGAAATTCGGATCCCCGTAGTAGAGGATGTAGGACGTGATCGCATCGAACTGCTCGATGCGTGACACCTGGGGCTCTGTTGTCAGGACCGGCCCCGCCGGAGAGGGATTCTCGGGGGTCACCCGCCAGTAGACCTCGTCGCCGATGAAGAAGGGGTTGAAGTCCTTCGCCGCGAGCACCGTGCGCGCACCCTTGATCATGCCGGCGACATCGCCCGTGAGGGTCCGGGTCAGGTAGAGGAACACCACGGGTCGCCCATGGATCCGTAGGTAGGAGGGGTTGTGGAAGTAGTCCTTGGCGAAGGTGAGCATGTCCGAGTCGAAGTGCAGTTCCATCTGGAACGTGACCGGGGTGGATTCGCTCCCGGGATCGAAGCCCAGGTTCCACGTCTCGTAGAACATGGCGAAGCGCATCTGGGAGATGTTCGGTGCCGCCAGAAAGTGCTTCATGTTCTTGTCCGCGGCCCGGTAGTCCGCGCCCGAGTAGCCGGCGTCGTAGGGCCACCAGTCCATGGCGAAGAAGTTGATCCCCGCCTGGCGCGCATTCGTGATGTCCCTGGCTGCGGTCTGCGGGCTCAGCGAGTTCACGAGCGAGGAAGCAGGCACCTGCGGGGGTTCGAGATGCCCCCGTAGGGTCCCACCAGAGAAGTTCGCCGGGTTCCAGAGGTAGTAGTAGGCGCCCACGAGTGGTTGAACGCCCTTCGTCCGGGGTGGTGCGGCTGAGGCTGCCCCTGCCGGTGCTCCCTGCGCGCTGGCGGCCACGAAGAGCGTCAGGGCGAACACCACGCCCAGGCCGCCGCGGACCTGTCGCCCGAGAGTGATCCGCACGGCGGGATCCTAAGAGATGGCGCCCCGGACGGATGGGACAGCACGAGCGTGCCGCGAGTTCGCCGCTCTGGGGTGAAGAATGCGATATGGCCACCGGCGAGCAACCCGGGGAGGACCGCGTGGGTGCCCCCGACGCGTCAGAAACGACCCAGGTCCCGGGACACCCGTCGGCTCGGGAGTCCGTCAAGGTCCGGGTGGCTCATCTGCGCGAGCGAGCGGAGCACACGCGCGCCGGCATCGAGGCCAGGCGCGCCGACTCGGCCTCCATCGCCACGGCGTTCGAGGTCGTCGAACGCGACGCCCAGAGTGGCGGAGGCGTGCTGGCCGCCGCGGTGGCCTTTCGCCTCTTCATGTTCCTGGTCCCCTACGCGTTCGTCATGGTCACCGGGTTCGGACTGGCCTCCACCGCGGCGGGTCAGGACCCCAGCGATGCCGCTCGATCAGCGGGGATCGGTGGACTGCTCGCCAGCGCGGTCGCCAGCACCAGCACCCTGTCGTTGGTCAACCGGATCGTCGCCCTCGCCCTCGGCGGATTCGCATTGGCTCTCACCGCCCGCTCGCTCGTCAGCGTCCTGTGGATCGTGCACCGCCTGATCTGGCGGGCGCAGCCTCACGGCAAGCCCAGCCCGTGGGCCCCATTGATCCTCGTCGGCTTCATCACCTTCCTCTTCGGCATGGCCGATCTGGCCGCATGGATCGGCTCGCAGTCGCTGAGCCTGAGGGTGGTGGCCTTCTTCATCACGGTCGTCGTCTCGGCCGGTGCATGGTTCCTGGCCTCGTGGTTGCTCCCGCGTGACGACTGCGCGCTGTGGGCTCTGCTGCCCGGGGCACTCATCGTCGGCGTGGGGGTGGGCGTCCTGCAGATCCTGACCATCACCTACGTGGTCCATGTCGTCACGCGCAAGTCGGCCCTCTACGGCGCCATCGGGATCGCCCTGGCCTTGTTGCTGTGGACCTATTTCGCCGGCCGGCTACTTACGGCGGCGATCGCAGCCAACGCGTCAATCTGGAAACACAAGACGGGGGAGGCCATGACGCAGCCCGACCTGTTCCCGACAACGACACCGACCCCGACCTCGTCGCCGGCGAATCCGCCGGCGGGCCCGTCAGGCGCTGACGGCAGCGTGAGCGAAGGCTGACCAGACGCCCACCCATTCCGCCCACACGGGCGGCGGGTAGTCATGGCCCATGCCGTCGATCTCGACGTAGCGGGCGCCGGGTATGACCTCTGCGGTGCGTCGGCCGCCGCTCGGGTTGATCAAAGTGTCCCGGCTGCCGTGGATCACCAGCGCCGGCAGGTCCACCCCGGCCAGCTCGGCCGAGCGGGAGCCGTCCGCCATCACAGCATGCATCTGCCGGCCCACACCGTCGGGGCAGAAGCAGCGGTCGTAGGCGGCGGCGGCCCGGGCGCGGATGGCATCGTCGTCGAGCCATTCGGGCTTCGAGCCGTACACGTGATGCGCAGCCACCTGGCGGTCGATGTAGGCCGCCCGCGACGGTGCGGGCGGCGCCAACAGGAACGCCAAGGCTTCGTCGGAGCTCTCGCCGTATCCGTCCTCGCCGGTCCGCGACATCACCGAGGTCATGGAGAGCAGGCGATCGGGATGGTTCAGGGCGAGGCTCTGGACGATCATGCCCCCCATGGAGCAGCCCATGACGTGAGCCTTGTCGACCCCGATGGCGTCGAGGACGGCGACGGCGTCGTCGGCCATGTCGACCAGCGCATATCCGGGCGCCCCGGCCAGTTTCGTCGAGAGCCCGACGTCACGGTTGTCGAACCGCACGACGTGGAATCCCTCGTCACAGAACAGCTGGCACCACGACACGTCGTAGTTCAGGCACTGCGATCCGAGGCCGTTGACGAGGAGGAGTGTTGGCGCCGCAGGATCGCCGAACTCCTCGTAGTAGATCTCGACCGCTCCGTTGCGCGCCGTACTCATGTGTCCTCCCGCTCCCCCTGAAAATCGTGACGTCAGCCGCCCGCACCTACAGACGCACACCGGCGCCGAGGCTCACGGAAATCTCAGCCGACTCTCCGCCCGCCAGGCGGAACCGCGAAATCGTCCCTCAGCGCTGCATCGACTTCGTCTCGACGAACTCTTCGAGACCGTACTTGCCACGCTCGCGTCCGAAGCCCGACTGCTTGTAGCCACCGAAAGGCGCGCTCGGGTTGAAGTTCCCGCCGTTGATGTCGACCTGGCCGGTACGGAGCTGCCGGGCCACCCGCTCGGCGCGGGCGGAGTCGGCGCTCCACACGGCGCCGGCCAGCCCATAGGGCGTGCCGTTGGCGATCTCGATCGCCTCTTCCTCGGTGTCGTACGGCATGAGGACGAGCACCGGGCCGAAGATCTCCTCCTTGGCGATGGTCATGTCCGGCGTGACGTCCGAGAACACGGTGGGCTGGACGAAGAAGCCCTTGTCGAGGCCTTCGGGAGCGTCGGCGCCACCGACGATCAGCTTGGCCCCCTCCTCAATGCCCTTGTTGATGTAGCCGCGCACCCGATCGCGCTGGACGCCCGAGACGAGCGGCCCGATCAACTTGCCGGCCTCGAAGGGGTCGCCGGGGGCGAAGCCCGCCGTGCCGGCGACGGCCATCTCCTCGACCTCGGCCAGCCGGTCCCGCGGGACGAGCATCCGGGTCAGGGCCGAGCAGGTCTGGCCCGAGTTCATGAAGCACCCGAAGAGCCCGGCGGGGACAGCAGTGGCGAAGTCGGCGTCGTCGAGCATGATGTTGGCCGACTTGCCGCCCAGCTCGAGCGAGACCCGCTTGACGCCCTCGGCCGCCAGCTCCATGACCCGCCGGCCCGCACGGGTCGAACCGGTGAAGGAGATCATGTCCACCTTGGGGTGGGCGGCCATGGCCTCACCGACCACCGGACCGACACCACTCACCAGGTTGAAGACACCCGGCGGCAGGCCGATCTCGTCGATCACGTCGGCCAGGATGAACGCGTTGATCGGTGCGACCTCGCTCGGCTTCAGGACCACCGTGCACCCGGCCGCCAGTGCGGGGGCGACCTTCAACACGACCTGATAGAGCGGGTAGTTCCACGGCGTGATGGCGCCGACGACGCCGACGGGCTCGCGCACGACCAGCGAGTTCCCGAGCTCTTCTTCCCACTCGAAGTTCTCGGCGGCCGCGGCGGCGTCGGCGAACGCGCCGGCGGGCAGGCCCACCTGAATGGCGCCGGACAGGGTCATCGGCATGCCGACCTCGTGCGAGATCACCTGGGCGAGCTCATCGGTGCGGGCGCCGAGCGCCTCGCCGATGCGGGTCAGCAGCTTGGCGCGCTCTTCGCGGGACGTGGCGGCCCAGCCGGGGAAGGCGGCGGCGGCAGCCTCGACCGCCTTGTCGACATCGTCGGCCGTCCCCTCGGGGATGGTGGCGAAGACCTCTTCGGTCGCCGAATCGATGACCTCCAGAGCGCCCTTGCCGGTCGAGGGGACCCAGGCCCCGTTGATGTAGATCTTGTCCCGCACGAGCATGGGTGCCCTCCCTGAGTGATGTGATTTCAGCGCTCCCACCCTACCCAGGACGGGAGGGAGCCGTCCCCGCCCGCAGGCAGGCCCGCCGGCGCCGTCAGTCCTTCTTGCCCAGCAGCGGGTGGTCACCCATGCCGACGGGCTGCAGGTGCTGACCCAGCACCTCGTGGAAGTGGTCGGCCACCTCCTGGGGCGTCCAGCCGCCATCACGCCACATCGTCGCGATCTGCCGGGGCGTCTGGAACAACGTGTACGCAAATCCGGTGCGCCCGAGCACCTGCCCATTGACGTAGGAGGCGTCCTCGGAGGCCAGGAAGGCGATCAGCGGCGCATTGAGGGCCGGGTCCTGGTCGGCCGGTGGCTCGCTGCCCTTGTACAGGTTCTCGGTCATGCGGGTGACGCCGGCCGGGGCCACCGCGTTCACCGTGATCCCGTACTTGCCGAGCTCGAGGGCCCACACGAAGGTCATCCCCATGATGGCGGCCTTGGCGGCGCCGTAGTTGGTCTGGCCGAAATTGCCCCGCAGCCCGGCCGACGAGGTGATGTTGACGATGCGCCCGTAGCCGGCGTCCTTCATCAGGGGCGCCGCGTGCCGCACCGTGTTGAACGTGCCCTTCTGGTGCACGGCGATGACCGCGTCGTAGTCCGCCTCGTCCATCTTGACGATCGTCCGGTCCCGCACGATCCCGGCGTTGTTCACCACGATGTCGATCGAGCCGAAGTTGTCGACCGCGGCACCGATGATCCGCCCGGCGCCTTCGAAGTCGCTCACCGAGTCGTAGTTGGGGACGGCGCTGCCTCCCGCTGCCTCGATCTCCTTGCACACCGTCGCCGCGGGATCCTCCTCAGTGCCCGCGCCCCCGAGCGTCACGCCGATGTCGTTCACGACGACCTTGGCGCCCTCCGACGCCAGGCAGAGGGCGATATCCCGCCCGATGCCCCGGCCTGCACCCGTCACCACAGCCGCTCGTCCGTCAAGAAGTCCCATAGCCGCAGAGAGTACCCCGGCCCCCGTTCCCTGACAGCAGTGTCAGGCATTGTCCCGGGCGTTGTACCATCGGGAAGACCGACCGCCGGGCGACGACGTGCGCCCACTCAGCCGCAAAGGGAGACCCCGGGCCATGGCCTTCATTGAGAACGCACCAGAAGTAATCGTCGCTGCGGCGAAGGAGCTCCTCGAGAAGGGGCTCGTCGAGGGCACGTCGGGCAACATCTCGGCCCGGATGGAGGACGGCAACATCGCCGTGACCCCGTCCTCGCTCGACTACCGGGTCATGACGGCGGACGACATCGTGGTCGTCAACCCGGCCGGCGACGTCGTGTCCGGCGAGCGTGGCCCCACCTCGGAGAAGTACCTCCACCTGGCGGCCATGAACGCCTACGAGGACATTGCGGTGTGCATCCACTCACACGCCGTCTACGCCACCATGTTCGCCGTCGCCCACCAGGACATCCCGAGCTGCATCGACGAGTTCACCGTGTATCTCGGCGGCGACATCCGCTGCACCGAGTACTGCCCGAGCGGCTCACCGGACCTGGCTGAGCAGGTGGTGAAGGCCCTCGAGAACCGGGGCGCCGCGCTGATCGCCAACCACGGCATGGTGGCCATCGGGACGACCATGGAGAAGACGATGCACAACACCGCGCTGGTGGAGCGCTCGGCCAAGATCATCTGGGGCTCCAAGCAGCTCGGCGGCATCTTCCCGTTGCCCGAGAAGGTCAACCAGAACTTCATGAACGTCTACCCCTACATGCGTTAGTGGCAGCGAGCGACGGCAAGATCAGCGCCCGGCTCGCCGAGCTGGGCCTCACGCTCCACGGCCCCCATCCACCGCACGACCCGCTCGACGCGGTCGTGGTGCATCAGGGCGTGGCGCGCACTTCCGGGCAACTGCCCCGCATTGCCGGGGAACTGACCTGCCTCGGGCGACTGGGCGATACCGTGACGGTCGAAGAGGGCACCGAAGCTGCCGCGGTGTGCGCGCTGAATGCCCTGGCCGTCCTGCAGGAGGCGCTCGGCTCGCTCGACCGCGTCGAGCGGGTCCTCACGGTGACGGGCTTCGTCTCCTCGGCGCCGGACTTCCACCAGCAGCCGGCCGTCATCGACGGGGCCAGCAAGGTGCTGGCCGACGTCTTCGGCGTGGCGGGACGCCACACCCGCTCGGCCATCGGCGTGGCGTCGCTACCGCGCAACGGTGCGGTCGAGATCGAAGTGACGGTCGCCGTCAGCGACTGAACGCGTCGCCGATCACCGGGCGGGCCACGGCGGCCAGGTCCCAGTAGCTCGTCGTCCCCTTGTCCCGCAGCTCGGTCACCGCGTTGATCGCGGCGCCGTAGGCGGCTACCGCAATCGCTCCACCCACCGAGATCCGGCTCACCCCGAGCTGCCCGAGCTCCCCGACATCGGGTGCGCCGGGGAGGACGAGCACGCTGACCGGTCGGTCGACGGAGGACAGCAGCCGGCGCAGGTCGTCGGGGTCCACCACCCGCGGGGCGAAGAGGACGTCCGCGCCGGCCTCCTGGTATGCCTGCAGGCGCGCGATGGTGTCGGCCAGGTCCTCGCGGCCGTGCAGGTAGTTCTCGGCCCGGGCCGTCAGCACGAACGGGACGGGACCGGCATGGGCCGCCTCCGCCGCAGCCGCGACCCGCTCCATGGCCTGAGCCAGGTCGTAAAGAGGAGCGTCGCGGTCCCCGGTGAAGTCCTCGACCGACCCGCCGGCCAGGCCCACCCCGATGGCGGCGGTGATGGTGGCGGCGACGCCGTCGGGATCGTGGGCGAAACAGTTCTCGAGGTCGGCCGAGACCGGGATGGAGACCGCCCTGGCCAGCTCGCCGGAGTGGGTCAGCACCTCGTCCTTGGTCATGGCACCGTCGAGGCGGCCCCGGGTGGCGGCGAACCCGCCGCTGGTGGTGGCGATGGCGTCGAACCCGAGCGCCGCGAACAAGGCGGCGGAGCCGATGTCCCAGGCGTTGGGCATCAGCAGCGGTGTGCCCGGGGTGTGCAGGGCGAGGAACTGCTCGGCACGACGTACCTGCTCGGCCGTGGCCGCGGAGCCGGAGGGATCGGTCATGCCTCGACCGTAGCGGGAGGGTGGATCAGGTCAGTTGGCCGAGGCGGGCTCGGGGAACTCCCAGTACTGGAACTCGATCGTCATGGGCAGCAGGTAGCGGACGTAGAGCGAGTGGATCTTGACCATCTTCTGGTCGTCGACGTGCAGGTCGATCAGCTCCATGCGGTCGTCCGCCTTGCGGAAGGCCTCGGCCCGCTCCTGCAGGCCGCGCAGCTCGTCGAGCGAGCCCACGGCGAAGCCGTAGTGGTCCATGCGGGGACACTTCATCGGGTCGTCCTCCGCGATGAGGAAGATGAACTGGTCCCAATGCACGCAGCTCATGATCAGGCGGTGACGGTCCTCCGTCATCACCTCCATTTCGGTAAAGCCCATCACCTCGTCGAAGAAGCGGCAGACATCGGCGCGGTTGGTCGCATCGAGCAGGTCGGCCGGCAGCGACATGGCGACGTGGTTGAAGCGTGGATTCCCCGAGGGGTAGAAGGGATGTGACATCAGGACGGCACCTCCGGGACGACCATGACCTTGCCGGCGATGCGGCCGGCGGCGAGCGCTTCCAGCGTGTCCCCGATGGCGGTGAGCGGGATGTCATCGGGGGCGATCAAGAGGTCCGCGGGGAAGCCGTCCGAGGCAAGGAGCTCCAGTGCCCGCTCGAAGCCACCCTGGTCGTAGACGAACGATCCGGTGACGGTCAGCTCGTTGAGGATCATGCGGTTGATGTCGAAGGTCGGATGGTCGATGCCCGCGCCGACCATGACCAACATGCCGCCACGCGCCAGCTGGCTGAAGCCCGCCTCGATGGCGGCGCGGTGCCCCGAGCACTCGAGCACGACGTCCACCGCGCGCGACGACATGCGCTCGGGCTCCCAGGGCGGGAAGACCTCCAGGTCCTCCGGGTCGACCAGGGCGGTCACACCGAGGTCGGCTGCCAATTGACGCCGTCCCTCGTGGGGCTCGACCACGGTGATGTCCGAGATGCCCATGGCCTGCAGCGCGGCCACGCTCAGGGCGCCGATGGGGCCGGCTCCGAAGACCATGACCTTGTCGCCCGGTGCGACGTGGGAGCGGGTGATGCCGTGCAGGGCGACCGAGAGCGGCTCGGCCAGCGCGGCGTGGCGGGGGGAGAGGCCGTCGGGGAGGCGCAGGACGCCACCGGCGCGGCAGAGGATGTACTCGGCGAAGGCGCCGTCGGCCTGCTCGGCGGTCATGCTGCCGCGGTCCTCACATTGCGAGGGCTTGCCCTCCAGGCAGCGCCGGCAGGTGCCGCAGCGCACGCCCGGGCCGCCCACGACGAGCTCGCCGACTGACCACTCCGTGACGGCGTCGCCGACGGCGGCGATCGTCCCACTCCACTCGTGGCCGGCGACGGCGCCGGGTGTGAAGCCCCAGCCGTCGCGCAGTTGGTGGATGTCGGACCCGCAGATGCCGCACGAATGGACCCGCACGACGATCTGGTCCGGACCGGGAGGCGGGACTGTCCGCTCTTCGACCGTGATGACGCCGGGGGACTGGTAGACGGCGGCTGCCATCACCTCGGGAAGCGATGACCCTGACATGGACGTCAGGTTAGGCGTTCTCCGTCAGCCAGGCGAGGCCCCCGGCCAGGTGGTGCAGGTAGGCCGGGGTCTCCCAGGCACCCGGGAAGTGGCCGAGCGCGCTGTAGAAGGTGCGGGCGGCGCCGTCCTCGACGGTCCAGGCCAGGGGGAAGCCGCACTCGGGGACGCGGCCGCCGGGCGCTGACAGGTCGACCTGATCGTCGGCGAGGCGGAGGATGACGTGCGCCGTGTCGGGGCGGAGTGCGGTGAAGAGGTAGACCTCATCTCGCCAGTGCCAGTGGGGGCCGAGGTGCGCGGTGGCGGGATGCGCGCTGTCGACGACGTCGATGGTGAAGTCCTGCGTCCAGGGGTGGCCGTCGAAGCGGGCCCCGAGCATGTCGCCGTACTCGGGCCATTGATGGTTGGCGTCGGTGGCGGAGTGCACGCCGAGTATGCCCAAGCTGCCGGCTTGCCAGGCGTGGTGGATCGCTGCCTTCTGCGCCGGGGACCATGGGGTCTCGCCGATGGTGAAGAGGGCCAGGACGCGGGCGACGGCAAGGCGGTCGGGCGAGATGTCGGCGACCGCTGTCGCGATGGTCGGGTCGAGGCCGGTCATGGAGGCGATCTCGCTCAGGCCGGTGGCGGCCTGGCCCAGGACGCCGTGCACGCCCGCCGGCCCATCGGCGTACGGCGCGACCTGCGTGACGATGAGCATCTCGTCGGACACGTCGAGGAGTGTACGGCCCGGCTCGGGGGTCGCCCGTACGGGCTCGTGTTGGTGCAGGACCCCTTTCCGGTGGTCGTATGGGGGATACCCGACCGATGGAGGATGACGACGTGAGTACGAGCGATGGCAGCGGCAGCGGCGGCGACAGCAGCGGCAGCGGCAGGAGTTCTGAAGACGTGGCGGCGGCGCTGGCGCGGCTCGGCTCCGCCACGATCGGGGAGTCGGGTGGCCGGGCGGCGCACCGGCGGCTGCGACCGGCCTGGCCCGGCGCCACGCTGGCCGCCCCGGCCTACCCCGTGGGCTGCACGCCGGGGGACAACCTGGCCGTTCATGTCGCCGTGACGACGGCGCCGCGGGGGAGCGTGCTCGTGGTGGACGTCGGGCAGGTGGCCGATCGGGGCTACTGGGGTGAGGTGCTCACGACGGGAGCCGAGGCGGCGGGGTTGGCCGGCCTGGTCCTCGATGGGGGTGTGCGCGATGTGGCGGCCCTGGAGGCCCACGGGTTCCCTGTCTTCTCGGCCACCATCGCGTTGACGGGGGCGACGAAGGACAAGCCGGGGACCGTCGGGTCGCCGGTGCGGGTGGGCGGCATCGAGGTGGCGGCGGGGGACTGGGTCGTGGCGGACGTCGACGGGGTGGCCTTCGTGGCTTCGGACGCGGTCGAAGACGTGCTGGCCGCCGGGGCGGACCGCGAAGCAAAGGAGGCCGGCTTCTTCGAGGCGCTCAAGTCGGGGTCCACGACGGTGGGGTTGCTCGACCTCGACGCCTCCCTGGTGCGCCAGGGATGAACTCGGAGCCGGGACGATTTGCCGTCTCGGGTGGCACAATGCGGCCATGAGCGAAGAGACCTCGGGACCAGACGAGACCAGGGAAGTGGAGCGCATGGAGGTCGGGCGGACCATCCCCTTCGCTCCGGCGCGCATCTTCGCCCTGCTCAGCGATCCCAAGGGCCACGTCACCATCGACAGCTCCGGCATGTTGTTGGACTCCACCGGGGAACCCGCGGCGAAGGTCGGTGACGAGTTCGTGATCCACATGGACCGGGAGGCGTTGAACGACTTCCCGATGGGTCGCTACGACGTGACCGTCCACATCACGACCTTCGAGCCCGACCGCGAGATCGCCTGGACCATTCAGGGCCAGATAAAGCCGCAGATCGGACACGTCTACGGGTACCGGCTCGAGCCCGTCGAGGGCGGCACGCTGGTCACCTCGTACTACGACTGGTCGACCATCGACCCACAGTGGAAAGAGGCCAACATCTTTCCGATCATCCCGGAGTCGGCGTTGCGGGCGACGTTGGGCATCCTGGAGCGCACGCTCACCCACTCCAACCGGTGGTGAGGCCGCCGCTCTGACGTCCGGCGGCTACGAGGCGGCGGCCGACAAGGACTGGATGGCGGCCATCCCGACGATGGGCCGGTTCAGGTGCAGGCCACCGGCGGAGCCGAAGAAGCCGGCGTCGCCGTAGTTGAAGATGCCCCCGTCGCGTCCGACCATCCAGTAGCCCTGGCCGTCGGCGGTGCGATCCATGCCCACGATCGGTGCGCTGAGCGGCATGCCGCCAGCGGAGCCGAAGTAGTCCACGTCGCCGAAGTTGAAGATGCCGCCGTCGGAGGCCACGAGCCAGTAGCCGCTGCCGTCCGGCGCGGCGGTCATGGCGACGATGGGCTGCTGCAGCGGGAGGCCGCCGGTGGAGCCGAAGAAGGCGGCGTCGCCGAACGCGAAGATCCCGCCGTCCGAGGCCACGAGCCAGTAGCCGTCCCCGTCGATGGTCGAGGCCAGGCCAACGATCGGCTTGTCGAGCTTGAGGCTGCCCGTGGACCCGAAGAAGAGGGCATCCCCGAACGCGAAGATCCCGCCGTCCGAGGCCACGAGCCAGTAGCCGCGGCCATCGGGGGTGGGCGTCATGGCGACGATCGGCGCGTTGAGGTGGGCGCCGCCGGTCGAGCCGTAGAAGACGGCGTCACCGAAGGCGAAGATGCCGCCGTCGGACGCCAGCAACCAGTATCCGGCGTCATCAGGGGTGGCGGCCATGCCGACGATGGGCGCGTTGAGGTGCAGGCTCCCGGTGGATCCGTAGAACTGGGCGCCGCCGTAGCTGAAGATGCCTCCGTCGCTGGCGACCTCCCAGTATCCAGGGGGCCCGGTGGGCTGGATGATGATGACGAGGTTCGCCCGGGTCGACAGCAGGTTGGAGTCGGTCACGCTGAAGGTGACGGTGTAGCGCCCCGAGATGGTCGGGGTACCGCTGAGGGATCCGCCGGGTGCCAAGCGGAGGCCGGGCGGCAACGTCCCCCCGGCGACGGCCCACGAGTACGGGGGCAGCCCGCCGGCGGCCGTGATGGATGCGGCGTAGGGCACGCCGATGGTGCCGTCGGGGAGGCTCGTCGTGGCGATGCCCGGTGGCGCCGAGAGGGTGGCGATGGTGCCGCCTGCGTTGGCGCCGGTCCCGACCGCTTCGCAGTTCACGGGGCTGGCGCAGCCCACACCGATCAGGGAGGCGACGCCTGACGGGGCCGACTGGCTGGTCCAGGTACCGCCGCCGTTCGTCGAGGTGAGGATGCTGGTCCCGCCCACCGAAGTGCAGGTCGAGGAAGTGCTACAGCTGACGGAGGTCAACGCCGTCGTCCCGGCGGGAGTGCCGAGGTCGTTCCAGACGGACCCGCCGTCGGTCGTGCCGATGACGTGAGGGCCGCCGTCGGCAAGGCAGGTCGCGTTGCTGGCACACGAGATGCCGGTGAGACCTGTCACCCCCGCTGGAGGCATTTGCGCGGCCCAGGTCGCCCCTCCATTCGTCGTGCTGAGGATGACAGCGTTCGGGCCGCTCGACGACAACCCGACGGCGGTGCAGTGCAGGGAATCAGGACAGGAGATGCCGGTGAAGTTGGTGACGAAGCTAGGAAAGGACTCGGTGGACCAGGTTGCGCCACCGTTCTGCGTGACGACGATGCTGGGGGAGGAGGCGCCGAAGTCGCTCACGGCGTGGCAGGTCTGTGCGTTGGCGCACGAGACGGAGGCCAGGATGCCGACGCCTCCGCTGGGCACGGGTTCAGAGGTCCATGTCGAACCGGCGTCGACGGTCCCGATGATGACCGGGCTCCTGAAGACGCCGAACCCCACCGCGGTGCAGACGGAGCTCGAGCCGCAGGAGATGCCGTTGAGGCCGACAACGTTGCCCGGAACGGACTGTGGGCTCCAGGCGTACCCCTCGTTGACCGAGGCGAGGATGGTGTTGGTCCCGACGGCGAAGCAGTCGGCGGTGGTCGGGCACGACACGGAACTGATGCGGCTGGTTCCCGGTGGGGGTGTTTGCGCGGTCCAGGGCAACCCGCCCCGTGTCGTGCCCATGATGGTGGAGCCGGCCCCGAGGTTGCCGGTGTCGCCGACGGCGATGCAGTCGCCGATGGACGAGCAGGAGATCCCGGTGAGATCGACGGCGTTACTGGGAGCGGTCTGCTGCGTCCAGGACGAACCGTTGTTCAGGGTGTCGACGACGTAGGGGGTCGAGTCGAGGTTCGTGCCGACGGCGATGCAGGACGCACCGGTTGTGCAGATGATGGAATTCAGACGCGAGCCTGTTGGAATCGAGGACGTCGTCGTCCAATCGCTGAAATCAACGGTGCTCAGGCTCGTCGGAGTTCCGCCAACTGCAATGCCGATAGCGACACAAGTCGATGATGTCGCGCACGAAACACTCGTCAATAGATTTACCGACGGTTGGTCGAGGTTCGTCCAAGTAGACGCATTTTGAGTGCCGACAATCGATGGGCGAGAGTTCACTACCCCGACTGCGACGCAAGTGAATTGATCCGAACAAGACACCTTAAGCAGGGAGTTGAGCCCGGTAGGCGGAACCTGGGCAGTCCAATTCTCGCCATCGGTCGTGTGTTGGATGCCAAGACCGCCGACGGCAGTGCACTCAACGATGGTCACGCAGGAGATCGACTGTGCGGCAAACGAAGCGTCCTGAATGGTCCAGTTCGCGCCGCCGTTGCTGGACTTCATGATCCCATCGCCGCCACCGGCGTAACAGATGGCGGCCGACGGGCACGCAACTGCAGACAGTGTGGTTACACCGGGCGGGGGCGTTTCCTCGGACCAGGTCGCCCCGCCATTGGCCGTCACGATGATGGAGGCCACATGGCCACCGTCGTCGCCGACGGCCACACAGGTTTCGGTGCTTGCCGTGGCAGACGGTGCACAGGACACCGCGGACACGTTGGCCAGTGGGGGCGATGTTGCGGTTGTCTGCCAAGTCGCGTTGGACGCCGCAGAGGCCGACGGGAGTGGAGACGCGGCATCCATGACAACTGCGAAAGCGGAGACGACCGTCATCGTCAACGCGGCGACCGTTATTCCTCGGAACGTGCGCACCGCCGTCTCCCTCCAACCTCGGAGAGCCCACCAAATGACGCTCGAATGGTATCGCTCGACCCAGCGCAGGTTTGCGGTGGTCGACAGGCCCGTTGGAGAAAGGTCGCTGCTAGGTGGGTTGCGGTGCCGGCACGACAACGTTGGGCGGGGTCCTGCCCGCCAACACGTCACACACGCCTTGGCATGCCAGTCGCGCCATGCGAGTACGCGTCGCGATAGTTGCACTCCCGATGTGAGGAAGCAGCGTGGTTCGAGGCGCACTGAGTAGCCGAGGGTTCAGTTTCGGCTCCCCGTCGTAGACGTCGAGCCCGGCGGCGTAGATGGAGCCCGCCTCGAGGGCATCGACCAGGGCGTCTTCGTCGACGACCGGGCCGCGTGCCGTGTTGATCAAGACCGCCGTCGGCTTCATTCGGGCCAACTCCGCCGCCCCGATGAGATGACGAGTCGACTCGGTCAGCGGGATGTGCAGGCTGACGATGTCCGATCTTTCCAGGAGCTCGTCGAGTGACGGGACGAAGCCGGGGAGTCCGGTGTCGTGTCGCGTCGTGTGGAGCAATTCCATATCGAAACCATTGGCCCGTTGCGCCACCGCTCGGGCGATGCGCCCAAAGCCGACCAGCCCCAGAGTGACGCCATGCACGTCGCGGGCCAAATGCATTCCAAATCCCCACCCGGTCCAACGACCTTCCCTCAGATCCCGCTCTGCGTCCGTGGCAAGTCGGGTCGCGGCCAGGATCAGGAGGAAGGCCAGATCGGCCGTCGTGTCGTCGAGCACGCCTGGGGTGTTGCAGACCGTGATACCCATCGCCGTCGCGGAGACGACGTCGATGTTGTCGTAGCCCACGGCCGCATTGGCCACCACCCGGAGCCTTCCGTTTCGTCCGGACTCCAGGACGGCGGTATCGATGCGGTCGGTGAGGTGGCAGACGATCCCGTCGCATTCGGCCGCCAGCTTGGCCAGCTCCTCGGGTGACAAGGCGGCCCCGTCCTCGCGCAGGACGATTTCGTGGCCGGCCTCGAGTAACGGGTCAGTCCCGCCCTCGGTGAGTGGGCGGGTGACGAGGACGCGCGCCACCTAGTGGGTCGTGTAGTTGATCTCGCCCGCACCCTTGACGCCAATGGCGAAGCAGAAGCAGTGGATCGGGGCGTGGTCGCTGACCGGACGCAGTGAGTGCACCTTGTCGGGTGGGATGTACACGAGGTCGCCCTGCGAAATCGACCGGTCTTCGCCGTCGATCGTCATGACGCCCTTCCCGTTCATGACGTAATAGAACTCGTGGGTCGGGTGAGAGTGCGGGTCGACGAGGCCGCCACCTGGGACTTCGAACTCGTTCACGAGCTCCAGGTAGCCACCGTCGGTGATGTCCTTGAACTCACGGGACTCGATCATCCACCAGACCGGGACGGTGCCGTTGTGCTCCACGACCGGTGCCTTGCCTTCAATGCTGCGCACGTCCATCCTGCTGGCCTCCCAAAGATTTCGTAGACTGACTCCGGTGTCAGGTTAGGCCGGGTCGCGCTGGAGGCGCACCGCCGAAGTCGACGAGAGCGAGCGATGTCCACAGATGCAGCCAAGAGAGAGCGAGTCATGGTCCCCGAACCGCTGACAGCCGAGGCGTGGTCGTCGTTCGGCTGGCTTCCGGTCGCCGACAACGATCCGCGGGACGGCAAGGACACCATGACGTTCGAGTGGGCCGACGCCCACGTGAACCTGATCGGGCACGGCCGGGCCGAGGTCCCTGAGACTGCCGGTGGCCTGCGCTGCGAAATGGTGTTTCGTCATGACACCCACACCCAGGCGCTCATGCCGTTGAATGTCCCGGCTGTGATCGTGGTGGCTCCGGCCCAGGTCGAATTCGTCGACGACCAGGAGGCGGCCTCGCTGCGGGCCTTCCGGATCGAGCCGCTCCAGTCGCTGGTCCTGTTCCGGGGTACTTGGCATTGGGGGCCGTTCCCGCTGGAAGGCCCCGAGGTGCGGCTCTTCAATGTGCAGGGCCTCCGCTACGCCGAAGACAACCGCTGCATGGACCTCGCGTCGAAGGGGTTCTCGGTCGAGGTCGCGTTGTCGTGATCTCCGCCCAGGCCGTCTGATCCCGCAATGGTGTTCGAGGAGTCAGAAGAGGCAGCGACAGTGTCCGAGCTGGTCGACTCCGTCACCGCACGCGAGGCGGGAAAGGATGCCCAGGGAAGGGCGCAGTTCATCTCGACCAGCCCGAAGTGGTGGGTGCACGGCCGCGTCTTCGGGGGCATGGTGGTGGCTCAGGCGTTGAACGCCGCCATGCGGACGGTTCCCGCCGGAATTGAGGTCCATTCGCTGCACGGCTACTTCCTGCGCCCGACCACTCCGGGGTCGCAGACGACCCACACGGTGGAAGAGATGCGTGACGGACGGTCGTTCAGCACGCGCCAGGTGACGAGCGAGGTCGAGGGGAAGGAGACCTTCCGGATGACCTGCTCATTTCACGTTCCGGAGGACGGCGACCGTTACCAGCTGCCGATCGGACCGGACGTGCCTCCGCCGGGCGACGTCGAAGGATTCGAGGAGCCCTTTCCCTTCGACGTGCGTGAGCTCGGGACGTCCGCCCGCCGGGAAGACGGTACGTTCCAATCGACCCGCCGGTGCTGGTTCCGCACGAGAGAACCTCTGCCCGACGACCCGGCAGTGCACGCGAGCCTCTTGGCGTACTTCTCCGACATGACGGGGGCTTCGTTCCGTCCCCACAGCCTCGGCGTGTGGGGCACCCATACCGACGCCAGCCTCGACCACGCCCTCTGGTTCCACCGCCCTTGGCGGGCCGACATGTGGAACCTGTTTGACATTCAGGCCTTGGTCAATGCGGGGGGAAGGGCCGCCATCCGTGCGACGATGCACGGCGAGGACGGGACCTTGCATCTGAGCATGGCGCAGGAACTGCTGATTCGGGAGCTGGACGAGCCGTTGCAGGTCGTCGCCCCCGTATGGTCCGCCAGAGACGCGCAAACAGGAGGCGACGATGGGGCTGCTTGAGGGTCAACGGGCCGTGGTGACCGGTGGAGGATCGGGCATCGGGCGGGCAACCTGCCGACGTATGGTCGAAGAGGGCGCCCTGGTGGCGGTGCTTGACCTCAACGCCGAGTCGGCGGAGGTGGTCGCCAAGGAGATCGGCGGGGTTGCGTTCGGCGTGGATGTCGGCGACCCGGATCTGCTGCGAGACGCGGTCGATGCTGCTGCGGCAGCCCTCGGAGGCCTTTCCATCATCTACAACAACGCCGGGACGTCTGCCTTCAACAAGCTGCACGAAATGGACGTATCCGACTGGGACCGGGTACTTCGGGTGAACCTCACCGGAGTCTGGGCCGGAATCCGCGCCGCCGTCCCGCACCTGCTGGCCGGCGGCGGCGGATCCATCGTCAGTACGGCGTCAATAAGTGGGACGCGGCCCGCCGCCGGGGAGAGCCCCTATGCGGCGAGCAAGGCAGCAGTGGCCGCGCTGACCGCGTCAGCGGCGTTGGAGTACGGACCGTCCATCCGGGTCAATGCCGTGTCGCCGGGAATGATCCTTACCGCCATGACTGAGCAGATGTTCGAGTTCATGCCGGGCCAGGTGGAACGGTTCGAGAAGGGAACGCCAGTCGCACGGATCGGCGAGCCCGAGGACATCGCCGACGTGGTCGTCTTCCTCTGCTCGGATCTGGCCCGGTTCGTCAATGGGCAGAACATCGTCGTCGACGGCGGGCTCACGCTGCACGGTTCCGGCGTGGATGGCATCTTCGATCTCGTCTACCCGGCGAAGCAGCCCCGCACCTAGAGGCGGGGCAGCGAGAGGCCCCCGATCAGGCCTTCGGGTCGAACAGGGCCCGGTACACCATGGTCGTCATGGTCTCGAGGGCGACATCGTCGATCGGCTGCCCCACGAATTCGCGCAGGTAGTGGAAGCGGTCGAGCATGGCCAGGGTGGCCAGGCCGGCGGCGTCGGGATCGATGATGTGACCCGAAGCGTCTGGGCCGATCTGCTTGGCCAGCGCTCCGGACAGGGAGGTGAAGGTGCTGCGGATCAGGTCGAGCAGCTCCGGATCGATGGTGGCCAGGTCGGTCCAGGCCCGGAACAAGGGTGCGTAGCGGGTCCAGAGCTCTGAGTAGGCCCGGATCCATCCATGCACGTCCTCCCATTGTGGTGCGCCCCCTTCGGCAGGCAGCGTGCTCAGGGCGTCATACAACGTCTGGGCTTCACCGGCTGCTTCCGCCACGAGCGCGCGGAGAAGGTCTTCCTTGTTGGAGAAGTACAGGTAGAAGGTGCCGTGCGAGGTCTTGGCGATCTCCACCACGTCGTTCACCCTGGTGGCGTGGTAGCCGCGCCGGTCGAAGGCGATCATGGCCGCGTCCAGCAACTTCCGCATGGTGCGTCGGCCCTGGCTGCGCAGTACCCGCTTACTGGCCGGGGCGCCGACGGCATCGGCATCCGGAGTGGTGGTCCCGTTCGAGCGCGTACCTGACCCGTCGGACCCGCCGGACCCGCCGGTGACCACCCGGCCCGCGCTCTTTCCGGTCGTCACCTTCTTGGCCGCCGGCGACCGAGTGACCTTCCTCGGGGGGTGCGCCGGGTCGTGTTGGACTCTCGGCGGTCCCATGCCCGGTGCATGGTAGTGCCGGGCATGGTTGAAATGGCTAACCTGACACGGTGGTCAGGTTTGGTTGGGGT
>DATBAO010000072.1:0-6815 GCA_036271495.1 Acidimicrobiales bacterium
AAGCGCTCTTTCAACCTGCCCGGAAACATCGCGGCGTCATCGGGCTCGTGCCCTTCATGCGGCGCCGCGCGACGTGAGGGAGCGCCAACAGACTCCGGTCTTCGCCATGAAACGAAGCCCGAATCGTGACGTCCCATGACACTCCCTCACCCTTGATGTGTCCACCGCGTGAGAGCTGCAAACTCACCCGAAAGGGTGATTACAGGTGGATACAGCGTCGTTGCGTCCCGAAAGCCCGGGCTTGTGTCGAGCGGATGGTGACCCGATCCTTTACGGCCCTGTGCCGCCGTTCGGGTCTCCGTCGATGACCCCCACCATGTAGCGGTCGAGCGTCGGACCGGCCCAACGGGCAATCTCCTCCGGCGTCGTCGTCGAGATGGGCGGCACGCGCAGGATGTAGCGGATGAAGGCGAGCCCCATCAGCTGCGAGGACACGAGTGCACGTCGTTGCCGCGTCATGTCGTCGCTCTCGCCTTCGTTGACGGGGCTCTTCTCCCAGATCCGCTCCGAGACGAACTCGCGCATCGCGTCGGCGACGTTCACGGACGCCGCCATTCCCGCCACACACGAGGCGAAGGAGGATCCCGTTCCCTCCGCCTGGTCCCACATCGTGAGGAAGCCGGTGATCACCATCTTCCCGGGGCTCAGCCCCGGTACCCCGCCGGCGCGTGCCGCCATCGCGTCGGGGTGCTCGTGCATCGGAATGACACCCGGGTCGAACGGCAACGCCATTGCTGCCACGAAGAGGCTGGCCTTCCCGTCGAAGTAGTGGTGCACGAGGGCCGGGTCCACCTCGGCCTCCCGGGCCACGGCCCGCAGGCTCGCCCCGTCATAGCCCTTGGCGGCGAAGACGCGCTTGGCCGCTTCCACGATCTCGCCCCTGGTGTCGACGTTCCCCGGCCGGCGACCGGCCGCGGCGGCACTCATATGAGGTCGCCCCCGTAAAAAGGGTATTCACCATTGGGGAATTCTGTGGTACAACTCATCAATGATGAATCTTAAGGGGAATCGAGGGTGAGTCGGGTGCATACGGTGCCCACCGAGGAGCAGCCCGCCGAAACCGTCCTGGGCCGCCTGGCCGGCGCCTGCTACGACCGCCGCCGCACGGTGCTCACGCTCTGGATACTGGCCATCATCGGCATGACCGTCCTGGCCCAGCTGGCGGGCACCCACTTCGAGAACCGCTTCACGGCGGGGAACACCCCGTCGCAGCAGGCCACCAACATCTTGCAGGAGCGTTTCCCATCGAAGTCCGGCGACACCGCCGACGTCGTCTTCCACACGACGACACCGATCAACAGCCCCGCCAACAAGGCGGCCATCGGCCAGGTGGTGGCGAGCGTCGAGGGCCTGCCCTATGTCCAGAGCGTCACGAGCCCTTTCTCGGCGGCCGGCGCCCACCAGATCGCCGACCCGAGCAAAGGCAACATCGCCTTCGCCCAGGTGCAGTTCGCGACCGACACCGCCGACATCCCCACCACCGCCGTCAAGCACGTCATCACGACCGCACAGGCCAACGCGCACGACGGCTTCCAGGTCGAGCTCGGCGGCAGCCCCATCAGCGCCGCCGCCACCGCGGCACCAGGGCCGAGCGAGGGCATCGGCATCACCGCTGCCATCCTCATCATGCTGTTGGCCTTCGGGTCCGTCGTCGCCATGGGTCTCCCGGTGATCACCGCGCTGGCGGGGCTCGGCATCGGCGTCGCGCTGCTCGAGCTCCTCACCCACGTCCTGACCGTGCCGAATTTCTCTCCCGAAATGGCCGCCATGATCGGCATCGGCGTGGGCATCGACTACGCCCTCTTCATCGTCACCCGTTACCGGCAGGGGATCTTCGAAGGACGTGATCCCCGCAACGCCGTCGTGACCTCCCTCATGACGTCGGGCCGGTCCGTGCTGTTCGCCGGCAGCACCGTGGTCATCTCCCTCTTCGGCCTCTACCTCATAGGGCAGGCGTACATGATCGGCCTGGCGACGGCGTGCATCGCCGCCGTCCTCATGGTGCTCATCGCTGCGCTGACGCTCCTGCCCGCCATGCTCGGCTTCGCCGGCAACGCCATCGACAAGCTGCACGTCCCACGGCTCCTCCAGACAGGCGGCCCGCCGCCGCCGGACGGGTTCTGGTACCGCTGGAGCCGCTTCGTGCAGAGGCGGGCGTGGGTCACCGGCACCATCGCGGTCCTCGTCCTCATCGGACTGGCCCTGCCGCTGTTCAGCATGCGCCTCGCCTTCACCGACGCCGGCAACGACCCCGCATCCCTGACCACACGCCAGGCCTACGACCTCCTGGCGCAGGGCTTCGGCCCCGGCTTCAACGGCCCGCTCGTGATTGCGGCCGACCTGCAGGGATCCGCCGCCGACAAGGCCGCCGACACGGCGACCGTCGACACGCTGCAGCAGCGCATCGCCGCGCACCACGACGGCATCGCGTTCGTCGCCCCACCGGAATTCAACGCGGCCCACACCGGGGCGGTCATCGTCGTGTACCCGACGACGTCGCCGCAGTCGTCCCAGACCGAGGCGCTGGTCCAGACCCTGCGCAACGACGTCATACCCCCCGCCGTCGCCGGCACCCACGTCGACGCGCAGGTGGGCGGGCAGACGGCGGCCAGCATCGATGCCGCCAACTTCCTCGGGCACCGGCTCTTCATCGTGATCGGCGCCGTGCTGATCCTGTCGTTCCTCCTCTTGATGGTCGTCTTCCGCTCGCTCGTGCTGCCGCTGAAGGCGGTCATCATGAACCTGCTCAGCGTCGGCGCCGCCTACGGCGTCATGGTGGCGGTGTTCCAGTGGGGCTGGGGTGGCAGCGTCATCGGCATCGGCGAGACGGGCCCCATCGACCCCTGGATACCGGTGGCGCTCTTCGTCATCCTCTTCGGCCTCTCCATGGACTATGAGGTCTTCCTCCTGTCGCGCATCCGTGAGGAGTGGCTGCGCACCCACGACAACTCCCTCGCCGTGGCCGACGGGCTGGCCGTGACGGGCCGCATCATCACGGCGGCGGCGGCGATCATGTTCTGCGTCTTCGCATCCTTCGTCATAAAGGACCCGCTGCACATCCTCAAGGTCTTCGGCCTCGGGCTGGCCACGGCCGTGCTGGTCGACGCGACGATCGTCCGCATGATGCTGGTCCCGTCGATCATGGAGCTGCTGGGCCCGGTCAACTGGTGGATGCCGGCGTGGATGGACCGTCGCATCCCCCAGATCGGCGTCGAGGTCACGCCCGACGCCATCCCGATCCCGACGCCGAGACTCCCGGTCCCGTCGTCGACGCCGTCGCCCGTCCCCGCCTGACGGCGGCCACCCCGCCGTACCGCCGCCCAATGGAGTCGGGGCGACCTCATATGCTGGACGACCATGTCATCGGAAACACGCACGCTCCTGTCCCTCAACCCCGGGCGCGACGTGCAACGGGTCGGCACGGCCACCTTCCTCGGTGAGGACGTCGGGAAGATCCACGATCCGGTGTGGGCCGTCATCGGCAACCTGGGCGACAGCCAGTGCTATCTCGGCGTCACGGCCAAGGTGCAGGCGGTCCAGGCGGCCATGCACCGCCGCATCGACCAGGACAAGCTCGGCTTCCGGCTGATCGCGCCGGCGTTCACCCTCGGCGTGTCGGACGGGCAGCTCAACGGCACGCCCCAGATGCGCTTCTCGCTCATCGGCCGCGAGCTCGTGCACGACGTGGCCGACGTCCACCTGGCCGCCAACGGCGTGGCCGGCCTCATCGCCGTGGTGGCGTGCGACAAGCCCCCGGTCGGGACGCTCGCCGCCATCCTGGAGAACGACACGCCCGCCGTGATCCTCTCCGACGGCTCCATCCACCCCGGTATCGACCCCGACACCGGCCAGCCCATCGACCTGGTGTCGGCCTTCCAGATGGCCGACCAACCCGACGACGTCCGCACGAGATACGCCCTGCACGCCTGCCCCGGCCAGGGCAGCTGCGGCGGCATGTTCACCTACAACACCATGCAGACGTTCATCGCGGTGCTCGGCCTCGAGCCACTGCATATGGTGTCGCCCGCCTCGGACGATCCCCGCCGCGTCGCCGATTTCCCCGACGAAATGGTCGACTGCCTCCTCACGATGACCGAGCGCCGCATGAAGCCGAGCGACATCGTCACGCCGGCCTCGCTGCGCAACGCCGTCACCGTCGCCATCGCCATGGGCGGCTCGACCAACGTCGTCCTGCACAGCGTCGAGATCGCCCGGGCCGCCGGCATCGACCTGTGGGCCGAGGCCATGAGCCAGCAGGAGTTCAACGCGCTGGCCAAGCGGCTGCCCGTCCTCGTCAACATGCGGCCCTTCGGCGCGTACTCCATGGTCGACGTGGACGCCGCCGGTGGGCTCCAGGTCATCGTCAAGGAGCTCTTGGATGCGGGCTTCCTCGACGGATCCGCGCTGACCTGTACCGGTGAGACGCTCGCCGAGCAGGTCGCCCGGCTGGACCCGCCCGCCCCCGACCACGAGGTCATCTACAGCGTCGAGAAGCCGTTCAAGGACACCGGCGGCCTGCGCCTGCTGCACGGCAACCTCGCCCCCGACGGCGGGGCCATCCTGAAGGTGGCCGGCGTCGAGGGCGGCGTGCACGACGGCGTCTTCACCGGCCGGGCCCGTGTCTTCAACGGCGAGCGCGACCTCATAGAGGCGCTCGACCAGCACGCCAACACGTTCGGCGACAACGACATGGTGGTCATCCGCTACGCCGGGCCCCGGGGCGCGCCCGGCATGCCCGAGCTGCTCGATCCCACCTCACGCATCACGGCCCTGTGCCGCCAGCGCAACATCACCATCGCCCTCATGACCGATGCCCGCTTCTCTGGCGGGTCGGTCGGGTTGGTGATCGGCCACGTGGCGCCCGAGGCGTATCTCGGGGGGCCGATCGCGCTGGTGCAGGACGGCGACTCCATCGTGATCGACGTCAACACGGACCGGATCGACTGCCCGCAGCTGGCCGACGCCGCCGAGGCGGAACGACGGGCCGCCGCCTGGAAGGCGGCCGCCGAGGCCAACGGGGGCGTCCACCCGGACGTCACGCCGGTCAAGGACCGGGTCCTCACGCGGATGCGGGCCACGGCGTTGCCGGCCCTCCTGGGCGGAGGCATGGCGACATAGGGGGCAGCGGCGCAGGGGGAGGGGTTGTCGGGAGGCGTCCGGCATGGCACAATGTGCACCTCATGCAGGCACGCAGCTTCCGCACCGAGATTCTGGTACTCGTAACGTAGGCACGCGCCCTCCATCGGAACGCGTGCCCTACGACCTCCCAACCTGGGGGGTCTTTTCAATTTCCGGACCGATTTCCACCGCCACCAGCACCACGACCACCAGCACCAGCACCGCCACGATCAGCACCGCCGCCACAAGAAGGGGAGTCCTATGAAGATGACAGGGGCCCAGGCCCTCATAAAGAGCCTCGAGATGCAGGGAGTCGACGTCATGTTCGGCCTCCCCGGCGGCGCCATCCTGCCCGTCTACGACCCCATCATCGACTCGTCGATCCGCCACATCCTGGTGCGTCACGAGCAGGGCGCGGGTCATATGGCCGAGGGCTACGCCATGGCGACCGGGCGGCCCGGCGTCGCCATCGTGACCAGCGGCCCCGGCGCCACCAACATCGTGACCCCCCTCGCCAACGCCTACATGGACTCGACCCCGCTGGTCGTTGTGTCGGGCCAGGTGGCGACCGGCTCCATCGGCACCGACGCCTTCCAGGAGTGCGACATCACCGGCGTGACGATGGGGATCACGAAGCACAACTGGCTCATCAAGGACGTCGACGACATCCCCCGGGTGGTCGCCGCCGCCTTCCACGTCGCCACCACGGGGCGGCCGGGGCCGGTGCTGATCGACCTGCCCAAGGACATCTCGAACGCCCAGATGGAGTGGTACTGGCCGTCGTCGGTGGACGAGCTCGACCTGCCGGGCTACCACCCGGTGACCTTCGGTGACCCCGTCCTGATCGGGCAGGCCGTCGAGCTGATCTCCCAGGCCCACCGGCCCGTCTTCTACGTGGGCGGCGGGGTCTTGAAGGCCCGGGCCGCCGAGGCGCTGCGGGTGCTGGCCGAGCGGACCGGCATCCCGATCGTCACCACGCTCATGGCCCGGGGCGCCTTCCCCGACTCGCACCCCCAGGCGCTGGGCATGCCCGGCATGCACGGCCACTACACCGCGGTCACCGCCCTGCAGAAGAGCGACCTGCTGATCAGCCTCGGGGCCCGCTTCGACGACCGCGTCACCGGCAAGATCAGCGCCTTCGCCCCCGAGGCCAAGATCATCCACGTCGACATCGACCCCGCCGAGCTGGGCAAGGTGCGCCGGCCCGACGTGGGCATCGCCGGTGACTGCCGCCAGGTCATAGAGGAGATGTTGCTGGCCATGGACGCCCGGGGCGACGACACGCACCCGCTGGTCCAGGACCTGGCGCCGTGGTGGCACCAGATCAACGAGTGGCGCACGCAGTTCCCCCTCTATTACGAGGACGTCGAGGGAGGCGCAATCAAGCCGCAGAACGTGGTCGAGCAGCTGCGTGACGCGGCGTCCGAGGACACCATCGTCGTCGCCGGCGTGGGCCAGCACCAGATGTGGGCCTCGCAGTACTGGCAGTTCGAGCACCCCTACACCTGGGTCAACTCCGGCGGTGCCGGCACCATGGGCTTCGCCGTGCCGGCCGCCATCGGGGCCAAGGTGGGCCGCCCCGACCGCGGTGTGTGGGCCATCGACGGCGACGGTTGCTTCCAAATGACCGCCCAGGAGCTCGTCACCGCCAGCTCCGAGCAGATCCCGGTGAAGATCGCCATCCTCAACAACGCCTA
>DATBAO010000073.1:0-11462 GCA_036271495.1 Acidimicrobiales bacterium
GGGGTCCCCCTGCAGGTGGCGGGCCCTGCGGGCACCGGTAACGTCTGCCCGATGACCGATTCCGAGCCCGGCGGGCCGGCTCCCGAGCCCCCGGGCCCGCCCGCACGCCCCCCGGGGCCCGTGCCGGAGGGCTTCGTGCCCCGCGAATGGGTCCAGCCGGCCCCCCTGCCGCCGGTCACCGTCCCGCCTCCGCCCGTGCCGCCCTACGACCCGACCTTCAGCCTGTTGCCACCCCCGCCGTCGGTCCTGCCCGAGAGCGACCTGCCCTTCCTCGATACGCCCTGGGTCCCCCCCCAGACACGGCGCCAGGGCTGGATGTGGCTGATCATCGCCGTGTGCGGCTTCCTCGTCGGCCAGCTGGGCGCCCTGATCTTCGGCTACATCGCCGGCGCCATCGCCGGGAAGACGGCGGCGCAGATGACGGCCATCGCGGCGGCCTCGGTCCCGCCCGAGTGGTTCGTGGTCACGACGCTGCTCGGGCTGTGGATCGGCTTCATCGGCGCACCCTGGCTGGCCAGCCGGACCCAGGGGACGCGCCACTTCTTCCGCGACCTCGGCGTGCGCTTCCGCGTCATCGACCTCGTAGGCATCGGCATCGGCATCGGCGGCCAGATCCTCGTCGCCATCATGTACGCGCCCTTCCAGCACGACATCAAGAACTTCAACGGGCCGTCGCAGAAGCTGACGGGGGCGTCGCACGGCGCCGGCTTCGTCGTCATCGCCATCGCCACGGTGCTGCTGGCCCCGGCCATGGAGGAGCTCTTCTTCCGGGGCCTGCTCCTGAAGTCACTCGTCCGTCTCTTCACGAAGTTGGGGGCAGCCGGCGGCGCCCGGACCGCCGGCGTCGTCCTGGCCGTGATCGTCGACGGGCTCCTCTTCGGGCTGGCCCACGGCGAGTGGATCCAACTGGCCGGCCTGGCCACGTTCGGCGCCATCCTGGCCGCGGTGTCCTACCGGACCGGGCGGCTCGGCATGAACATGGTCGCCCACGCCAGTTTCAACCTCGTCGCCATCATCGCCATTGCGGCGAACGGGAGCGTCATCCTCCACTGAGCGCGGGTGCGAAAGGCCGCGCGGGCGCCCCCTATGGTGGGGGCCCGTGAGCCCCGTCAACCGCATGGACCAGGTCTTCAAGGCGTACGACGTGCGCGGCACGGTGCCCGACCAGCTCGATGCCGACATGTGCCGCGCCATCGGACGCGCCATGGCCCGCTTCGTGGGCACGCCCCGGATCCTGGTCGCCCGCGACATGCGCGAGAGCGGCGTGGAGCTGGCCGCGGCCTTCTCCGACGGGGCTCGCGCCGAGGGCGTCGACATCGTCGACCTGGGCATGGCCTCCACCGACTTCCTCTACTTCGCGTCCGGCCACCTCGACGCGCCCGGCGCCATGTTCACGGCCTCGCACAACCCCGCCCGGTACAACGGCATGAAGCTGTGCCTGTCGGGGGCGCGGCCGATCGGGCGCGACACCGGGCTGGCCGACATCGCGGCCGAGGCCGACGCGCTGCTGGGCCAGCCGCTCCCGCCGCTCACGGGCACCTGGAGCGAGCAGAACCTGCTCGACGAGTGGGCGGACCACGTGGTGTCCTTCGTCGACCTCGGGTCGCTGCGCCCGCTCAAGGTGGTGGCCGACACAGCCAACGGCATGGGCGGGCTCGTGGTGCCGATCGTCTTCGAGCGGCTGCCCTTCACGGTCGACATCCTGTTCCCCGAGCTCGACGGCAACTTCCCGAACCACCCCGCCGACCCGATCCAGCCCGAGAACCTGGTGGACCTGAAGGCGGCGGTGCTCGAGCACGGCGCCGACATCGGGCTCGCCTTCGACGGCGACGCCGATCGCGTCTTCCTGGTCGACGAGAAGGCCGAGCCCGTGTCCGGCTCGCTGACCACCGCGCTGGTCGCCGCCTCCATGCTCACCAAGCACCCCGGCGAGACGATCCTCTACAACCTCATCTGCTCGCACGTGGTGCCCGAGGTCGTGACCGAGATGGGCGGCAAGCCCATCCGCACCCAGGTGGGCCATTCCATCATCAAGAAGGTGATGGCCGAGACCGGCGCCGTCTTCGGCGGGGAGCACTCGGGCCACTACTACTACCGCGACAACTTCCGGGCGGACTCGGGCATCATCACCGCCCTCGTCGTCCTCGAACTGCTCTCCCGCAGCGGGCAGCCGCTGTCCGCCATGCTCGAGCCCTATCAGCGCTACGTGGACTCGGGGGAGATCAACACCACCGTGACGAGCCCGGCCGCCACCGTGGAGGCGATCGCCACCCACGAGCGCAAGTCCGGCGCGTCGATCGACATGCTGGACGGGCTCACCGTCGAATACGGCGACTGGTGGTACAACGTCCGTCCTTCCAACACCGAGCCCTTGCTCCGCCTCAACGTGGAGGCGAAGACAGCCGAGCGCTGCGCCGCCCACGTGGCCGAGGTGCAACAGCTCATTGCCGCCAACGCCGGCCTCGCCGCCGGCCCGAACTGAGGAGCTCCTCATGAGCCTCGACCCGCTCCTGCTCGACGTCCTGGCCTGCCCCGAGGACAAGGGGCCACTGTTGTGGTTCGAGGACGAGGACGTCCTCTACAACCCGCGGCTGCACAAGAGCTATGCCGTGGTCGACGGCGTGCCGGTGCTGTTGCTCGACGACGCGGTGACGGTCGGGGAGCCCGAGCACGAGCGCCTCATGGCCAAGGCCGAGGCCAACAAGGTGCGGGCCACGGGCCCGGCGTCTGGGTGAGCGGGCGGCCCAACCTCGACACGCCCGACTCGCTCGGGATCTGGGAGGCGACGACCGCCCTGCCCGAGCAGCTGTCGTGGTCGCTGCGGGTTGCGGGCGAAGCGTTCGAGGGGGTCACACCTCCCGCCGCGGGTGCGCTCCGCGCCGTCGCCGCGTTCGGGCTGGGGACCGGTGGACTGGCCGGCGCTGCCACGGCTGCCCTGGCGGCACCGGATCTCGCTCTCCCCATGTGGGTCGGGCACGGTTCTGCCCTCCCGCCCTTCGTCGGTCCCGGCACGTTGGTGCTCGCCGTGTCGTCCTCGGGAGGGACCGCCGAGACGCTGCTGGCGGCGGAGAAGGCGGTCGCGCGCGGGGCGACCGTGGTGGCCGTCGGGGGCGAGGCCGGCGGCGCGCTGGAGCGTCTCGCGGCCGATGCGGGGCTGCCCTGGTGCCCGGTGGCACCCGGTGGACCGGCCGCCCGCAGCGCGCTCGGAGCGACGACGGTGCCGCTGCTGGTCGCCCTGGCCTGGGCCGGCTTGCGGAGTGACCCCGCTGCGGCGGTCGAGCGCACCGCGGCGGCAGTGGCCCGGCGCCGCGATCGCTTCGTGGCACCGGGTGGCGCCCCGGAGGAGCTGGCGCACAGGCTCGGGCGCACCATCCCGCTCGTGTACGGCTCGGCCGGCGCCACCGCGGTGGCGGCGCAGTGGTGGAAGGCCCAGGTGAACCTGAACGCGAAGGCCCCGGCGTTCGCCGCCGCCCTCCCCGAACTGACGCACGACGAGCTGGCCGGCTGGGGGCAGAGCGGTGACGTGACGCGGCAGACCATGTCGCTCGTGTTGTTGCGCCACGCCGGCGAGGCGCCGCGCACGGCCGGTCAGTTCGACGCGGTGCGCGCCGCCACCGACGAGGTCATGGCGGACATCTTCGAGGTGCAGGGCGAGGGCCGCGACGACCTCACCCGCTTCTTCGACCTGGCCCTGATGGGCACGCTGGTCTCGCTGCATCTGGCGGCCCGCGAAGGCGTCGACCCCGGACCGGTACCGGCCGTCGACGCGGCACAGGGCGTGCCGGCGCCGGCGCTCGACTAGTTCAGGCGCTCCACGATCATGGCCATGCCCTGGCCACCACCGACGCACATGGACTCGAGCCCGAACGTCTTGCCCGTGTCCTCCAGCGCGTTGAGGAGCGTGGTCATGATGCGGGCACCGGTCTGGCCGAACGGGTGGCCCAGTGCGATGGCGCCGCCCTTGACGTTCAGCTTGTCGTAGCTGATGCCGAGGTGCTTGGCCGACGGGATCACCTGAGCGGCGAACGCCTCGTTGATCTCGACCAGGTCGATGTCGTCGATCGTCATGTTGGCCCGGGCCAGGACCTGGCGGCAGGCGTCGACCGGGCCGAGGCCCATGATCTCGGGGTTGAGGCCCGTCACGCCACTGGCGACGATGCGGGCCAGCGGGGTGAGGCCGAGTGCCTTGGCCTTGGTGTCGCTCATGACGATGACGGCGGCGGCGCCGTCGTTGAGCGGGCAGGCGTTGCCGGCGGTGATGGTCCCACCCTCGCGGAACACGGGCTTGAGGCCGGACAGCCCCTCGAGGGTCGTGCCGGCCCGGGGACCGTCGTCCTTCGTGACGACGGTCCCGTCGGCCAGGGTGACCGGGATGATCTCGCGCTCGAAGAACCCGTTCTGCTGGGACTCGACCGCCCGCGTCTGCGAGAGCAGTGCGAATTCGTCCATCTCCTGGCGGGTCACCTTCTCGAGCTCGGCCACGTTCTCGGCCGTCTGGCCCATGGCGATGTAGACGTCGGGCAGACCGGACGGCGGGCTCCAGGGCTCGGTCACGGCGGGGGCGCGGACCTTGGTCCGCTCCTCGGCGGCGGCGAACGCCGTGTTGTGCGGGCCGGTATCCGACGCGCCGTGCGAGTAGCGGCTCACCGTCTCGACGCCGGCGGCGATGAACACGTCGCCCTCGCCGGCGCGGATGGCGTGGGCCGCCATGCGGATCGCCTGCAGCGAGGAGGAGCAGTAGCGGTTCACGGTGACGCCGGGCACGTTCTCGAGCCCGGCCAGCAGTGCGGCCACGCGGGCGACGTTGTAGCCCGCTTCACCGGCGGGCTGCCCGCAGCCGAGGATGACGTCTTCCACCTCGGTGGGGTCCAGCTGCGGCACCTGGTCCAGCACGGAGCGGAGGACCAGCGCGCTCAGGTCGTCGGGGCGGCACTCGACGAGCGATCCCTTGTTGGCCCGTCCGATCGGGGTACGGCCGGTGGCGACGATGACGGCTTCAGGCATGGTGCAGGCTCCTCGGTTTCGGTTCGGGGACTCGATCGTGCGCCGGGGAACCCGCCCCGGGGCGGATTGCAGGTTACTTGGCGGTAGCCAATGGCTCATCAGCCCCATTGGCCGCCCGAGCGGGGCGGACTGTAACGTGTTCTCGCGCGCCGAGCCCACACGGCCGGGCCGGCGACGACATGGCGCTGACGTGGGCCGATGAGCCCCGCCACCCGGGAGGGACACGTATGGAAATTGCCTTGACCGAGGAGCAGCAGGCGCTCAAGAGCGAGCTGCGCGCCTACTACCAGAAGATGCTGACCTCGGAGCTGGAGCAGGATCTCTCCCAGGCCAACGGCATCGGGCCCGTGGTGCGCAAGGTGGTCAAGCAGATGGGCAGCGACGGCTGGCTGGGCATCGGCTGGCCGACCGAGTGGGGTGGGCAGGGCCGCTCCGCCATTGAGCAGTTCATCTTCTTCGACGAGTCCATGCGCAGCGGGGCCCCCGTCCCGATGCTCACCATCAACACGGTCGGCCCGACCATCATGAACTTCGGCACGCAGGAGCAGAAGGAGTTCTTCCTCCCCAAGATCCTGGCCGGCGAGATCCACTTCTGCATCGGCTACACCGAGCCGAACTCGGGCACCGACCTGGCCTCGCTCACCACCCGGGCCGTGCGCGACGGCGACGAGTACGTCATCAACGGCGCCAAGATCTTCACCAGCCTGGCCGGGGATGCCGACTACATCTGGCTGGCCACCCGCACCGATCCGAACGTGGCCAAGCACAAGGGCATCTCCATGTTCCTGATCCCCATGGACACCCCCGGCATCCGGGTGGTGCCGATGAAGCTGCTGGGTGACCACAACATCAACTACACGTTCTACGAGGACGTGCGCGTGCCGGCGACCGCACTGGTCGGCGGCGAGAACCAGGGCTGGAACCTCATCACGAACCAGCTCAACCACGAGCGCGTCACCCTCTGCTCGCCGGGGATCATCGAGCGCGTCCTGACCGACGTGCGGGCCTGGGCCCAGGCCACCAAGCTGCCCGACGGCCGGCGCGTCATCGACCAGGAGTGGGTGCAGGAGCACCTGGCCCGCGTCCACGCCGAGCTCGAGTTCCTCCGCCTCATCAACTGGAAGGTGGCGTGGCAGGCCACCCAGGGCCAGCTCGACGTGGCCGACGCCTCGTCGATCAAGGTCTTCGGCACCGAGTTCTACCTGCGGGCGTTCCGCTCGCTCATGGAGATCATCGGGCAGGCCGGCTACCTCACGCGCGGCTCTCCGGCCGCGGTCATCGCCGGCCGTCTGGAGATGTACGCCCGCTCCATGATCATCCTCACCTTCGGTGGCGGCACCAACGAGATTCAGCGGGACCTCATCGCGATCTTCGGCCTCGGCATGCCGCGGTCGTTGCGCTGAGCCCGCCCAGAGCCAGGAGATCGATCCCATGGATTTCAGCTACAGCGAAGAGCAGGAAGCCGTCCGCCAGTTGGCCGGACAGATCTTCGGCGACCGGTCGACGCACGAGCGCCTGAAGGAAATTGAGGCGGCCGCCGGTGACGACGGGCCGTTCGACCGCGAGCTGTGGAAGGAGCTGGCCGGCGCCGGCCTGCTCGGCATCCACCTGGGCGAGGACGTCGGCGGGGCAGGCCTCGACTTCGTGGCCGCCTGCCTGGTCGTCGAGGCGGCCGGCAGGACGGCGGCGTACGTCCCGGTGGTCGAGTCGATGGTCTACGGCGCGTTGCCGCTCGACCGCTTCGGCACCGACGCGCAGCGCAAGGCCTGGCTGACCGGTGTGGCCAGCGGCGACACCATCCTCACGGCCGCCATGGCCGAACTGGTCGGCGAGGTGGTGCTCCCGGGCGGGACCGAGCCGGCCACCACGGCGACGGCCGAGGCCGACGGCAGCTGGGTGCTCTCGGGCACCAAGGCCTGCGTGCCCGCCGCCTTCGTGGCCGATGCCATCCTCGTTCCGGCCACCTGCCAGACCACCGACGGTGCCGCCACCGGTCCGGGCGTCTTCATCGTCGAGCCCAACGCCGACGGCGTGACGCTGACGCGGCAGACCACCACGACGGGACGCCCCGAAGCGATTGTGGAGCTCAACGGCGTGCGTGTCGGCGCCGACCGGCTCGTCGGCGAGGGCGCCGATGGCGCGGCGGTGATCGACTGCATCACCGAGTTCGCCACGACGGCCCTCTGCATTGAGGAGGCCGGCGTCTGCGCGTCCGCGCTGGAGCTCACCGCCGAGTACACCAAGACACGGGTGCAGTTCGAGAAGCCCATCGCCACCTTCCAGGCGGTCGGGCAGCGCGCCGCCGACGCCTACGTCGACACCGAGGCGATCCGACTGACGGCGTGGCAGGCGGCAGCGCGGTTGGCGGCGGGCCTTCCGGCCACCTCCGAGATCGCAATCGCCAAGTACTGGGCGTCCGAGGGCGGGCAGCGCGTCGTGCACGCCGCCTCTCACCTCCACGGCGGCGTGGGCGTCGACCGTGACTACCCGCTGCACCGCTTCTTCCTCATGACCGAGCAGATTGAGCTGACGCTCGGTGGGGCGAACGAGAGCCTGCGCCGGTTGGGGCGGATCCTGGCGGACGAGCCGGTCTGAGCGACCGGCACCGGCGACCGGTGTGGACGCCGGTGACTCAGTCGGGCGAGTTCCCCGGACTGGGATTCGAGAGCCCGAGCCCGTAGCCGGCCAGGAAGACGCCCGCCTCCTTGTGGCGCGGATAGGCGCCGGCCAGCTTGTGAAAGGCGGGCGAGTGGTCCGGATAGGTCAGGTGCGCCACCTCGTGCACCAGCACCGAGTCGAGCACCCAGTCGGGCACGACGCGCAGGCGGTGCGAGATGCGGATGTGGCCCGAGTAGTACGAGCACGAGCCCCAGCGCGCCGACTGGTTGGTGACCCAGCGCACGGAGACGGGATGCGCCCCGACCAGGTAGCGGTCACTCAACTCGATGGCTCGGGCCAGCAGGCCGTCGTCGTCGAGGCCCGACTGCAGCTGGTGGCGCGTGAGCAGGCGCTCCACCAACCAGTCGGTGGTCTTCTGCCGGTTCTCCGCGCTGAGGTGGGCGGGCAGTGAGACGACGATGCGGCCGCCGACCCACTTGGCCTCGGACGTCTTCTTGCGTCGCTTGCTGATGCGCACCTCGACCTCGGGCGCTGTCGCAGCGGATGACGCCGCACCCTCTGCTTCACCGTCACCGCTTTCGCCCTCGCCGGCTACGGGCGGGCGCGGTTCCGCGGCGACGTCGGCGGGGCCCGCGTGTGGCACAAGACCGGTCGGGCCCGGCGGCGTGCCGGGGTCGTGGGGCTCTGGCGCGAGGAGATCTTCGAGGTCGAACAAGGTCACATCGGGCATTGTGGCCGAGAAGTGTGACGGGGTCAGGCATGCCTGGTCAGGCGGCCAGGCACCGCGGTTGCACAATTCCAGGCACGATCCGCCAATGATCCCGCCTCCCGGCAGGGCGCGAGGCTACGATTTTTTCCCATGACCACCTCGCCAGTGCCAATGTCCGGGTTCCCGATGCAGCTCGACCTCGATGCGCCGGACACCATCGCCCGATGGCGACCGTTGGTGCACTGGCTGCTCGCCATCCCGCAAGTCATCGTCCTGTACGCCCTGGGGATCGTGCAGAACATCGTCTGGATCATCGCGTTCTTCGCCATCCTGTTCACCGGGGCCATGCCGGAGAGCCTGTTCGGCTTCATGGCCATGACCCATCGCTACCAGTGGCGCCTGGCGTCGTACATCTGGTTCATGCGTGAGGAGTACCCACCGTTCGACTTCTCGACGGTGGACCAGGACCCCGGTGGCGACCCCGCCAAGTTCTCCATCGAGCGAGCCCCCAAGCTCAGCCGAGGGCTGATCTTCGTCAAGTGGTTGCTGGCGATCCCGCACTACATCGTGCTGTTCTTCCTCTTCATCGCCGTGTACGTCGTCGTCATCATCGGCTTCTTCGCCGTCATCATCACCGGGAAATGGCCAGCAAGCCTGCAGGCGTTCGTGATCGGCGTCATGCGCTGGGCCTACCGCGTCAGCGTCTACACCTACCTGATGACGGACGACTACCCGCCCTTCAGCCTGGACTGATCGGGCGCTCGACGGCGGTTCAGCCGTTCGAGGGCGTTAGCCGAGCACCAGCTCGGCCAGGATGCGCAGCGTGGCGACGTCGCCGTTGACCAGCATGGTGGTGGCACGCGACTCGCGCCAGGCCTCGAGGTCGTCGCGGATCTTCTCGACCGGGCCCACCAGCGCGATCTCCTCCACCAGGGAGGTGGGCACGGCCGCCGCCGCGTCGTCCTTGCGCCCGTCGAGATAGGCGTCCTGAATTTTGGTGGCCGCCTCCTCGTAGCCCATGCGGGCGAAGACGTCGAAGTGGAAGTTCATCTCCTTGGCGCCCATGCCGCCGATGTACAGCGCGAGGTAGGGGCGGAAGCCGTCGGCCGCCGCGTCGGTGTCGTCGCTGATGACCGTCGGCGCGAAGGCGAGCACCTCGAAGTCCTCCGCGCTGCGGCGCGCCGTCGGACGGGCGAACCCTTCGTCGAGCGAGGCCTCGAAGGACGACATGGCGCGCGGGGAGAAGAAGATGGGGAACCAGCCGTCGGCGATCTCCGCCGCCAGGGCGATGTTCTTCGGGCCCTCCGCTCCCAGGATGATCGGGATGTCGGTCCGCAGCGGGTGCACGATCGACTTGAGCGGCTTGCCCAGCCCGGTCCCGCCGGGATACGGCAGCGGGTAGTGCGGGCCGTCGTTGGTCACCGGCTTCTCGCGGGCGAGGACCTGGCGCACGACGTCGACGTACTCGCGGGTGCGGGCCAGGGGAGCGGTGAAGGACTGGCCGTACCACCCCTCGACGACCTGGGGCCCCGACACGCCGAGGCCGAGCACGAAGCGCCCGCCCGAGAGGTGGTCCAACGTCTGCGCCGCCATGGCCATGGCGGTCGGCGTGCGGGCGGAGAGCTGGCAGAGCGAGGTGCCGAGCCGGACCCGTTCGGTCTGCGAGCCCCACCAGGCCAGGGGGGTCAGTGCGTCGGAACCGTAGGACTCCGCCGTCCAGACGGAGTCGTAGCCGAGGCGGTCGGCTTCCATCACGAGCTCCGCCGCGTTGGGCGGCGGGCCCGCACCCCAGTAGCCCATCTGCAGGCCGATCTTCATCGTCTTCACGAGTGACTCCTCTCAGCTTCCTGGCGCCTGCAGGAGTGTGTCAGACCTTGGCGACGATCTCCTCGGCGAACCAGTGGACGGGGCCCATGCGGGCGGCCAGCGCCTCGTCGTCGGGAGTGCCCGGTGCGATGGTGGCGAACATCCAGGGCGCGCACACGAAGTCGGTCACGCCCGCCTCGGCGAAGCGCTGGTAGAGCTCGACGCTGGGCCGCTCGTTGAGCGAGAGGTAGATGGTGAAGCCGTCCTTGTCCCGCCCGGCCTTGGCCAGCGCGTCGTGCAGCTCGGCCAGGTGCATCCAGGCCTCTTCCTCGCTGTAGGCGCCGGCGGCGATCCAGCCGTCGCACAGCTCGGCGGTACGACGCAGCGCCACAGGGGAGTGCCCGCCGCAGATGAACGGCACCGGCACGCTCGGGGCCGGCTCCATCTGGCATTCGGGGACGTCGTAGTAGTCGCCGTGGAACTCGACCCAGCCGCCGGCCCAGAGGGCGCGCAGGGCGACGATCATCTCGTCGAGGCGCTTGCCGCGGGTGGCGAAGTCCTGACCCGTCAGGTCGAACTCTTCCTTGCTCCAGCCCACGCCGATGCCGAGGCGCAGCCGGTTGTCGGACAGCACCGCGGTGGTGCCGACGCTCTTGGCCACCGTGAGGAGGTCGCGCAGCGGGGCGATGTAGATGCCGGTGGTGAAGAGCAGGTTCTCGGTGGCGCCGGCGCAGGCGGAAATGACGGCCATGGGGTCGGGCCACGCCGTGTGGTCCTCCCAACCCGGGGCACCGTCCTCGGTCTTCGAGTACGTGTAGCGCGACGTCCGCTGGCGCGGGTTGAAGAGGTGGTCGGAGACGTACATGCCGCCGTAGCCCAGGCCGTCACATGCCTTGGCCATCGGGAGGATCTGGTTCGTCGGCAGGAAGGCGACGGCCTGGTGAAAGCGAACCTCGTGATCGCGCACGGACCGGGCCTCAGCGGGCCCGGGCGGGCAGCGGCGTGCCCCCGACGGGCGTGGAGGGTGCGAAGGCGACGGGGATGTGCTTGGTCCCGTTGATGAAGTTCGACTGCAGGCGCTGGACGTCGCCGTCGAGGCGGATGTCGGGAATGCGGTCGATGAGGCGGTCGAACATGACCATGATCTCCATGCGGGCGAGGTTGGCCCCCAGGCAGAAGTGCGGCCCGCCCGCGCCGAAGGCGATGTGGTTGTTGGGCGAGCGCGTGATGTCGAACGCGTTCGGGTTGTCGAACGCAGCGTCGTCGCGGTTGGCCGAGGTGTGCCAGAAGACGACCTTGTCGCCCTCCTTGATGTCCTGCCCGT
>DATBAO010000074.1:0-35774 GCA_036271495.1 Acidimicrobiales bacterium
CAGGCGGGTCAGGTAGGCGGTCAGGGCGACCAGCGTGCCGAGGGAGAGCGTCCCGTCGATGGTCGCGACGCCGCCGAAGCCGTAGACGAGCGCGGTGGCCAGCGCGCCGGTCAGGGTCAAGGAGACGAAGAAGATGCGCGAGTAGGTGGCCTGCGAAATGCCGATGTCACGTACCCGCCCCGCCTTGGCCTCGAAGGCCGTGGCCTCGTCCTCGGGGTGCCCCATCAGCTTCACCAGCATGGCGCCGCCCACCTGGAAGCGCTCCTGCATGACCATGTTCATCTCGGAGTTGAGGTTGTAGCCCTCCTTGGTCAGGGAGCCGATGCGCTGGCCGACGAAGCGGGCCGGGATGAGGAACAGCGGCACCAGGATGAGGGCGGCCAGCGTGATCTTCCAGCTGAGGAAGAACATGGCGGCCAGCACGATGACCACGGTGACGAAGTTGCCCACGACGTTGGAGAGCAGATCGGTGAATGCCTGCTGGGCCCCGATGACGTCGTTGTTGAGCCGGCTGACCAGGGCGCCGGTCTGGGTGCGGGTGAAGAAGGCGAGCGGCATGCGCTGAATGTGGCGGAACACCTTGGAGCGCATGTCGTAAATCAGGCTCTCGCCGATGTAGGCCGAGATGCGACGCTCGGTCAGGACGAGCCCGGCGTCGACGACGGCCAGGGCGGCGACCAGGACGGACATCCAGACGACCAGGTCGACGTCGTGCTTCTCGATGCCGTTGTTGATGATCTCGCGGAAGATGAGCGGCGTGACGGCGCCGACCGCGGCGTCGATGATGACGACCGGGAGGAAGACGGCCAGGATGGCCCGGTAGGGCACGGCGAACGTGAGCATGCGCCGGGCGGTGCCCTTCTTGACCCGGTGCTGCAGGACGGCGCGGTCCTGGCGCATGGAGCGCATACCGCTCCACCCACCTCCACCGCGGCCGCCTCCCATGGCGTGGCCGCGCATACTCATGCCCTGCAACCTACTGTCGGGGCCTCGCTGGTCCGGTTGGCGACCTGGTCGCTCAGGCGGGGTTGGTCAGGCGGGGGTGACCCGGCGGCGGATGAACGTCACAACGAGGAAGGCCAGGGCGAAGACGGCCAGGGCGCCCACTACGGCGGCCATCACGCCCGATCCCTTCAGCGTGAGACCGGCGGCCACGGGGTTGGTCCCGCTCCCGCTGGCCACGTGACTGACCAGCTGCGCGTGCAGCGTGCCCGACCGCAGCCTCGTGCTGGCTGAGGCGACGGAGGCTCCCGCCGTGACCAACCACGTCACGCTGCCCAGGATCGCCGTTCCCATCATCGCTGCCAAAGCCCGAATCATCACGATCTCCTCGGTAGGCCGATGTCGTTCAGGAGTGAAACGGTGGCTGCCGGTCTCTCTTTCGCAGGAGATTTCGGGCAACCCCCGTGCGGCGCGAAGGGCCAGCTGGGACGCGTCCCGCAGGTGACCCCAAGGCGAACGTCAGTAGGCGCCGATGCCCCGGGCCATGGTCTTGGGGGTCTCGAACATGATCTTGAGGTCCCACCAGAGCGACCACGACGCCACGTAGAGGTAGTCGAGCTGGACGAGGTCGTTGCGGGTCAGGTCGTTGCGGCCCGAGACCTGCCACAGACCGGTGATGCCGGGGCGCACCTCGAAGCGGCGGGTGGCCCAGCCTTCGACGCTGGACTCGCTCGGGATGAACGGTCGGGGGCCCACCACGGACATGTCGCCCTTGAACACGCTGATGAACTGTGGGATCTCGTCGATGCCGGTGCGGCGTAGGAAGGCCCCGAAGCGCGTGATGCGGGCGCTCTCGTCCTTCTTGTTGCGCACCTCGTGCAAGGGACGATCGGGGTCCTCGGCTTGGGCGCCGACGGCGGGGATGGCCAGCGGTGCGTCGAGGGACGCGTCGGCGTCGGCGGTGCCGATGGTCATGGAGCGGAACTTGGTGACGGTGAAGGGCTCGGTGTCGCGGCCCATGCGCACCTGGCGGAAGAACACGGGACCGGGCGAGCTCATCTTGACGCCGATGGCCACCACCAGCAGGAGCGGTGATGTGACGACGAGCACGGCCGAGCTGATGCACAGGTCGAAGGCCCGCTTCATGAACTTGTCCCACGGGCTGAGATGCGGTTGGGCGATTTCGAGGAAGGGCAACCCGGCGAGGTCCGTGAGGCGTGAGCGCCAGCTGATGAGCTCGTAGTAGCGTGGCACCATCGCAATGTGGACGAAGTCCTGCAGCTGGCGGTAGACGTCCATGGCCTCGACGGAGAACTCGTCCCGGGCCGCGACGAGGATGCGGTGGACGTCGAGTTGCCGGCACAGCCGGGGGAGGTCGGTCACCTGGCCCAGCGCCTCGGCGTCCCCGTCGTCGGCGATCCGCCCGACCAGCGTCATGCCGGCGTCCTGGCGCACGTTGAGCATGATGCGGTCGGCCGTAGTGCCGGCACCGACCACCAGGACGCGCGTCGTGGTCAGCGTGTGGAGGTAGTACCGCAGCACGATGCGCCCGAGGGTGATGGTGCCGATGGTGACGATCACGGCCATGACGAGCTGGGTGGCGTACGGCTCCGACGTCGCGAACAGGACGTGGAGCAGCGACCCGATGGCGAGGGCCAGCACGCAGCCCTCGCCGACGCCGAAGGCGAGCTCGCGGATCTCGAGGAACGCGCTGGGCTGGAGTCGCCGGTGGGTCACGCGGTAGACGCCGCCCGAGGCCAGCGCGATCACGACAGCCACGGGGAAGAGGGAGTCGAGCTGCAGGTTGGTGGCGAGCTGCCCGGGGGCGTTGACCCGGACGGCGGAGAGATGGGCGAGCAGGACGAGCGAGAGGGGGAGGGCGATGCAGGCGCAGACGAAGTCGCAGCAGATCTGGACGAGTGTCAGCTCCTTGTCCGTGATGGTGCGGTACCGGGGGGGTGCGGCGGCGGCCAGCTGGGGCGCGCCCGGGGGCTGCTCGCTGACGTCGACCTCGACCTCCGCATCCGAGATGCTCATCGCCCTGCCCTCCGCCGGCGCCATACCGCCTTACCTAGGAAACGGCCCAGGGCGGCCGGACTGGCGGTCCGGGGGGGTCAAGCGCTCAGGAGGTCAGGAGGTCAGGAGGACCCGCCCACGGCGTGGACCCCGCCATCGACGTGGAGGATCTCGCCCGTGGTCATGGGGAAGAGGTCGCCGAAGAGGGCGAGGCAGGCCTTGGCCACGGGCGTCGAGTCGTGGATGTCCCACCCCAGCGGGGCCCGGTCGGTCCAGGTGTCCTCGAAGGCGCTGAACCCCGGGATGGACTTGGCCGCCATGGTCCGGACCGGCCCCGCCGCGATGAGGTTGACCCGGATGCCGCTCGGCCCCAATTCCTTGGCCAGGTAGCGGGAGAGGGACTCGAGCCCGGCCTTGGCCACGCCCATCCAGTCGTAGACGGGCCAGGCCACCGTGGCGTCGAAGTCGAGGCCGACCACCGAGGCGCCGCCATCGGCGCCGGCGGCCCGGAGGAGGGGGAGAAAGGCGTCGACCAGCGCCTTGAGCGAGTAGGTCGAGATGTGGATGGCCGTCGAGACGTCGTCCCAGTCGGCGGCGAACATGCCGCTGCCCAGGCAGTCCGGCGGCGCGAAGCCGATGGCGTGCAACAGGCCGTCGAGACGGTCCCACCGCTCGGCCAGCGCGGCACCGGCGGCGCGCAACTGATCCGGGGACGTGACGTCGATTTCGAGGACCTCGGGCTCGTGGGGCAGCTTGCGCGCCGTGCGCTTGGTCAGCGACAGGGCGCGCCCGGCGCCCGACAGGACGATGTCGGCCCCTTCCTCCTGGGCCAACTTGGCCACGGAGAAAGCCAGCGAGGCGTCCGTCAGGACGCCGGTGATCAGGAGTCGCTTGCCGTCGAGGAGTCCCACTGCGCCAGGAGGTTATGCGAAGGTAGGGGCGTGCACGTGGGAATCCTCGGTGGGACCGGTCCGGCTGGGCGCGGGGTTGCAGTCCGGCTGGCCGAGGCCGGCGTCCGGGTCACGCTGGGTTCGCGCGACGCGGAGCGGGCGGCCACGGTCGCGGCGGAAGTGGTGGCTCGCTGGCCCGACCTGGACCTCACGCTCGGAGGAGCGGACAACGCCGGTGCTGCCGGCGCGGACCTGGTGGTCCTGGCCACGCCCTGGGACAGCGCCATCCCGACCGTGCGGTCGCTGCGGGAGCCGTTGGCCGGCAAGGTCGTCGTCTCCATGGCCAATGCGCTGGTGAAGGAGGGCCGCGAGATGCTGGCCCTGATCCCGCCCCGGGGCTCGGTCGCCGCCGCCGTCCAGGCCGCCATCCCCGAGAGCCTGGTGGCCGCCGCCTTCCACCACCTGCCCGCCTCGGAAATGGAAAACCTCGAATCGGGGTTGGAAGCTGATGTGTTGGTGTGCTCGGACTACCCGGAGGCGACGGCGACGACGGTCGCGCTCGTCGAGCGGATGCCCGGGTTGCGACCGCTCGACGCCGGGAGCCTGAGCCAGGCCGCCGCCATCGAGGCGTTCACCGCGGTCTGTATCACCCTCAACATCAAGCACAAGGCGCACTCCACGCTGAGGATCGCCGGGCTCTAGCTGTGCAGCTGTACGACACGAGGCGTGGCGAGGTGGTGGCCTTCGAGCCCGGCCCGCTGGTGACGATGTACTCGTGCGGCATTACCCCCTATGACGCCGCCCACCTGGGGCACGCCGCCGTCTATCTCTACTTCGACATGCTGCAGCGCCGCCTGCAGGACGCCGGCCACGAGACCCGGTGCGTGCGTAACGTGACCGACGTCGACGACGACATCCTGCGCAAGGCGCGCGAGCTGGGCGTCCACTATCTCGATCTGGCGGCCGAGGAGATGGCCCGCTTCGATTCGGACATGGGCCTGCTCAACCTGCTGCCGGTGTACTCCGAGCCGCGGGCGACCTCGGCCATTTCGGAGATCCTGTCGCTGATCGGCGATGCGCTCCAGGGCGGTTTCGCCTATGAGTCCGGCGGGTCCGTCTACTTCAGCGTGGCGTCCTTCCCCGAGTTCGGCCGCATCAGCGGCTACGACCGGTCCCACATGCTGGAGCTGGCGGCCGAGCACGGCGGCAACCCGGGCGACCCCAACAAGCGGGACCCCCTGGACTTCGTGCTGTGGCAGCCGTCGCTGCCCGACGAGCCGGCCTGGGAGTCGCGCTGGGGCCCGGGACGGCCCGGCTGGCACATCGAGTGCTCGGCCCTCGTGCTGCGTGAGCTCGGCGAGACGATCGACATCCACGGCGGAGGCCGCGACCTCGTGTTCCCGCATCACGAGTGCGAGACGGCGCAGTCCGAGGCGGTGACCGGCCAGCCCTTCGTCCGGCTGTGGTTCCACGTCGGCCTGGTCGGGCTGGACGGGACCAAGATGTCCAAGTCCCTGGGCAACCTCGTCTTCGTCGGCGACCTCGTGAAGGAGTGGGACGCGGCCGCGGTCCGGCTCGCCCTGCTGGCCCACCACTACCGGCACGACTGGGAGTGGCGGACCGACGTGGACATGCCGGCGGCGGCGGCCCGGCTGGCGCTGTGGCGCAGCGCACCCGACGACGTCGGCGGTGGGAGTGCCGGTCTGGCCGCGGTGCGGGCGGCCCTCGACGACGACCTCGACACCCCGGCCGCCCTGCGCGCGCTCGACGACGAGGCCACGGCCGGGCGACCGGTGGCCGACGGCGCACGACTCCTCGGCGTCACCCTCTGACCGACTGACGCACGGGGCGTCACTCCCGCCACCGGTGGGCCGGGGCGAAGGGAGTGGTCCAGTACCCTTGGTGGACCACGAACGGTGTCCGGACCAGGAGCAATAGCGATCGGCCGGCTGGGCAGGAAAGGGTGCACGATGCCAGGCGTTATCTCGGTTGATCTTCCCGACGGCTCGACGCGGGAGCTCACCGAGGGCACGACGGGCATTGAGCTGGCCCAGTCCATCGGGTCCCGCCTGGCCAAGGCCGCGGTCCTCGTCACGGTGAACGGTGCGGACGTGGACCTGGAGCTGCCGCTGCCGGACGGCGCAAAGGTGGCGATCGTCACATCCGACTCCGACGCCGGCCGCGAGGTGTTGCGCCACTCGACCGCGCACGTCCTGGCCCAAGCCGTCCGTCGGCTGTGGCCGGGGGCCAAGTACGCCATCGGGCCGGTGATTGAGAACGGCTTCTACTACGACTTCGAGCTGCCGGACGGCGCCCACTTCAGCGACGACGACCTGGACCGCATCGACGCGGAGATGCGGGAGATCATCAAGGAGGACCAGCCCTTCACCCGGCACGAGCACACCCTCGAGGAGGGGCTCGAGATCTTCGCCGACCAGCCCTTCAAGCAGGAGATCATCGAGGCCGTCGGGACGGGCGCCGACGAGGTCGACGCCACCGGCTCGGTGGTCAGCACCTACCGCAACACCGACGCCTTCATCGACCTGTGCCGCGGGCCGCACGTGCCCTCGACGGGCCGGCTGGGCCACTTCAAGCTCATGCGCGTCGCCGGCGCCTACTGGCGCGGCGACGAGAAGCGCGAGCAGCTGCAGCGGATCTACGGCACGGCGTGGGAGTCCCAGAAGGCGCTGGCCGCGCACCTCCTCCAGTTGGAGGAGGCCGAACGGCGCGACCACCGCAAGCTCGGAGCCGAGCTCGACCTCTTCAGCTTCCCCGAGGAGATCGGGTCGGGCCTGGCTGTCTTCCACCCCAAGGGCGGCACCATCCGGCGCCTGATGGAGGACTACTCGCGGCAGCGCCACGTGGAGTCGGGGTACGAGTTCGTGAACTCGCCCCACATCACCAAGAGCGCGCTGTTCGAGCAGTCGGGGCACCTGGACTGGTTCGCCGACGGCATGTACCCGCCCATGGAGCTCGACGGCGGGACGCAGTACTACCTCAAGCCGATGAACTGCCCGTTCCACATCCTCGTGTACAAGAGCCACCAGCGCTCCTACCGGGAGCTGCCGATGCGGCTCTTCGAGTTCGGCACGGTGTACCGCTACGAGAAGTCCGGCGTGCTGCAGGGCCTGACCCGGGTGCGGGGCATGACCCAGGACGACGCGCACATCTTCTGCACCCGTGAGCAGATGGACGCCGAGCTCGTCCGGACGATGCACTTCGTCCTCGACCTACTGCGCGACTACGGGCTCAACGAGTTCTACCTGGAGCTGTCGACCAAGCCACCCGGCAAGGCCGTCGGCTCGGACGAGGACTGGGAGGCCGCCACCGAGGCGCTGCGCACCACCGCGCTCGAAATGGGGCTGGAGCTCGTCATGGACGAGGGCGGCGGTGCCTTCTACGGCCCCAAGATCTCGGTGCAGGCCCGCGACGCCATCGGCCGCACCTGGCAGATGTCGACGGTGCAGCTCGACTTCCAGCTGCCGCAGCGCTTCGGGCTGGAGTACATCGGCGCCGACAACCAGCGCCACCAGCCGATCATGATCCACCGGGCGCTCTTCGGCTCGGTGGAGCGCTTCATGGCCGTGCTCATTGAGCACTACGCCGGCGCGCTGCCGACCTGGTTGAGCCCCGAGCAGGTGCGCATCATCCCGGTGACCGACGCCCACGCCGACTACGCCCACTCGGTGGCCGAGGCCTGCGCCGCGGCCGGCCTGCGGGCCACGGTCGACGGCAGCGGGGAGAAGATGGGTGCGCTCATCCGCCGGGCCAAGCTGGCGAAGATCCCGTACGTGCTCGTCGTGGGCGACCAGGACGTGGCGGCGGGTTCGGTGGGCGTGAACCGGCGCAGTTGGACCACCAAGCCCGAGCAGGGCGTGCCGGTGGCCACCCTCGTGGCCGAGGTCGTCGACGAGGTCGAGCGCAAGGGCCTGCCCGAGGACAGGGCGCCGGCAGCGGCGACCGCGTGAACGGGTGAACGGGTGAACAGATGAGGTCGTCGTGAGCCTCGAGCACCTCTGGGCGGGGTGGCGCCGCGAGTACATCGTGGAGGCGACGGCACGCGAGCGAGCCGGCGGGATCTCCCACGACGAGTCCGACTGCGTGTTCTGCCGGCTGGCAGCCAGCGGGCCGCCCTCGGAGGACAACCTCGTCGTGTGGCGGGGTGACGCAGCGTTCGTGGTCATGAACGCCTACCCCTATGCCAGCGGCCACGTCCTCGTCCTGCCGCTCCGTCATGTGGGATCGCTGGCCGAGCTGACGCCCGACGAGTCACGTGAGGTGTGGGCTGCCACGCAGGCGGCGGTGGCCGCGATTGAGGCGGCCTACGAGCCCGACGGCCTCAACATGGGTGCCAACCTCGGACGGGCGGCGGGCGCGGGACTGCCGTCGCACGTGCATCTCCACGTCCTGCCGCGCTGGTCCGGCGACACCAACTTCATGACAGCGGTGGCGGAGACGCGCGTCATGCCCGAGACGCTGCAGCTGTCCTGGAAGAGGCTCAGCGACGCCTGGCCCGGATAGCGCCTCGCCGGACGGGCCCGCAGAGCCGGGTGTCGTCGTGGGCACGCGTCCCGACGACGACGACGACGGCGACGTCGGCGGCACGGGGACGTCGTCAGATCGCATGTCCGCCACCACGGCGGCGGATCATCGGGTGCGCCGGGCCCTGCGCAAGGCGTGGCCGGCGACCCGGGTCATCGTCGGCTTCGCCCTCGTCGTGGTCGCCCTGTGGGTGCTGTCCTCGAAGACCTCGGAGCTCCAGGGCTTCAGCACCGTCTTCCGGCACTTCAACTGGTGGTGGCTGGTGCCGGCCGTCGTGGCGGAGATCGCCTCCTACTTCTGCTTCGCCGCCATGCAGTACGAGCTCCTGCAGGCGGGCCACCTGCGCGCCCCCTGGAGGCCCTTGGTCAAGCTGACCTTCGCGTCGCAGGCCATCACCAACTCGTTGCCGATCGGCAACGCCGTGTCATCGGTGTACGGCTTTCGCTGGTTCCGCCGCTTCGGCGCCGACAACACGCTGGCCGTGTGGGCGCTGGCCGGGACGCTGGTGGCCGCCACCGTCAGCCTGTCGCTCGTCGCCATCCTGGGCCTCGGCGTGGCCACCCAGGAGGGAGCCTCGCTCGACCTCGTGCCCGTGCTCATCGGCACCTTCGTCGTGATGCTCGGCATCGGCTCGCTCTTCGTCTACGAGCGGCCGCTCCACGCCGTGCTGGAGTGGGCGGTGAAGTTCTCGGTCGCCGTCACCGGCCGGCCCCGGGGCGACACCGTCGTCCTCATCGACCGCATCACCACCTGGATGACGGCCGTGCGCCTCAGCTGGACCGAGATCGGCCGCATCATCACGTGGGGCACGATCAACTGGCTGCTCGACTGCGCCTGCTTCGCCATGATGTTCCTGGCCATCGGCGCGCCCATCCCATGGAAGGGGCTGCTCCTGGCCTACGGCGCGGGGCAGCTCGCCGCCTCCCTGCCCATCACGCCGGGCGGCCTCGGCGTGGTCGAGGGCTCCATCACGGTCGCCCTCGTCGCGTTCGGCGGGCCCGAGGCCAGCACGGCCTATGCCGTCCTGCTGTACCGGGTCTTCAGCTTCTGGATGATCCTGGTGATCGGCTGGGCCTTCATCGGGCAGATGGCCCTGCAGGTGCGGCGGGGCCGCTGGACCAGGCAGGCCCTCTCGAGCGAGGTCGAGGCCGGACCCGACGCCTTCGGGCCGGGGGCGGGGCCAGCACCTGAGCCGCTGCCGTCGTCCGCCGGAGGTGCCGTGTGAGGCGGGCCCGGATCACGTCGTGCGTCGCCGCCCTCGTCCTGGCCGCCTCGCTCCTGGCGTCATGCTCGTCCGCCCGCAGCGACCTCGGCTCGACCAGCGGGTCCTCCTGCTACCAGGCCGTCCCCACGGCGGCCCGGGCCGTCGGCGGCCACGGGCATCTCGAGGGTGTGCGGAAGTACACGCTGAACGGTCTGCGCGCCGTGGCCCCGCGCCTCTACAAACACCTGGCCGACGACCTCTCGAAGAAGCAGGGAGTGTGCGTGGCCGGGTACACGGGCCACTTCACGGCGGCCGAGGTCGAGAAGCCGCTCGGGCGTTCGACCGGCACGTTGGCGGTCGCCGTGGTGACCACGCCCGGCAACACCCTGCTGGGCACGCTCATCCTCACGAAGCTCCCGGTGCGCTTCCAGCAGACCCACCCGTTTTGACGAGCGGCGTCAGCCCTCGAGCGTCGGGATGGACCCCAGCAGGTGGTCGGGCACGGCGTCGTAGTGGTCGTAGACGACCGTGAACGACCCCCGCCCGCCGGTCAGCGCCCGCAGGTCGACCGCATACCGGGTCAATTCGGCGGTGGGCGCCGTCGCGGTCACCATCTGGTAGCCCTCGTCGGCGCCGGCATCCGTCCCGATGATGCGGGCCCGCCGCGAGTGCAGGTCCCCGAGCACGTCCCCCTGGCAGTCGGCCGGGATGGTGACCTCCAGCCGCGAGATCGGCTCCAGCACGATCGGGCCGGCCTCCGCCATGGCCGCCCGCACGGCCAGCGCCGCCGCCATCTTGAAGCTCACCTCGTTGGAGTCCACCGAGTGCGCCTTGCCGTCGTCGACCGTGACGGCGATGTCCACGACGGGGTAGCCGTGCACGCCGCCGCCGCTGAACGACTCGAGCACGCCCTTCTCGACGGCCGGGATGTATTGGCGGGGGATGGCGCCGCCCACGACCTGGTCGCGGAAGGCGAAGCCCTCGCCACGGGCCAGCGGCTCCAGACGGAGATGGCACACACCGAACTGCCCGTGCCCGCCCGACTGCTTCTTGTGCTTCCCTTCCGCATGAGCCGGCCGGGTGATCGTCTCGCGGTAGGGGATGCGCAGGTCCTCGCGCTCGACGTGCACGTTGCACTTGCGGTCGAGCCGCTCCAGCGTGACCGCGAGATGCACCTCACCGCTGACCCCGAGGATCGTCTGGTGCGTCTCGTCGTCGCGCGCCACCGTCAACGAGGGGTCTTCCTCCACCAGCCGGTGCAGGCCCGACATGAGCTTGTCATCGTCCGCCCGCGTCGCGGGCTTGACCGCCACCTGGAGCGCCGGCGCCGGAAGCGTGGGCGCCGGCACCACGACGGGCTGGCCCTTGGGGGCGAGGGTGTCGCCCGTGCGCGTCCCGTTCAGGCGCGGCACCGCCACGAAGTCCCCGGCCACGAGCATCGTCGCCGGCGCGGTGGCGTGGCCGGCGACGCTCTGCAGGGCGTGCAGCCGCTCCTCTTCCTTTGTGCGGGCGTTCACCAGGACGGCATCGGGCTGCAGCGTGCCCGAGAGCACCTTGCAGAGGGACATCTTGCCGGTGTGCCCGTCGTTGAAGGTCTTGGTCACGGTCAGCAGCGTCGGTCCGCCCGGGTCGCAGGGGATCTCGGCCGTCTCGGTCCCGGCGGTGGCCAGCACGGGCGGCCGTGAGGCCGGGCTGGGGCACAGCTCCTCAATGAGCCGGGCCAGCCGGTCGACGCCGACCCCGCTGACGGCCGAGCAGCACAGGACCGGGAACACGCTGGCCGAGGCCACGCCGCCGGCCAGGCTCTTCTCGAGCTCGCCGTAGTCGAGCGCCTCGCCGTTGAGGTAGCGCTCCATGAGGTCGTCGTCGCCCACCACGATGCCCTCGACCAATTGTTCGTGCACCGTGTGCTCCTCGTCGACCAGGTCGTCGGGGATCGGCCCTTCGTGACCGGCCGGCGGCACCGTGCCATCCACCGCACCACCCCCGACCGAGCCCCCAACCCCGCCACCGGGCATGTCGTAGTGCGTCGCCGTGTCGTCGAGCAGGTCGATCACGCCGTGGAAGTCGGCCTCGTGCCCGATGGGCAGTTCCACCGGGGCCACGCCGGCGCCGAAGGAGGCCCGGATCGCGGCCAGGGTCCGGTCGAAGTCGGCTCGTTCGCGGTCGAGCTTGTTGATCACGATGACCCGGGGCACGCCCAGGCGGGCCGCCGCCCGCCAGGCGTCCTCGGTCTGGGCCTGCACGCCGTCGGTGGCACTGACCACGACGACGGCCAGGTCGACGTTGGCCAGGGCGGTCACCATCTCACCGGCGAAGTCGGCGTACCCCGGTGTGTCGAGCAGGTTCACCTTGACGCCGTTGACCGTGAACGGGGCGAGGCTGGTCGAAATGGAGAGCCGGCGTGCCACCTCCTCGGGCTCGAAGTCCATGACGGTTGTGCCCTTCTCGACCGAGCCCCGGCGCGCGATGGAGCCGGTGGAGGCCAGCAGGGCCTCGGCGAGCGTGGTCTTGCCGGCGCCGTGATGGCCGACGAGGGCGACGTTGCGGATAGCGGTCGGGTCGTGTGGCACCTGGTCCTCCGTCCTCCGTCCGATCAGGCAGGCCTGATCCGGCTCGTTGCATCCGAGTGTAGGACCGCTTTTGCGCGGCCGCTCGGGCGCCCTTTCTGGGTGGAGCCGCCCGGCTCAGCCCGGACCGGAACGGGCGGCCAGCGCAGCGTCGTACTCGTGGCGGACGGAGTACCGGATGAAGAGGCCGATGGTGTCGACCAGCAGGAGCCAGACCGCCTTGAGCGAGATGGTGCTCCCGAAGCGCTCGCGGATGCGCACCGGCGCCTCCACGATGTTGGTGTAACCCAGGCGCCGGGCCAGCACCAGCAGTTCGAGATCGAGGGCGAAGCGGCTCTCGCGCAGGAGTGGCAGGACGTCGGCGATCACCTTGCGGTCCACCAGCTTGATCCCGACCTGGGTGTCCTTGATGTGGAGCCGGAACAGCAGCGCAATGAGGTGCTGGAAGCCCCAGGAGTACAGGCGGCGCAGCGGTGGGTAGTGCACGGACGAGCCCGGGTGCCGCTTGCTCCCGATGATGATGTCGGGCTGCTGCGACTGCATGATCGAGACGAAGGGGGCGAGCAGCTCTGGGGAGATGTCGCCGTCGGCGTCGATGAAGCCGAGATAGCGCCCCCGCCCCATCCCCAGACCCGCCCGCAACGCGTGCCCCTTGCCGACGTTGGTGGCGAAGGACACGCGCCGCACCACACTCTCGGGGAAGCCCTCGAGCGTGAAGGGGCTGCCGTCTGTCGAGCCGTCAGAGACCGTGATGATCTCGAAGGTCATGCCGGATGCGGCGAGCACCCGCACCATGTCCTCCACCGTCGTCCGCAGCCGGTTGCCCGGGTTGTAGTACGGCACGACGATGGAGACGTCGAGCGTGGGGTCCGGCAGCACGGATCCGGGTGCTCCCGCACTCGTCGGCTCGGACTCGGGCACCATCACCTCACGTGCGCCCACGCGTGACGTGGGCAATCTCGGCTGGCGAGGCTACCTGACCCCGCGGGGATCAGTAGCCGTAGCCACCGCTTCCGCCGCTGCTGCCGCCGCCGCCGCCGCTGGTCGTGTTCTTCGAGGCGGTCGTGTTCTTCGAGGCGGTCGTGGCGCCGCCCCCGACGGTGATGTTGACGTTCATGCCCAAGGCCTTGTGCCCGGGAACGGGGCAGTCGATGTCGTAGGCGCCCTTCTTGAAGGTCACCGTGAGCTTGGCGCTCTGGCCCGGCGAGAGGTCCTTGGTCATGGCCATCTTGATGCCGGGCCCGGAGATCATGAGCGCGTGCGTGGTCTGGCCCTTGTTCTGGGCCACGAAGGTGTACTTGCCCGCGTTGAAGGTCTTCTTCGACAGCGCGATGTGGAAGTCGGTCTCGACGGCCTTGACCGTGGTGGCCTTGGAGGCGGCCGAGGCCGGCCCTGCCGTCAGCACGGTGGCGGCGAGGGTGGCTCCGGAGGCTGCGGCCAGGGCGGCCAGGGGGACGGTGGCGATCCGGGTGGCGATGGAGTGCATGGTGGTCCTCTGCGGTCGGTGTTGCTCTGATGTCACAGTGGCAAATACGGGGCAGGCGGTCTCCGGGATTGAGCCGACGGCCGAACGGCGCGACCCCGAGCAGGGCTGCCACCAGGACCGAAGCACCCTACCGGTCGCCTGGGACCGCATCCGGGCAGGCCCGGCGGGTGCTCCTCCGGAGGGCGGACCTCGGGATCTCGGGGGCCGGATGGTAAACTTTTGTTTGCAGCGCTGGACCCCGCCTGGGTCGCGCACGACGAGGAGCTTCATGTTCGACGGTCGCTGGCGAACCGCCGTGGACCGGACCACCGGTCCGGTCGGCGAGACACTCCACCGCCATGGCATCACCGCTGATGTGCTCACCGCGACCGGCCTGGTGTCGGCCACGGTCACGGCAGTGTTGGTGGCGTCGGGTCATCTCCACCTCGCCATCATCTTCCTGATCATCACCGGCATGCACGACCTGTTCGACGGGCCGGTCGCCAAGGCAGCCGGCACGGCGTCGGTCCGGGGCGCCTTCTTCGATTCCGTGACGGACCGCATCGCCGATGCCGTCCTGATGTTCGGTTGCGCCTGGTACCTGCTGAACCGGGGGGACGGCCACCTCGCCCTCCTGCCCATGGCCATCCTGGCGGTGACCGCACTGGTCTCCTACGAGCGGGCCAAGGCGGAATCGCTCGGGCTCTCCGCCCGGGGCGGCCTCATGGAGCGGGGCGAGCGCATGTTCCTGCTCGGCGTCGCCTTCTTGAGCAGCGTCATCTTCGTGCCGGTCCTCTGGCTGCTGCTCGTCCTCGTCTCGTTCACCGCCATCTCCCGCTTCGTCAAGGTCTGGAACGCCGCCTCGGGGCGCGACGCCGTCATCCGGCGCCGCATCGAGGCCTGGCGCGAGGGACGCGTCGACTCGCGCTGGCGGGCCTGGCGTGAGAGCCGCGAGTCCACGGGCGTGCCCCGTCGAGAACTGTCGCGGACGACCGGTGCCCCGGTGGGTCGCTGGAGGGCGCGCCGGCAGGAGTCGCTGAGCAGCCGCTCGGGCCGGACCATGCGCGAGCGTCGTCGTGCCGCCCGGGGACACTCCGGCGGGACGGGCGCGCGTCGCACCACGCGCCGCACGCCGCCCGCGTCCTGACGTCCCGCTCCGTTCGGCCGGCGTGACCGCCAAGACCAAGTACCTCACGTACCGCGGCCTCGCCGCCGCCATGGGGCATCTGCCCGAGCCGGTGGCCGACGGCGTCGCCCGCGGTGTCGCCCGTGTCATGGCCTGGCGCGGCGGACCCGCGCTCGACATGAACGAGCGCCATATGCGGCGCGTCCTGACCAGCGAGTGCCCGAACGGCGTCGCGCCCGACCCCGCGCTCGTGCGCCGCTGGAGCAAGCGGACCTTCGACTCCTACGCCCGGTACTGGGCCGACGGCGCCCGGCTGCCCTACGAGAGCGAGGCCGGCGTGCGCGCCCGCTGGCAGCTCCTCGAAGGCGACGAGCACCTGCGTGCCGCCATCCATCGGGGCAAGGGCGTCGTGATGGCGTTGCCCCACGTCGGCAGCTGGGAGTGGGGCGGCTACTGGCTCGGGCTCGAGGGCATGCCGATGACGGCCGTCGTGGAGCGCCTGGAGCCCGAGGAGCTCTTCGAGTGGTTCATCGGGCAGCGGGCCGCCATGGGGCTGACAGCGGTGCCGCTCGGTGACGGCTCCAGCTCGGCGTTGCTGCGCGCACTGAGAGAGAAGAACATCGCCGGGCTCGTCAGCGACCGGGACCTGGTCGGCAACGGGGTGGAGGTGGAGTTCTTCGGGGAGAAGACGACCCTGCCGGCCGGTGCCGCCACGCTGGCGCTGCGCACCGGGGCCCCCTTGCTGCCGGTCGTCGTCTACTCCGGACCCGGGAACTGGCACAGCGGCGTGGTGCACCCGCCGCTGGACACGTCACGGCGCGGCCGGATGCGCGAGGACATCGTGCGGGTCACCCAGGACCTCGCACACGTCTTCGAGCACGACATCCGCGCCCACCCCGAGCAGTGGCACCTCTACCAACCCAACTGGCCGAGCGATCCCCGGTGAGGATCGCCATGGTGTCGCCGTACTCCCTCGAGAGCATCGGCGGCGTGCAGGGCCAGGTCGTCGGGTTGGCCCGCTCGTTGCGCTCCCGGGGCCACGGGGTCACCGTTTTCGCGCCGGCCAAGGACCCCCGTGACGTGCCCGAGGCGGTGGGGGAGCACGTGGTCATCGGGAAGCCTGTCGGGCTGCGCTCCAACGGATCGGTGGCTCCGGTCGCGCCCTGGCCGGCGACGGCCGCCCGCGCCGAGCGGCGCATCCGCCGCGGCGGCTTCGATGTGGCCCACCTGCACGAGCCTCTCGCACCGATGGCCGGCTACGGACTGGCCCTCCGGGCGCCGCTGCCGATGATCGGCACCTACCACCGCGCCGGGGTGAGCCGCTGGGTCGGTCCTGCGCATCCGTTCACGCAGTTCGTGGGGAGCAGGCTGCAGGTCCGCGTCGCCGTGTCCGAAGCCGCCCGCGCCACCGGGTTGCGCGAGGGCGGCGGTGCGTTCGAGGTCCTCTTCAACGGGGTCGACATGGACCGCTTCGAGTCGGCGCCGCCGCTGCGGGACCCCGAGGGCCGTCCTACGGTGCTCTTCCTCGGCCGCCACGAGCCCCGCAAGGGCCTGCCGGTCGTGCTCGACGCCTTTGCCCGCCTGCAGCGGCCGGCCGTCCTCTGGGTGTCCGGTGACGGGCCCGGTGTGGAGGTGCAACGCCGGCGCCGACTGGCCTCTGACCGCGTGCAGTGGCTCGGTCGCCTCAGCGACGACGAGGTGGCGTCCCGGCTGGCCGGAGCGGACGTGCTGTGCGCGCCGTCTCTGCTCGGGGAGTCGTTCGGCATGGTGGTGCTCGAGGGGATGGCGGCCGGCTGCGCGGTGGTGGCCTCCGACATCGAGGGCTATCGGATGGCGGCCGGTGGCCACGCCACGCTGGTGCCGCCCGGCGCCGCCGGCGCCCTCGCCGCCGCGCTCGACTCCGTCCTGGCCGAGCAGGCGGCGGGTGGGTCGGCCCAGGCCCGCAAGGAGGCGACGGAGTACGCCCGGGCCTGGTCGATGGAGACCCTGGCCGAGCGCTATCTCGGGCTGTACTCCCGGGCGATCGAGGCCTACCGCGCCACGCGCTGACCGCAGCCGACCCACCTGGTCCGGGCGGTAGGCCGGGACCGGTGACCGGCAGGTCGTAGGCTGCTGGGCCTCATGGCCGATCAAGCAGAGGGTTCCGGGGCGTCCAGCGGCGGCGGCCGTGCCGGAGGCGGCAGCGGCGGCGGGGGCGGCGGAACCGGAGGAAGCGGAGGCGGAGGCGCCAACCGCAACCGGAACAGGAACCGCAACCGGAGCCGCTCCAGCGGAAGCGGCAACGCGTCGGGAGGCAACCGCTCCGGTGCCAATGCGAACAGCCGGTCGAGCTCCAACGGGCAGCGGAAGAGCCAGGGCGGCGGCGGCGGCAACCGTCAGCGCTCGTCCTCGCAGGGCTCGGGTCGCGGCGGCGGGGGCAACCGGTCGCAGTCCCGCTCCGGAGGCTCACGATCGCGCAGCGGTCCGCCCCGGTCCGCCGTCGCGCTGGCGCCGCCACCGCCGCTCGAGCCACTCAGTGTGCTGCCGACCTTCGGCGCCCCGCAGGTCTTCCCGGCCGAGGTGGCGGCCAACCGTCGCCGGGCCATCACGTTGTGTGCACTGGCGGCCGTGCTCCCGGCATTGCTGCTCGGCGCCCTCGTGTGGGTTGCGCTCTCCATGATCGTCGGCGTCGTCGTGTTCGTGGTCGCCGGTGCCGGCGTGATGTTCGGGGTGTGGCGGCTCGCCCCGTCGATCGCCTTGAACCGGATTGGCGCCGTCCCGATCGAAGAGCAGGACGAGACCCGGCTGTGGAATGTCACCGAGGGCCTCTGTGCCACCTTCGGGCTGAGCATGCCGTCGCTGTACGTCCTGGACGACGAGGTGCCCAACGCCTGCGCGCTCGGGCGGGACGCCCGGCGCTCCGTCGTGGTGGTGACGACCGGGCTGCTGCGCCGCCTCGACCCGATTGAGCTCGAGGGCGTCATCGCCCATGAGCTGGCGCACGTGAAGCGGGGCGACAACGGCGTGTCGTGCATCGGCATCACGCTCGGGCGGGTCTTCGGCGGTGCCTCCACGTTGCGGCGCTGCGTCGGCGAGAACCGCGAGTATCGGGCCGACGTGGTCGGTGCGTCAGCCGTCCGTTTCCCCCGGGGCCTGCTCGGCGCGCTGCGGACGATGATGGGCTCGCCCGACCCGGCCCTGGGCTCCTTCTTCGCCACCCCCTCGCGGTTCGGCCCCACGCGCTGGGTGTGGATCGACCCCTCGGTGGGCCACCGGGACGACGTGCCGGCGCCTGGGGATCTCGATGCCACCTCGGTGAGGGCCGCCGCGCTGAGCGAGTGGTGAGAAGGGGCGGCCCGCCCTCGTAGACTGAGCGGATGACAACCGGGACCTTCACCGTCAAGCGGGGGTTGGCCGACATGCTGCGGGGCGGCGTCATCATGGACGTCGTCAACGCCGAGCAGGCCAAGATCGCCGAGGACGCCGGTGCCGTCTCGGTCATGGCCCTGGAGCGGGTGCCGTCGGACATCCGCCGGGACGGTGGCGTGGCGCGCATGAGCGACCCGGTGCTGATCGAGGGGATCATCGAGGCTGTCACCGTTCCCGTCATGGCCAAGGCCCGCATCGGGCACTTCGCCGAGGCCCAGGTGCTGCAGTCGCTCGGCGTCGACTTCATCGACGAGTCCGAGGTGCTGACGCCGGCCGACGAGGCGTACCACATCGACAAGTGGCCCTTCACGGTGCCCTTCGTGTGCGGCGCCACCAATCTGGGGGAGGCGCTGCGGCGCATCTCCGAGGGCGCCGCCATGATCCGCTCCAAGGGCGAGGCCGGCACGGGCAACATCGTGGAGGCCGTGCGCCACCTGCGCTCCATCCTCGGCACCATCCGTGCGCTGACGCAGGCGGACAGCGCCGAGCTCTACGGCTGGGCCAAGGAACTCGGCGCGCCCATCGCGCTGGTGCAGGAGATCGCGTCGACAGGGAAGCTGCCCGTGCCGCTGTTCTGCGCCGGCGGCATCGCCACGCCGTCGGACGCCGCGCTGGTGATGCAGCTGGGCGCGGAGGCCGTCTTCGTCGGATCGGGCATCTTCAAGTCGTCGGACCCGGCCCGCATGGCCTCGGCCATCGTCGAAGCGACCGCCCACTTCACCGACGCCGAGCACGTGGCCAAGGTGTCGCGCGGGCTCGGGGAGGCGATGCGGGGTCTCGAGGCGTCGCAGTACGGCGAGCATCTCGCCGACCGGGGGTGGTAGCGGGCTCCTCCGCACACGGGACGGGGCCAGTGGTCGGGGTCCTCGACCTGCAGGGGGATGTGCGCGAACACCTGGCCGCCCTGGCCGAGGTGGGCTGTACGGCCCGGCCCGTCAAGTGGCCGGCCGATCTCGACGGGCTCGTCGGCCTGGTGCTGCCCGGTGGCGAGTCGACGACCCTGTCCATGCTGCTCGAGTCCACCGGGTTGTTCGATGCCGTCGCCGCCCGGCTCGACGACAGCGACAGCGACCGACCGTTCTCGGTTCTCGGGACGTGCGCCGGGCTCGTCCTGGTGGCCAAGGAGGTCCTGGACGGCCGGCCGGACCAGCGCACCTTCGGGGTGCTCGACGGCGTGGTGCGCCGCAACGGCTACGGGCGTCAGGAGCAGTCCTTCGAGGCCGACATCGTGCTCGGCTCCGGCGAGGGGCCGCCGCTGCCGACCGTGTTCATCCGGGCCCCGCTGCTCGTCTCGGTCGGGCCCGGCGTCGAGGTCCTGGCCACCCTGGAGGGCGTGCCGGTCCTGGTGCGCCAGGGGCGCGTGCTGGCGTCGTCGTTCCACCCCGAGCTCACGCCGGACCGCCGCATCCATCGCCTCTTCGCCGACATGTGCGGGCTGGACGGATGCGTCGCTTCATCCTGACGGTGACCTGCCCGGACCGGGTGGGCATCGTGGCCGCGGTGACGGGCTTGATCGCCGGCCGTGGCGGGTCGGTCCTGCAGGCGGCGCAGCACGGCGATCTGGACTCGGGACGGTTCTTCCTCCGGATTGAGGTCGTGGCCGACTCCCTCCCCGCCGGGTTCGGGCCGGACGAGCTGGCGGCCGCCTTCGGGCCCGTCGCCGACGAGTTCTCCATGGCCTGGCGGATGAGCGGCACCGACGTGGCCAAGCGGGTGGCGCTCTTCGCCAGCAAGGAGGACCACTGCATTGCCGACCTCCTCTACCGCTGGCGCGCCGGGGAGCTCGAGTGCGACATCCCCTGCGTGATCTCGAACCATGAAGACCTCAGGGCGTTGGTGGAGTGGCACGGCATCGCGTTCCGGTATGTGCCCGTGGGGACGACACCGGCGGCCAAGGCGGCGGCGTTCGACGACATGGAGCAGATCCTGGCGGAGGAGCAGGCCGACGTCGTCGTCCTGGCCCGCTACATGCAGATCCTGCCGGCGTCGTTCTGCGCCGGGCGGGAGGGGCGGATCATCAACATCCACCACTCGTTCCTCCCTTCGTTCGCCGGCGCCCGCCCCTACCATCAGGCCTTTGCCCGTGGGGTGAAGCTCATCGGCGCCACGTGCCACTACGTCACGGCGGAGCTGGACGAGGGCCCGATCATCGAGCAGGACACGCGGCGCATCGACCACGGCGACACCGTCGAGGAGCTGCAGCGGGTGGGGCGCGACGTCGAGCGCACGGTGCTGGCCCGGGGCCTGCGCTGGCACCTGCAGGACCGCATCCTGCTCAACGGCCACAAGACCGTCGTCTTCCCCTGACCGGAGGCCGACCTGACGCCGGCCCCGGACCAGTCCGGCCCTAGCGCCCGAGCCGCTCCACCAGCGCGCCGATCCGGTTGCTCACCACGGCATCGGCGCCGGCCGCGAGCACCTGGTCCATCTCCTCAGGGCTGTCGCAGGTCCAGGTCGACACCCGCAGGCCGGCGTCGTGCACCGCGGTGACACCCTCGGCGGTCAGCAGCCCGAACCACGGATTCCAGTACTCGGCGCCCAGCTCGCGCAGCAGGGCCAGCGGCGGCTCCGGCCCGTCGAGCCAGGTGAGCCCGAGGCGCGCGTCGGGCGACGAGGCCCGCAGTTGATGCAGGGCGGCCACGTTGCCCGTGACGAAGAGGCAACGGTCGAGCGCCCCGGCTTCCTGGACGGCCTGCAGCCCACCGGCCACCACCTCGCGCCGCGTGAAGTCGACCATCATCGGCAGCGGGACGGCGTCGAGCACGGCGGACAGGGTCGGGATCCGGACGTCGCCTGCGCCGAGCGCAACCACCTCGGCCAGGTCGAGGTCGCCCACCGACGCGTCGAGCCCCCACAGGCGTTCCAGCGTCTGGTCGTGCAGCACGACGATGGCGCCGTCCCGTGTACGGCGCAGGTCGATTTCGACCATGTCCGCCCCGAGGGCCACCGCAGCGGCGAAGGCGGGCAGCGTGTTCTCCCGGTGGTCGACCGGCTCGCCCCGATGGGCGATGGCGACGGCGCGCACGCGGCCGGCGAGGGCCTAGGCGTTGCCGGCGTAGACGGCGCCCGCCACGTTGGCGATGATCTGGTTGAGCGCGGGCTCAATGAGCGTGTCCACCGCGGCCTCGGTGATGTGTACCCCGTCCGAGCCGCGGGCGACGATGCCGTCGACCACCGAGGAGTAGGCCCCGCCGGGATCGAGCACGGTGTAGAGGTCGTCGATGGAGACGTAGGGATGCTGGGCGGCCACCGACTTCACGATCTCGTTGTAGTCGTTGACGAGCGTCGTCGGCGTCCCGTCCGCGAAGTAGGGCGACGTGGACAGAATGACGGCCCCCCCGTCGGAGTGGGCGATCTCCACCGCCTGCGTCAGGTTGTTCTGAATGAAGGCGGCATAGGCCGGGTTGGCCAGGGTCGTGTACGCCCCGTTGAACTGGCGGTCCTGGGTCTCCCAGTAGCCGGTCTGGATCACCGTGACGTCGGGATGGAAGCGGGAGACGACCCATTGCAGCTGCGTCGCCCACAGCGCGCAGGCGCCGGGGCTGATGTAGACCGAGCCCGGGCTGCTCCAGGGGATGGTCGGCTCGCCGTCGGTGTACCCGCACCCGGCGGCCGCCGCGTCGTCGATGTCATAGGGGGGGTCGTTCTGCTCCACGTAGTTGCCCTCGTAGAGCGAGAGCGAGTCCCCGGAGAAGGCCACCCGTTGGGTGCCCCGGTGGGTGGCCTGGAAGCCCGGGGCCTCGTTGATGATGGAGACGACGGCGGGGATCGGATTGGTCAGCGGCTGGGGGAAGAGCGGCGGATGGAGGGGCGACTGCGCGCTGCCCGAGAACTGGGCGTCGCCGTAGTTGAAGACGCCGGCGTCCTTCCCGACCAGCCAGTAGCCGTTGCCATCCTGCGTCGGCGTCATGGCCACGATGGGCTCGCTCAGGTGGATGCCGCCCGTCGAGCCCCAGAACTGGGCGTTGCCGTAGCTGAAGATGCCGCCGTCCGTGGCGACGAGCCAGTAGCCGCCGCCGTTCGCGGTGGCCGCCATGCCCACCACGGGCTGGTTCAAGTGGATGCCGCCCGTCGAGCCGAGGAACGGCGCCTCGCCGAAGGCGAAGATGCCCCCGTCCGAGGCGACGAGCCAGTAGCCGTTGCCGTTGGCGGCGGCGGCCATGCCGACGATGGGCTTGTTCAGCGCGATGCTCCCCGTCGAGCCCCAGAACTGGGCGTCGCCGAAGGAGAAGATGCCCCCGTCGGAGGCCACGAGCCAGTAGCCCTTGCCGTCCGGCGTCGGGGTCATGCCGACGATGGGCTTGTTGAGCGCGATGCCGCCCGTCGAGCCCCAGAACGTGGCGTCGCCGAACGAGAAGACGCCACCGTCGGAGGCCACGAGCCAGTAGCCGCCCACGGGGTCGGCCGCGCCGCCGACGATCGGCTTGGCCAACGGCACCTCGATCGTGTCGCCGTCGTAGGCCGCACCGCCGAACGTCATGACGCCCCCGGCGGCGTCGACGATGGCGTAGGAGCCGTTGGTCGCACCCGCCACGGTCGTCGCACCGGCCTTGGCGGCACCGAGGAGCGGGCCCGATCCGGCTGGTGCGACGGTGACCAGTACGGAGGCGGCCATGAGCGCCGCCAGACCCAGGGCAGCGCGGCGGCTCGCCCTCCACATCGACGATCCGCCCGGCATGAGTCCGCGATCTTAGAGAGCATGGGTGCCCCCGTTGACGCGCCCCCTCAGAGCAGCCGCAGCTGCTGGTCGCCATCGGCCGACGTGCCCCCGCCACCGTCCCCGCCACCGTCCGTCCGGCCCCCGCCCCGTCTCCGGCCGGGTCCCGCCGCCGCCGGCGTCCCCCGGTACCGGTTCCGGTCCGTCACGCCACACCGCCGTGCCGCCACCTTCACGATGCCGGCGATGCGTTGGCGCTCGTCGTCCTCCTGGTAGGCGCCGCTCCGGAAGCGCTCCCGGTGCAGCCGGACCAGGTCGGGCCGCACGCTTTGGAGCCAGTCGAAGTAGTGCGCCCGGACCGTGCCCCGCAGGTGGAGCGCCACGCCGGAGACCGATTCCGCCCCGGCGTCGGCGCAGGCCTCGACCACCTCGGTCAGCTGGGCCTCGGAGTCCGAGAGCCCGGGCAGCACGGGTGCCACCAGCACGCCGCACGGGATGCCCAGGGCGGTCAGGCGCCGCATCGCCTCGACCCGCCGGTCCGGCGGGGGAGTGCCCGGCTCGGTCAGCTTCCAGACGGAACGGTCGAGCGTGCCGATGGAGAAGCTCACCCCCACGTCGGTGCGCTCGCAGGCCGCCGCCAACAGGGCGGCGTCACGCAGGATCAGCGTCGACTTGGTCAGGATGCTGAACGGGTTGCGGGCGCCCGAGAGCGTCTCGACGATGCCCCGGGTCAGGTGGTACTTGCCCTCGGCGTGCTGGTAGGGGTCGGTGTTGGTGCCCATGGCGATGTGGTCGCCGTCCCACGACGGGGCGCGCAGCTCGGCCCGCAGCCGCTCCACCGCGTTCACCTTGACCACGATCTTGCGCTCGAAGTCGGTCCCGATCCCCAGGCCGAGGTAGTCGTGGGTCGGGCGGGCGAAGCAGTAGACGCAGGCGTGGCTGCACCCTCGATACGGGTTGATGGTGTGCCGGAAGGGCATCAGGCTCTCCGCCGGAACCGTGTTGATGATGGTGCGGGCGTTCACATGGAGGAACTCCATCCCGGCGTAGGCGCCCTTGCCCACGTGCCGCTCGGCCACCCGCTCGTCGGCGAAGAGCGTGCCGCCGCCCTCGTTCTCGGCCAATGCCCAGCGCAATGCCATGCGGGCTACGATAGCGAACACATGTTCGTTTTTCAACGGGTCGGATGCCCGGGCGGGTGTCCACAAAAAGGACCAGGTCAGCCAGTAATCTCGATCGCACTGTGGTGACCAAGACCCGCGGGGGCGCTGCCACGCGCCCTGCCGCACGAACCACCAAGAAGACGACGAAGACGACGAAGAAGGCACCGGCACGCGCCCGGCGCCCCGAGCCGACGCGCACGCCCTTCTGGCGGGTGCAGGCCCGGGACCTGTGGGCGGTCGGGCTGATCACGCTGGGCGTCCTGCTGGCGCTGGCCCTGTGGGGCAAGCAGCTGGGGCCGATCGGCCACGCCGTCGACACCGGCCTGGGGCGGCTGGCCGGCTGGGCCAGGGTCCTCCTCCCGCTGGTGACCGCCGGCGCCGGCTTCGCCCTGCTGCTCGACCGGCCCGGGCCCCGTGAGGACGACGAGGGCTTCGAGGAGGAGCACGAGGGCGCCGACCCCTGGCGCCTGGCCGTCGGGTCGGTCCTCGGCCTGCTCGGTATCTGCGGCCTGATGGAGGTGGCCAAGGGGACGCCGTCCTTTTCGAACTCGAGCGCGCTGAGCGACGCCGGCGGCTACCTCGGTGCGGCCGTCGGCCGTCCGCTCCACGCCGGCATCGGCCCGGCCGGCGCCGCCGTCCTGCTCGTCGCCGTCATCCTCGTGGCCATCCTGGTGGCGACCGGCGTGTCGCTGGCCACGGCCGGACGCGCCGTGGCCACAGCGGCCAAGCAGAGCGGGCGCGCCATCGCCGTGCTGTGGCAGGGCAAGCCGTTCGTGATCACCTCCGATCTCGGGGCCGACGACGAGGTGGAGGACGCCTCGTCCCGCGGCGTCCCCTTCGACGCGGAGGACGACGACGTGCCGCCGGACGAGGACGAGGTCGACGATGGTGACGATCTCGACGACCTCGACCTCGATGAGCCGGACCTGCTGCCCGTGCCGGTGGCGTCGGTGCCGGCGCCGCCCCCCGTCGCCACACCGCGGGCGCCGGGCGAGTGGGCGCTGCCCAGCATGTCCCTCCTGCAGGCCTCCAAGAAGATGCGCCAGGACCAGCGCCAGATCGACGCCCTGGGAGAGGACCTGGTGCGCGCCCTGGAGGCGCACGGCGTCGAGACGAGGCTCGTCGGCTGCCGGGTCGGCCCGACCGTCACGCGCTACGAGCTCGAGCTGGGCCCCGGGGTCAAGGTGGCCCGGGTCACCAGCCTCTCCAAGGACATCGCCTACGCCATGGCGTCGCCCGACGTCCGCATCCTGGCGCCCATCCCCGGCAAGTCGGCCATCGGCGTCGAGGTGCCGAACCGCACCCGCCAGCTGGTGTCCCTGCGCGACATCCTCGACTCGAGCGAGGCCAAGCCGACACCGACCACGCACCCGCTCGAGGTGGCGATGGGACGCGACATCGCCGGGCGCGCCGTCATGGCGAACCTGGCCGAAATGCCGCACATCCTCATCTCGGGCTCGACGGGCTCGGGCAAGTCCTCGTGCATGAACTCCATCATCACGTCGATCCTCATGCGCGACACGCCGGACAAGGTCAAGATGATCCTGGTCGACCCCAAGCGCGTGGAGCTCGGCCAGTACGACGGCCTGCCGCACCTCCTCAACCCGGTCGTGGTCGACCCCAAGAAGGCCGCCAACGCGCTCGCCTGGGCCGTCAAGGAGATGGAACGCCGCTACGACATGCTGGCCGAGAACGGCGTGCGTGACATCACCGGCTACAACCAGCTGGTCGAGCAGGGCCTGATCGCACCGCCACCGAAGTCCGACCGCCGTCGCATGCGCGAGGTCGCGGCACGGGCGCTCGGCGAGGAGCACGCCGCGGTCGACGACGAGGCCGACCTCGAACCGGAGCCCGAGCCGCCGCAGCCGCTGCCGTTCATCCTGGTGATCGTCGACGAGTTGAACGACCTGATGATGGTGGCGGCCCGCGACGTCGAGGACTCCATCGTCCGCATCGCCCAGATGGCCCGCGCTGTCGGCATCCACCTCGTCATCGCCACGCAGCGCCCGTCGGTCGACGTCATCACCGGCGTCATCAAGGCCAACATCCCGAGCCGCATGGCCTTCTCCGTCTCGTCCCTGGCCGACAGCCGCGTGATCCTGGACCAGCCCGGGGCCGAGCGTCTCATCGGCAAGGGCGACATGCTGCTGCTGACCGCCTCCTCCAACATCCCCCGGCGCCTGCAGGCACCCTGGGTCTCCGAGGAGGAGGTGCGTGACGTGGTCCGCCACTGGCACGCCCAGGGCGGCCAGGCCGAGGCCATCGTCGGCATCGAGGGCATCGACGACGGGCCCTCGGGCATCGACGGCCTCGACGGGGACGACGACGAGCTGCTGGTGCAGGCGCGTGATCTGGTGGTCCGCTCGCAGCTAGGTTCCACCTCCATGCTCCAGCGGAAACTGCGCGTCGGCTTCGCCCGGGCCGGGCGCCTCATGGACCTCCTCGAGCAGGCCGGCGTCGTCGGCCCGAGCGAGGGCTCCAAGGCCCGGGCCGTGCTCATGACCCCCGAGGAGCTCGACGGGCTGAGCGGGAGGTGAGCCCGGAAACACCGGCGCCACCGTTCATGGTGGCGCCGTTCCGGCTCGACTCGTTACGAGAGCCGAGCCCGAGCCCGGTCCCGCCCGAGCACGGGCGGCACTCCACGCACGGACACCGGCGCCGGCGGCACGGGCGCCGCCGGGGCTTCCTGCTGGCCCTGCTGCTCCTGGTCGTGGCCGCCGGCGCCTTCGTCGGCGTCCGGCTGAGCACGCCCGAACCCGCACCGGCCGTGACGCCGGCGCTCCTGCAGTCGGTGCACGTCCCCGACCACGCGGTGACGCTGCCCTGGCCCACCGTGGGGCAGGGCGCCGTTGCCATCCCCGCCATCGGCGTCAACGTGGCGTCGGGGCCCGAGCAGGCGGCGCCCGTGGCCAGCCTGACCAAGTTGATGACCGCGTACGTCGTGCTGCACGACCATCCCGTCACCCTCGGCCAACCAGGGCCGACCATCACCGTCACCCAGGCCGACGTCGACGACTACAACAACGCCACCGTCAACGACGACTCGAACGCCGCGGTGGCGCTGAACGAGCAGATCTCCGAGGCGGACGTGCTGGGGGGCCTGCTGGTCCACTCGGCGGACAACTACGCCGACCTGTTGGCCACCTGGGACGCCGGCAGCATCCCCGCCTTCGTGGCGAAGATGAACGCCGCCGCCGTCCGCCTCGGCATGGGCCACTCCCATTTCGCCGACGCCAGCGGCGTCGATGCCGGTTCGCAGTCGACCGCCTCCGACCTGCTCAAGGTGGCGACACTCGACATGGCCGATCCCACCTTTGCCTCCATGGTGAAGATGTCGTCCGTCACGCTGCCCGTCGCCGGGACGATCTCCACCTACACGCCGCTGCTGGGCGTGCAGGGTGTCATCGGCGTGAAGTCCGGCTTCACGACGGCGGCCGGGGGCGGTGACGTGCTCGCCGTGACGCGCAGCGTGCACGGCAAGTCGGTGCTGGTGTTGGCCGCCGTGACCGGGCAGACCGGTGCGGTCGTGCTGGCCCAGGCGGGACTGCACGCCCTCGCACTGGTCGACGCCGTGGCCCCGCTCATCGGCTCCACCCAGGTACAAGCGGCCGGCCAGGTCGTGGCCCATGTGGGCGAGTCCGGTTCCAGCGTCACGGCGCAGACGGCATCCTCGGCGTCGCTCTTGACCTGGCCCGGCGTGACCGCCACGCGGCTCTTCGTCCCGGCCCGGCACGTGGCGCTGCAGGCGCCTCGTGGCGCGCGGGTCGGGACCGTCCTCGTCAGTCTCGGGACGCAACAGGTGGCGGTGCCGGCGCAGTTGACCGGGGACATCCCACCGGTGACGCTTCTTCACCGGCTGTTCTGACCGCCTAGCCTGTCGCCGTGCGCGCCCGGGCTCCTGCGTCGTCGGCCAATCTCGGGCCCGGGTTCGACACCTTGGCCGTGGCCCTCGACTGGTACGTGAGCGTCGAGGTCGAGGAGGCACCGTCGCTGCGCGTGCACACCGAGGGTGAGGGCGCCGGCCTGTTCGACGATGCCTCGCACCTGGCGGCGCGCGTCGTGACCGGGGTCCTGGGGCACGACCGCTTCGCCGTGACCGTGCGCTCGCAGATCCCGCTCGCCCGCGGGCTGGGCTCGTCGGCCGCACTCGCCGCCGCGGCCGCGGCGGCGGCCGGAGCCGAGGATCCCTTCGCCGTGGCCACGGCCTATGACGGGCACGCCGAGAACGCGGCCGCCAGTGTGTTCGGCGGTTTCGTCACCGCCACCATGGTCGACGGCCGGCCTGTGTACGCCGCGCTCCCGCTCAGCGCGGAGTTGGCCTTCGTCGTCCTCATCCCGGAACGCAACCTGGCGACCCCGGAAGCACGCGGCGTGCTCCCTGACACGCTCACGCGGGCGGACGCGGTGTTCAACCTCGGTCGCATGGGCCTGCTCGTGGCCGGCCTGGCCGATCCCGACGCCCTCGTGCCCAGCGCCACCGACGACCGCCTGCACCAGCCCGCCCGCACGGCGCTCTTCCCCGAGGCCCCCCAGCTCATCAGCGCGCTGGTCGACGCCGGCGCGTTGGCGGCCAGCTGGTCGGGGGCGGGCCCGACGCTCATCGCCATGGTGCGGGCGGATGCCGCCGCGTCCGTGCTGGCCGGAGCCGAGGCCGCCCTCGTGGCGGCAGGGGTGCCGGGCCGGGCCTCGGTGCTGCGGGCCGACCGCGGCGGCATCGCCTACGGCGACGAGGCGGACGTCCCGCTCTAGCCCGTCACTTGCCGAGCGCGCCACTCAGCGTGGTGACGTCGCCCTGCAGTTGGGTGATGGCCGAACTGATGTCGAAGGTGTTGAGCACCTGGGTGTAGTTGGCCTGGGTCGGCTGGGCGTCGCCCAGGATCTCCAGGCTGTTGGCCAGCGTCTGGGCCGCTTCGAGCGTCGTGCTCTGCTCCGCCGCCGGCACGCTGAACCGGCGGTGGCCGGCGAGCACGTTGGCGTAGTCGTGGATCTTGTCGCCCAGTGTGTGATCGGCGGCTTCCAGGCAGACGACGGGGCTCGACTGCGAGGCGCATCTGTCGACCTGGGTGAGGTAGGTGGTCATGGCGGCCTGCACGGCCTTCCCGGCGCTCTTGAGCGAGGCGTTGGCCGACGGGGGCGTGCTCGTGCCGGTTCCGCCGCCCGTCCCGGAACTGCAGCCGGCCAGGATCAGGACGAGTGCCGGCGGGACCAGCGCCAGACCCCAGCGGCCCCGGCGGGACGGGTTCTCCTCGTGTCGCTCCACGGCCGGAAATCTAGGCGCCCCTGTTCCGTAGACTGCCGCGGATGGCCCGGACCTATTTCATCCGCACCTTCGGGTGCCAAATGAACGAGCACGACTCCGAGCGCCTCGCGGGGCTGCTGGTGGCCGACGGCCTGTCAGCCGCCGCCACCATGGAGGACGCCGACGTGGTGGTGCTCAACACGTGCTGCATCCGGGAGAACGCCGACCAGCGCCTGTACGGGACGCTCGGCCGCCTGAAGGAATTGGTGGACGCCAAGCCCGGCCTGCAGATCGCGGTCGGCGGCTGCCTGGCCCAGAAGGACCGCGAGCGCATTCAGGAGAAGGTCGGGTGGGTCGACGTGGTGTTCGGCACCCACAACCTGACGAGCGCGCCCGGACTGCTGCGACGGGCGGAGACCGAGGGCCCGGTCATGGAGATCCTGGACGCCCCCGCCCCCGAGTCGGGGAGCAATCCGCTGCTCGGCCCCGGCGCCGTCCGTGAGCTGCCCTACGCGGCCTGGGTGAACATCCAGACCGGCTGCGACAACTCGTGCGCCTTCTGCATCGTCCCGTCGGTGCGGGGGCCCGAGGTCAGCCGGACCATCGACGACATCGTGTCCGAGGTCGAGCTGCTCTCACGCAGCGGGGTGACCGAGGTGACCTTGCTCGGGCAGAACGTGAACTCCTACGGCCGAGACATCACGAAGCGCCGCCCCCTCTTCGCCGACCTGTTGCGCGCCGTCGGCGCGGTGGACGGCATCGGGCGCATCCGCTTCACCAGCCCGCACCCCAAGGACCTGCGACCGGAGACGATCGAGGCCATGGCGGAGACGCCCGAGGTCTGCGAGCAGCTGCACCTGCCCCTGCAGTCGGGGAGCGATCGCGTGCTGCGCGCCATGCGGCGGGGCTACACCGCCCAGCGCTACCTGGATCGTCTGGCCGCGGCGCGCGCCGCCATCGCCGATCTGGCGGTGTCGACCGACATCATCGTCGGATTCCCGGGCGAGACCGAGGACGACTTCGAGGAGACGCTGGCCGTGGTGGCCGAGGCGGGGTACGACGGCGCGTACACGTTCATCTTCTCGCCGCGTCCGGGCACGCGGGCCGCCGCCATGGAGTCCAGCTTCGTGCCCGCCGACGTCATCGCCGAACGCTTCGATCGCCTCAAGACCGTGGTGGACCGCTCCGCCCTGGCCCGGCACCAGGCGCGCGTCGGCCGCAGCGAGGAGGCACTCGTCGAAGGGGTCAGCCGGCGCGACGAGTCGATGCTGAGCGGCCGCACCCGCCAGGGCAAGCTGATCCACTTCCCGGTCGGGAGCCCCGCCGGCACGCCGGCCGCGGGCGCCTTGGCCCGGGTGATGGTGACCGACGGCCATCCCCACCACCTCTCGGGCCGTCTGGAGGAGGTGGTGGCGCGGCCCCGGCATCGCGTGTTGATCCCGGTGGCGAGCGCTTGACCGAGGTCGCACTCGTCGGGGTCACGGCCTCGGGGAAATCCGAGACCGCCCTGGCCTTCGCCGTCCGCCGCGGCGACTGCGAAATCGTCTCGGTCGACTCCATGTGCGTCTACCGCGGCATGGACATCGGGACCTCGAAGCCCGGGCCCGAGGCGCAGGCCGCCGTGCCGCACCATCTGCTCGACCTGGTCGATCCGGACGAGGACTTCACCGTGACGCAGTTCCAGGCGGCAGCGCGCCAGGCCTTGGAGGGCATCGCCGGCCGCGGGCACCACGCGCTGCTGGTGGGGGGCACCGGGCTCTACCTGCGCGCCGTGGTCGACGACCTCGAGATCCCGGGCCGCTTCCCTGACGTCGCGGCCTCCCTGGAGGCCGAGCTCGACCGCGGTGGCGCCGCCGTGGCGGACCTGCACGCCCGCCTGGCCACCCTCGATCCGGTGGGCGCAGCCCGCATGGAGCCGACCAACCGTCGCCGGGTGGTCCGCGCGCTGGAGGTCACCCTCGGCTCGGGCCGCCCCTTCTCGTCGTTCGGGCCCGGCCTGGAGGCCTACCCGGAGGGCGGGACGGCGCAGGTCGGCCTCTTCCGCCCGAACGAGGAGATCGACAGCCGGATTGCGCACCGTCTCGGGCGCATGGTGGACACGGGCCTGGTGGACGAGGTGCGGGCGTTGGCCGCACGCCCCGCCGGCATCTCGCGCACCGCCCGCCAGGCGCTGGGGTATCGCGAGGTCCTGGCCCACGTGGAGGCCGGCGTGCCGCTCTCCGACTGCCTGGAGCAGGCGATGCGCCGGACCCGCCAGTTCGCCCGCCGGCAGGCCTCGTGGTTCCGGCGGGACCCGCGGGTGACCTGGGCCGGGAGCACCGCGGAGGCGCAGTCCCTGCTGGAGGCCGCCCTCGTCGTGCACGGCTGAGACACCTCAGCTGCGACAATGGTGGGATGCGGGCGACCAAGCACGAAGGGGCGGGGAACGATTTCCTGGTCGTGCTGGACCCCGACGACGCCATCCGGTTCTCGGTGGCCCAGGTCCGCCTGCTGGCCGATCGACGCCGCGGCATCGGGGCCGACGGCATCATCCGGGTCGGACCGGGCCGGGAGGGCTGCGATCTCTCCATGGAGCTGCGCAACGCGGACGGCGGCGAGGCCGAGATGAGCGGGAACGGCATCCGCTGCCTGGCCCAGGCCGCCGTCGACGCGGGCCTCGTGTCGCCGCCCCGTTTCACCGTGGCCACCGCCGGTGGCGTGCGCACCGTCACCTACACGCCGGGCGACTCGCCGGGAAGGGCCACCGCCAGCGTCGACATGGGCCCCGCCCGGCTCGGTCCCGACCAGCCCCAGGAGTTCGGCGACCGCCGGGCCCGCACGGTCGACGTGGGGAATCCGCACCTGGTGCTCCTGGGCCCGGACACCGAGGCGGTGGACATCGCGGAGCTGGGCCCCAAGCTGCAGGCCGCCTTCAGCGGCGGCATCAATGTCGAGTGGATCACCGCCGGCCGTGACGAGCACGGGGAGCTCCTCGACTTCCGGGTGTGGGAGCGCGGCGTGGGCGAGACCCTCGCCTGCGGCACGGGAAGCGTGGCCGCGGCAGCGGCCGCCCGCAGTTGGGGCGCCGTCGAGGACAGCGGCACCGTGCGGGTGCGCAATCCGGGCGGGACCCTGGAGGTCACCCTCGGGGCAGACGAGGGGGCCACCACCTACCTGGCCGGGCCCGTGCGCAAGGTGGCCGACGTCGACATCCACGAGGGGATGCTCTCTTGAGCAACCTGTTGCCGGGGACGCTCATTGAGCGCACATTCCGGGAGCGGATCATTCTGGTGGGGGTGATCTTCCCTGGTCTGACCGAGGAGATGGTCACCGAGGAGCTCGACGAGCTGGCCCGGCTGGTGGACAGCGCAGGTGCCGATGTCGTCGGCCGCGTCGTCCAGCGGCGGAATGTGCCGGACGCGGCGACGTTCGTCGGTCGCGGCAAGGCCGAGGAGATCGCCGCCCTGAGCCAGAGCCTCGACGCCGACACCGTCGTGTTCGACGACGACCTGACCCCGGCCCAGCACCGGAACCTCGAGAAGCTCTTCGGCCGCACCGCCATCGACCGCACCGCCGTGATCCTCGACATCTTCGCCCAGAACGCGCGCAGTCCCGAGGGCAAGGCACAGGTGGAGCTGGCGCTGCTGCGCTACCGCCTGCCCCGTCTGCGCGGCCGTGGGAACGCGCTGAGCCAGCAGGCCGGCGGCATCGGGACCAGAGGACCGGGCGAGACGCAGCTGGAGGTCGACCGCCGGCGCCTCGTACGGCGCATGCACAAGCTGGAGGCGGAGCTGCGCGAGGTGGAGCGCACGCGTACGCTGCAGCGCCGGAGCCGCGCCCGGGGCCGCCATCGTGAGCTGGCGCTGGTGGGGTACACCAACGCGGGAAAGTCCACGCTGCTCAACCGGCTGACCGATGCGGGCGTGCCGGCGGAGAACCGTCTGTTCGTCACGCTCGACCCGCGTACGCGGCAATTATCGCTGCCCGGTGGTGAGACCGTGCTCGTCACGGACACCGTCGGCTTCGTGCGCAAGCTCCCGCACGAACTGATCGAGGCATTCCGCTCCACCCTCGACTCCGTGCGCCTGGCCGACCTGATCGTGCACGTCGTCGACAGCACGGCGGTCGATGCCGAGGGACAGATGGCGGCCGTGCGCGAGGTGCTCAACGAGATCGGCGCGTCCGACGTGCCCGATCTGATCGTCGTGAACAAGGCCGATGCGGCGCCCGAAGAGGCCAAGGTGCTGGCGCACGCCAACGAGGGGGCCGTCATGATCTCGGCCCGCACCGGCGAAGGTGTCGACGAGTTGCTGCGCGTCCTCGGTGACCGCCTGCGCGGCTCCGACCGCGTGGTGCAGCTCGTGGTGCCGTGGGCCCGCGGCGACATTCTGGCGGCCATCCACCGCGAAGGTGAGGTGGTGGGCCAGAGCGACGGCGAGGAGTCGGCGACGCTGCAGGTGGTGCTGGACGATGTCGGCCGGGCCCGCTTCGCAGAGTTCGTGACCGGACCGTGACGTTCCGGCCGCCGCCCTATCCGTACGACCGGCTGGCCGGCCTGGCCGAAGCTGCGCAGGAGCACGAAGGGGGAATGGTCGACTGTTCCATCGGGACGCCCTACGACCCGCCTCTGCCCGCGGTCATACAGGCACTGGCCTCGTCGGGCACCGAGCGGGGCTATCCCGCCTCGGCCGGCAGCCCGCAGCTGCGTGACGCCGCGGCGGCCTGGCTGACCCGGCGGTTCGATCTGCCGGCGGTCGCGCCGTCCGCGGTTGCCGCCTGCGTCGGGACCAAGGAGCTTGTCGCATCGGTGCCGCACCTGCTCCGGTTGCGTGACGAAACCAGGGACACGGTGCTCTATCCGTCCGTGTCCTATCCGACGTACGCCATGGGGGCGGAGCTGGCCGGCTGTCGTGCCGTCGCCGTTCCCTCCACACCGGGCCGGCTCGGAGGGCTCGATCTCGAGGCCATCACGCCCGAGGACGCCGAGCGCGCCCTGCTGCTGTGGTCGAACTCGCCCTCGAACCCGACCGGCGGCTTGGGGGACCTCGGGGCCGAGGCGGCCTGGGGCCGCGCCCGCGGCGTCCCCGTGTTCTCCGACGAGTGCTACGCGGAATTCACCTGGGACGGCCCGCCCCGTTCGGTGCTCCAGTACGGCTCCGACGGGGTGGTGGCCGTGCACTCCCTCTCCAAGCGCTCGAACCTGGCCGGCGTGCGCGTCGGCTTCTACGCCGGCGACCAAGAGCTCGTCGAGTTCCTGCGCGCTGTCCGCCAGCACGCGGGCTTGATGGTGCCGGGCCCGGCGCAGGCCGCCGGCGTGGCCGCCCTGTCCGACGACGCCCACGTGGAGTCCCAGCGGGAGCGCTACCGGGAGCGCCTGCGCTTCCTCGCCACGGTCCTGACGGGCTACGGCTGCCCGGTGGAGCTCCCCGAGGGGGGCTTCTACCTGTGGGTTCCCGTGCCGGCCGGGCGCTGGACCGACGCCTGGGAGATGGCGGCCGCACTGGCGGCCGACGGTGGGCTGCTGGTCAGCCCCGGCGACCTCTACGGGCCGGACGGCGCAGGGCACGTGCGGGTGGCGGTGGTGCAGCCGATGGATCGTTTGGCGCTGGTGGGGGACCGCCTCGCTAGGGTGCGGCATGGCTGATCTGCAGGCAAGCATTGAAGAGTTGTGGGAGCGGCGCGCCGAACTGACGCCGGCCGACACGGACGCGGCGAAGCTCGTCGAGGAGGCCATCGACCTGCTCGACACCGGGCAGGCCCGCGTGGCCGAGGTCGATGCCGCCACCGACGAGGTGGTCGTCCACGAATGGCTCAAGAAGTCGATCCTGCTGCTGTTCTCGCTGCGCGGCATGGAGACGATTGAGCTCGGGCCCTTCGAGTACGCCGACAAGCTGCCGCTCAAGCACGGCTTCGCCGAAGCGGGCGTGCGCGCCCTGCCGGGGGCCTCGGCCCGCTGGGGGTCGTACCTCGGGCGCGGCGTCGTCCTCATGCCCTCCTACGTCAACATCGGGGCCTGGGTCGGTGCCGGCTCCATGGTGGACACCTGGGCCACGGTCGCCTCCTGCGCCCAGATCGGCGAGCGCGTCCACCTGGCGGGTGGCGTCGGGATCGGCGGGGTGCTCGAACCACCGAACGCAGTGCCCGTGGTGGTCGAGGACGACGCGTTCGTGGGGAGCCGCTGCATGGTGACCGGCGGCGCCCGCATCGGCAAGGGGTCCGTGCTTGGTGCCGGGAGCTTTCTCGACCCCTCCATTCCCGTCATCGACGCCGAGACCGGCGAGGAGATCTCGCGCGGTGTCGTGCCCTCGTGGTGTGTCGCCATCCGGGCCAGCCGCCGCCGGGAGTACCCGGGCGGGGAGTTCTTCGTGCCGTGCGTCCTCGTGATCAAGCGGCTCAGCGAAGGGGAGCGCCACGACAAGGCGCAGTTGAACCAGGTCCTGCGGGACCACGGCGCCAGCACCTGATCCGGTGAGCGATCTGCTGACGGCCACGCGGGACCTGATGGCCGTCCCCTCGCCCAGCCGGGGTGAGGCCGCTCTGGCCGACCTCGTGGAGGAGGCGTTGCGCGCCTGC
>DATBAO010000075.1:0-21656 GCA_036271495.1 Acidimicrobiales bacterium
GGGCGACGCCCCCGTGCCGCCCAGCCTGACCCCGACCGAGGCGATCCGCGAGTTGGTGGCGCGCCGCGTCTCGCGCCTGCCCGAGGACGTCATCTACCTGTTGCAGGCGGCGGCAGTGGCGGGCCCAGAGTGCGAGCCGGGCATTGTGGCCGAGGCGGCCGAGTTGACCGCGGAGCAACAGCTGGACGCCTTCGACGGGGCCGAGGAGTCGCGCCTGCTCCGGCGCGTGGGCCAGGACATCCGCGACCGTTACGTCTTCACCCACACGCTGGTGCGCGACGCCATTTACGGTGAGCTCTTGCGCGGTCGACGGGTGCGCTACCACCACCGGATCGCCGTTGCGACGGAGAAGGCGCACGCCGACGAGCTCGACACCTATGTCAACGAGTTGGCGCACCACTTCTCCATGGGCGCGCCGCTGGCCGACGCGGACAAGGCCGTGCGCTACTGCAGGGCGGCCGGCGAGCGCGCGCTCCGCTTGCTGGCGTTCGAAGAGGCGGCGGTCCACTTCACCCGCGGTCTGCAGGTGGCCGAACAGTTCGCACCGCAGGACCAGGAGGCCCGCTGCGACGCGCTCATCGCGTTGGCCGAAGCGCAGAACCGCGCCGGCGACACACCGCTGGCGAATGCAAACTTCGAGAAGGCGGCCGCGCTGGCCCGGACCATGGGTGATTGCGAGCGGCTGGCCGCGGCCGCGCTGCGCGCCGGTCCACTGAGCTACCAAGGGATCCTGCGGGCGACCGAGGAGCAGGTATTGCTCCTCGAAGAAGCCCGCGCTGCGTTGCCCCAGGCCGAGGACAGCCGTCTGCGGGCCATGGTGACGGCGCGGCTCGGACTGGTCACCGTCTACATCAGCGACGTCCCCACGACCGCCTCCCTGGAGCGGTCGCTCACCCTCAGCAACGAGGCGGTGACCATGTCGCGGCGCCTCGGGGACCGGATCGCGCTCGGCTACGCGCTCAACGCCCGCATGCACGGGCTGTGGGGCATTGAGCCGGCGCCCGAGCGGCTGGCCACGGGGACGGAGCTCGGGGAGATCGGCGACGAGGTCGGCGACGAGGAGTTGGCCCTGCACGGGCACATGTGGCGCACCCGTGAGTTGCTGGCCCAGGGGGACGTGGACGCCGTCAACGAGGAGATCGCCCGGTTCCGGGCCCGGGACACCGGTCCGGCGCACCCGCTCAACGACTCCTACGCCTGCAACGTGACGGCCATGATGGCCCTGGTGGCGGGGGACTTCGACACGGCGGAACAGCTCGGCCAGGAGGCCCTGGCCATGGCAGAGGACCACAGCGACCTGGCCCTGGGGTTCTACGGGGCGCTCATGACGTGGACCTGGTGGCAACGAGGGGACTTCGCCCTGGCCGACGCGGCGGTACGCGAGGTCATGGTGCGGACCCCCACCAGGTACCCCACGGCGTCGGCGGCCCAGGCTCTCGTGTCCGCCGAGTCAGGAGACAAGGAGCGGGCGCTGGCCCTCTTGCTGACGTTGCCCGCCGATGAGTGGGGCACCGTGGCGGGCGATCTCAGCGAGGGCCTGGCGATGGCCCTCGCCGCTGGTGCCTGCAGCGTGATCGGCGACTCGGCGCGCCCCGTCGCGGCACAGGTCTACGACGTCATGCGGCCCTATGCCGGCACCGCCATCGTCGTGCGCGCACCCGCGTCGGGCTGCCTCGGGCCGGCCGACCATTATCTCGGGCTCCTGGCGGAGACCATGGGCGACCTGGCCTTGGCAGAGGTGCACCACGAGGCGGCCCTGCGCCTGGCCCGTCGCATGGGCTCCCCGCCCTTCGTGACCGCAGCCGAGGTGGAGCTTGCCCGGACCCTGCGCCGTCGCCGTCCCTCGGTCGAACAGGAACGGGTCTCCGCCCTCCTGCGGAGCGGCGAGGAGTCGGCACGCGCCATGGGGCTGCACCGGTTGGCGCGGCAGGCGGCCGCGCCCGGCTAACGCAGTGGCTCGGGGGGCGCCGCCGTGTCTTCGGGGACACCAGGCGCCGGGTCCTCCAGCTCCTCGTAGGCGGCCAGCCGGTCGTCCGCCTCGCGGATGCGGCGGCTCATGCCGCTCAGCAGCGCGTTGCGGAACCCCGGGATGTCCATCATCGTCTCGAACTCCCGTGGCCCGACAATGAGGACGTCCAGATCGGTGGTCGCCTGCACGGTGGCACTGCGGGGCACCGCTTCAATGGCCGCCAACTCGCCGAAGTAGTCCCCGGTGTGGAGGATGTTCACCACGCGCCCGGCGCGCGTCACCGTCGCCGTGCCGTCGAGGATGACGAAGAGCTCGCGACCGAGGCGGCCTTCGCGCAGGATCACCTCGCCGGCCAGAATCCGGAGGCGCTCCGCGATGCGGGCCATCTGGATGAGCTGCTCTTCGGTGCAGGCGGCGAACCAGGGCACGCCCTGGAGATGCTCGGGCCCGGCCCCGCCGCTCGTCTCGCCCTCCGTGCCCATCGCGCTCCCTGTGAGGCCGGCGGAGCGCCGTCCTTGCGTGGTCAGGGTAGGCGCTGGGGAACCCCCGCTGGAGTCACGAGTCCTGGGCTTCGAGCAGTTCGGCCAGGCGGGCCTCCACGGTGCGGAGCCGGCTGGCCATGCTGCGGAACAGGGCACCTCGGAAGCCGGGGATGTCCGACATGGCAGAGAGCTCGCGAGGCCCGATGATCAGCACGTCGAGGTCGGTCAGGGCGATGACGGTGGCGTTGCGCGGCCCGGGGTCCATGGCGGCCAGCTCGCCGAAGAAGTCACCCGAGCCCAGGGTGTTCACCCGCCGGCCCATCTGGGTCACCGCCACGGAGCCGGACAGGATGAGGAAGAACTCACGCCCGATCCGACCCTCGCGGGCCAGCACCTCGCCTTCGCCCACTTGCACCCGTTCCGCCAGGTGGGCGACCTCCTTGAGTTGCTCGTTTGTGCAGTTCCGCAGCAGGTCGACCCCCTGCAGCCGGTCGACGGTCTCCTCGAGTCCCATGGTCGCTACCACCCTCGCCCCCTTCTCCGATGCGATGCAGTTGCCCCGCGGCTGCATCGGCTCAGGCGACCACCAGTGTGCCCCCGGGCCCTTGCAACCCCATTGCACGGTTGTTGCAGGCGCGGGCGCCCTCCGAGGGGTCTGATCCCGCCTGTCTCCGCGTCTGAGCTGCCCGAACGTTTCTCGAGCGGCCGCTCACGGCCGCCCTGCAAGCCTCGGCCGTGACTCCTGGAGGGGGCGTCTACCATGTTGGGCCGGTTCCGGATCAAGGGGGTCTGCTGGACTCCCTCTTCCCGGAAACGGGGTTTGCCTGGGTAGCTCAGTCGGTAGAGCAGCGCACTCGTAATGCGCAGGTCAGGAGTTCGAATCTCCTCTCAGGCTCCAATCAACGTGTTTTGCCACGCCAGATCCTCGTCAGATCGTCGGCGCCTGACCATTGACGCGGTCACGGATCCTTGACCCGGCAACGACCGACCCTTGCCGGCCTGGCCCCACCGCCTTGCAAACGTCCCGCGGAGATGGCCGCGTGCTCGTCGAGCGCCGCAACGTGACAGCGGGAGGACCGCCGTATCCGTGCCACCGCGACGGAGTGATGAGCGGAATGGGTGCGATCCCGGCTCCTGCGGTTGCGCCGGTTCACATCTAAGCTGCGGCAAGAGGGCGGTCCAAAGCGCGACGGTCACGATGACGCGCCCTCTGGCATCGGCCTTCGAAGGGAGAGCGAATGGCCATTGCGGAAGCACCCGGCGCACCCTGTGTCTCGTCCTTTGCCTTCTGGTCTCAACCGGCGCCGCGACGCGCCCGCACGTTCGAGCAGCTGAGGAGGACGGACCCGGTCAGCTTTCAGGAGCCACCCGATTTCGGGACGGTGGGAGCCAGCCGGGGCTTCTGGGCCGTCACGAGGCACGCAGATGTGGTGTCCGTCTCACGGAACCCCGACCTGTTCTGCTCGAGCAGGGGCATCGGGTTGGGTGACACCCCCGCCGACATCCTCGAGCTCACCGCCGCCCTTCCCCTCATGGACCCGCCCCGCCTCACGGCCGTGCGCCGGGTGGTGAGTGGCGCGTTCACCCCGAAACGGGTCGCACTGCTGAAGGATCGAATCGGTGCCGAGGCCGAACGCATCGTTGACGAGTTCGTCGAGCGCGGCGGCGGCGACGTGGTGGCGGATTTCTCCAGGAAACTTCCGATTTGGACGATCTCCGAGATGTTGGGCGTACCCGAGTCCATGCGCGAACAGCTGGCGAACTCGGCCGAGGTGCTGATCGCCGCCGAGGATCACGAGTCCGAGGGGAGAACGGACAACGGCGGGACCGCCGCGCTCAAGGCAGGCATGGACCTCCACCGAATGGCGCGCACGCTGATCAAGGACCGTCGCCTCAACCCGGGAGACGACATCTTGTCGGCCTTGGTCCACTCCGAGCTCGACGGGGAGCCACTCTCCGAGCAGGTCCTCCGGAACATCTTCTCGCTGTTCATCACGGCTGGGAACGACACCACCAGGAACACCACGAGCCACGCCTTCACACTGTTCTCGGACAATCCCGACCAGTGGTCGCGCCTCGTCAGCGGTGGAGATGATGTCCTCGGGCCCGCCATAGAGGAAATGGTCCGCTGCGCCACTCCGGTGATCCGCTTCGGGCGCACGGCAACCGCCGATACCGTGCTCGGCGGCGTGGAAATTGCCGAAGGCGATCCGGTGGTCATGTTCTACGAATCGGCGAACCGCGACGAGGCAGTGTTTCCCGATCCGCAGTCCTTCGACATCACGCGGAGTCCCAATCCCCACGTCGCGTTCGGCGGAGGAGGCGTGCATTTCTGTCTGGGCGCGAGCCTCGCTCGTGTCGAGCTCACGGCACTCTTCTCACGCCTCGCCGAGCGCGTGGCCTCGGTCGAGGCAGGGGAACCCAGCTACATCGTGAGTGACTTCTTCAACGGCATCAACGCGATGCCGGTCAGGGTCGTGGCGCGCTGACGTCACCCTCGGCAGGATCCGTGACCAGGATCCACTGAAGAGACGAGTTGGGGTGGATGGGGGAAGCGGCCGAACTCCCCTGTAAAGCGCAGGTCAGGAGTGCGGCGTTCGTCTCGGACTCCATTGTTGTGTCCGGCGTGCGGTTCGTCCGGTGACGGTCGGGGTAGGTGCTGGGGCGAGGCCAGCCCCGTGCAACCGGCATGGGCCAGGTGGGGTTCCGCCGCCCTCTCAGGCACCAGCGCCTTCCGCCCGATACCGAGAGTGGACGGAGGCATCGGCCCGAGAGGTCGGCACCCCGGAGCCAACGACGAAGGCGAGGCAATTGATGAGGCGGACGAGCAGCCTGGCAGCAGTCGGCGCCGTGCTCTTTGCGATCGGGACGTCAGTGATCGTTCCGCCGATCGCCGGCGTGGCGGCGGCCGCGACACCCCATGTGGCGGTCGCGCCGAGCAGCAACCCCGCCTTCGTGCCGAACGGCGCGTGTGGGACGGGCACGCCCGCCTACAACTTCGAGGGCAGCGGGGACGCCGCCGATCCCCAGGTCGTCGAATCGGGTGGCACGTACTACGCCTTCACGACCGGGAACGCGCTCGGCAACCACATCGCCGCGCTGGTCTCGAGCTCGCCCAACTCGGGGTACGGGCCCTACACGAACAAGTGCTTCGGCTCCACGGCCCTGCCCAACCCGTCTTCCTGGGAGGCGGCGAACACCCAGACGTCACCCGGCGTCTTCAACTACGGCGGCCACTGGGTGATGTTCTACGACGCGGCCCAGGCGGGTCACGCATCGGACTCCGGGTTCGACTGCCTGGCGGTCGCCACCGCGCCGTCCATCTCCCCGACGAGCGTCCAATTCAGCGATGTGTCGAATGCCCCTATGGAGTGCCAATCCACCGGGTCGATTGATCCCGAGCCCTATGTGGATCCGAGCACGGGCACCGCGTATCTCGTGTGGAAGCAGAACGACGGCGGCTCGTCAGCCCCGGCGTACATCTGGGCGCAGCAGCTGAACGGAGCAGGGACCGGGTTTGCTCCAGGATCGTCGCCCGCCATGCTCCTCTTCAACAACACCGTCTCGTACCCCTGGGAGACGACGGTGGAGAACCCGTCCATGGAGGCGGCCGGCGGTGGCTTCTATCTGGCCTTCTCGGCCGGCGTCTACACCAGCACCGGCTACTCCGAGGGCATCACGACGTGCAGCGGCCCGCTCGGCCCGTGCGGCCCGCAGAGCCAGATCCTCACGACGTACGGGTCGGCCCTGGGGCCGGGTGGCGGTGCGCTCTTCTCTGATGCCAGCGGCGGCTGGTGGCTGGACTACGCGGCGTGGCAGGGGGGTTCGGCCGGCTGCACGAGCTACAGCTGCGGCGCGGCACGGCGGCTCTTCGCCGCGTCCATCTCGTTGCCCAACGTCAACGGCGAAGTGCCCTGCAAGGCACCTTCGTCGCCGTTCGGGTATGCCATGGTCGCCTCGGACGGCGGCATCTTCAACTACGGGAACGTTCCGTTCTGCGGATCGAAGGGTGGCGGGGTCCTGAACAAGCCCATGGTGGGCCTGGCGATGACCCATGACGCCGGCGGCTATTGGGAGGTGGCATCCGACGGCGGCATCTTCACGTACGGCGACGCCAACTTCTACGGCTCCGCCGGCTCGCTGCCGCTGAACCGGCCCATCGTCGGCATGGCGGCCACGCCGGACGGCGGCGGCTACTGGCTGGTCGCGTCCGACGGGGGCATCTTCAACTACGGCGACGCCAAGTTCTACGGCTCGGCCGGTGGCCTGCACCTCAACCAGCCGATCGTGGGCATGGCCCCGACGCATGATGGCGGTGGCTACTGGCTGGTGGCGTCCGACGGCGGGATCTTCTCGTACGGCGACGCCTCCTTCCACGGCTCGACGGGCTCCATCCATCTCAACAAGCCCGTGGTCGGCATGGCCGCATCATCGGACGGCGGCGGCTACTGGCTGGTGGCGTCCGACGGCGGCATCTTCAACTACGGCGACGCCAAGTTCTACGGCTCGGCCGGCTCGCTGCCCCTCAACAAGCCGGTGGTCGGCATGGCGCCGACGTCGAACGGCGGCGGCTACTGGCTGGTGGCGACGGACGGCGGCATCTTCAACTACGGCGACGCCTCCTTCTACGGCTCCACCGGCTCCATCGTGCTCAACAAACCTGTCGTGGGGATGGCCGCGGCCTGATCCTCGACGGACGGCCGGCGGCGCCGGCCGTTCAGTGGGCGGGCTCGGGGACCAGATTCTCGACGCGCACCGTGCTCTCGCTAGTGCGCGGGGCGACCTTGCCGCCGCGCGTCCACGAGGCGGCGGCACCGGCGAGGCACATGATGGCGGCGAAGTAGAAGGCGGTGTGCAGCCCGTTGCGGAAGGCGTCCGTGATGAGGCCCGGGAAGAAGCGCCCGCCGGTCACCGTGGAGCGTTGGGACGGCGTCAGCTGCGACAGGACGTGGTGGCCGATGAGGTGCGATGCCGGGTTGTAGCCGAGGAATGCGGCGAAGAGCGTCGAGACCGGCGGGAGATGGGAGATGGAGACGGCCGTGTCCGTCGGGACCCCGTGCGCGGTCAGCCCGCTGACCAGGGCCGAGGGCAGCTTGTCGGCCAGCCCCAGGATGATCAGGCTGAAGAAGATGCCGATGGAGAGCACCTGTGCGGAGTTCTGGAAGGTCGTGCTCATGCCTGACCCTGCGCCGCGGTCCTGCGCCGGGAGGCTGTTCATCACGCCGGTGCGGTTCGACGAGCCGAAGGTCGCCATGCACATCCCCGTGACGAAGAGCAACGTCCCGAAGACGGCGTAGGAGAAGTCGATCGGGATCAGCGTGAAGAGGAAGAAGCACACGGAGGTGGCCAGCATGCTGAAGGTGGCGAACGGGCGTGAGCCGAATCGGTCCGACATGACGCCCGAGATCGGTCCGGCGATCAAGAAGCCTGCGGTCAAGGGGATGAGGAAGATCCCGGCCCACAGGGGAGTGACCGAGAACGAGTAGCCGTGGGTCGGCAGCCAGATCCCCTGCAGCCAGATGATGAGCATGAACATGAGGCCGCCCCGGCCGAGGGAGCCCAAGAAGCTGGCGAAGACCCCGGCCGAGAAGGCCCGTATCTTGAAGAGCTGCAGCCGGAACATGGGTTCGTCGGTGTGGACCTCAATGAAGCAGAACAGGATCAGGAAGGCGACACCGACCGCGAGCTCCCCGAGCACCACCGGGTTCGTCCAGCCCATCGGGTGGCCGCCATAGGGCTCGATCCCATAGGTGATCCCGATCATGATGAGAATCAGTCCCACGGCAAAGGTCACATTGCCGGCCCAGTCGATCTTGGCGCCCGAGCCCTTCTCCACCTCGTGCAGCGAGAAGTAGCCCCACACGGTGGCGAAGAGCCCGATGGGCACCGAGACCAAGAAGACAAGCCGCCAGTTGATGGGGGCGAGCAGCCCCCCGAGGAGGAGGCCGATGAACGTGCCGCTGATGGCGGCGGCCTGGTTGATGCCCAGAGCGAAGCCGCGCCGGCCCTCGGGGAAGGCGTCGGTGAGGATGGCGGCCGAGTTCGCCATGAGCAGTGCGGCACCGACTCCCTGGAAGATGCGCATCACGATGAGCCAGATGCCGGCCGCTGTCCCGGTCATCCATGTGATGCTCAAGAGCAGGGAGAAGAAGGTGAAGACGGCAAAGCCCAGGTTGTACATGCGCACACGCCCGTAGAGGTCACCCAGTCGGCCGAAACTCACCACCAGGACGCTCGTGGTGATGAGGAACCCCAGGATCATCCAGAGCAGAAAGAAGCTGTTGGACGGCAGGAGCGGATCGAGATGGATGCCGCGGAAGATGTCCGGCAACGCAATGAGGACGATGGAGGAGTCGATCGTCGCCATGAGCATGCCCAGCGTCGTGATGAACAGCGCGATCCACCTGTGCCGCTCGTTGGCGTGCATCGGACCGGCCAGCGGAGCAACCGTGGTCACGCCAGGTTCCTTCGTCCGGCCCGCGGGCCCAAGCGTTCGTTGCAGTGTCGGATGCCGCCTCCTGGTGACGTCGCGTGATCCCGCGTGGCGCTTCCGGAATACTTCCTTCCGCTTATGTTAGCCTAACCGGAACAGAGCATTCCGCCCAGGCGATCGGATCTGCATGGCGAAACGGACCACTAACTACGCGCTCACCTTTGCCGTGCTCGGGACGGCGGCGCTCGCCTTCGCGCTGCTGCAGTCGCTCATCATCCCCGCCATTCCCCAGCTGGAGCAGACGCTGCACACCTCGGAGACCGGAGCGAGCTGGCTCCTGACCGCGTACCTGTTGAGCGCGGCCATCGCCACGCCGATCCTCGGGCGCGTCGGGGACATGCTCGGCAAGGAGAAGATCATCGTTGCGGTCCTGATCGCCCTCACCGTCGGGTCGTTGATCAGCGCGTTGGCCACCAGCCTGCCGGTGATGCTCGTCGGCCGAGTGATTCAGGGCACGGGTGGCGCCATTTTCCCGCTGGCCTTCGGGATCATCCGCGACGAGTTCCCAGCCGAGCGGGTGGCGGGCGCCATCGGTGTCATGTCGGCCATTCTCGGGGCGGGGGCCGGAGCCGGGATCGTGCTGGCCGGTCCGATCCTTGTGCACCTGAACTACCACTGGCTCTTCTGGATCCCGATGATCATGTCGGCGATTGCGACGGTCGCCACCTACCTGTTCGTGTCCGAATCGCCCGTGCGAGCGCCGGGCCGCATCAATTGGCTCGGCGCGACGCTGATGTCGGCCTGGCTGGTGACGGGACTGCTCGCGATCTCGTATGCACCCTTCTGGGGCTGGGGCGACACGACGGTTATCGCCCTCATCGGTGCCACGGTGGTCCTGATGGTGCTGTGGGTCGTGTCGGAGAACCGCTCGGAGTCGCCATTGGTGGACATGAAGATGATGCGCATTCCCGCCGTGGCCAGCACCAACCTGGCGGCGCTCCTCTTCGGTTTCGGCATGTTCGCCATGTTCGTCACGCTGCCGCAGTTCACCGAGACGCCGTCCCATACCGGCTACGGCTTCGGGGCGTCAGTCACACAGTCAGGGCTCTACCTGGCGCCGTTCGCGGCCGCCATGGTGATCGTGGCGCCCATGACCGGACGACTCTCGAAGGTGGTCGGCTCGAAGATGGTGCTGGTGGTCGGATCACTCATCACCGGCTCGAGCTATCTGCTCCTGATCCTCAACCACGACCAGCAGTGGTCGATCTACACCGCGACGGGACTGCTGGGCATCGGGATCGCCATGGGCTTCGCCAGCATGGCGAACCTCATCATCGAAGCGGTGCCGGCCGAGCAGACCGGCATCGCCACGGGGATGAACACCAACATCCGCAACATCGGCGCCGCGCTCGGGAGCGGGATCGCCACCAGCCTCGTCGTGAGCGGCCTCGTGCCCGGAGGCCTGCCCAAGGAGCACGGGTACATCCTGGCGTTCGCGGTCAGCGGACTCGCCCTGGTCGTCGCCGCCCTCGCCGCGCTCACCATCCCCAAGCGAAACGGAGCCTCGATCGTCGAGCGCGAGACGCACCCTGCGCTCACGGCGGAGGCCGAGGTCATCGTCGGCGCCTTGGCGTTCGGTCCGGAGGATCTGGCATGACGAGGAGTGCCGCCCCGCGCGGCGGCGCGCTGACCGCGGAGCAACGGCCCCTGCGCCGCGACGCCGAGGTCAACCTGAGCCGGATCCTCACTGCGGCCCGCGACGCCTTCGCCGAGTACGGGTACGAGGCGTCCATGGAGGACATCGCCGCCCGGGCCGAGGTCGGTGTCGGCACGCTCTACCGCCGTTTCCCGAACAAGGCCGACCTCCTCGATGCGGTGGTGGAAGCCGCACAGGAGCGCAAGCGTCAAATTGCCGAAGCGGTCCTCTCTGAGGTGACCGCAGAGGAAGGGGTCTTCGAGTTCGTGCGCCGCTGCATCGCAGTCCCGAGTTGCTGGCGGGCCACGATTGCCGCACCGCCGTGGCGCACACGCGGGACGGGTCTGGGCCAGACGGCACCACTGCTGGAGGGGATCCTGCGCCGGAGCCAAAGCGCCGGGTCGGTTCGTCCTGACATCGAGGTGTCCGACATCGTCGTGGTGCTCATGGCGGTGCGGTCGATCGCCGACGTCTGCGACACGAAGTCCTCCAAGCCGTCGCTGCGCTTCCTCGAACTCCTGCTCGACGGCCTTCGCCCCGGGCATGAGGGGCCGGCGCACGACCCGCTCACCATCGCCCAGCTCGACCGCATCCTGCGCCATCGCTGACCGGGCGTCGCGGCGACGGCAGCGCGATCAGCCGAAGGCGTCGAGGGCTGCCCGCACCTCGGTCAGCTCGCGGCGAAGTCGTTCCGGCGGCGCGGGCTGGTAGAGCGGGCCGGTGCCGTCGGCGAGCAGGATCCGCAACCGGGCCACGCCGTGCACGTTGACCGCCCCTGACGCTCCCAGACGGCCGGCCACGGCCGCCAGCTCGGCCCGGGCGTGGTGCACCGCGGCCCTGCACACCGGCATCTTGAGGCGGTTCCCCACCGGGGCATCAGCGGCAGCCACGATGCGCGTCAGGCTGCGAGCCAGGAGTCGCCGCTGAGCGGGCCGGCACAGGCGCCCGGCATGGAGGGCAAGGGTGACACTCGACTCTGGGGAAGCGCCGGTGGCGAGCTGCTCGTCCAACGCCGACGCCCGCGCCCGCACGGCCAACCGGTCCCGCCAATGGACCCGCCGCAGCTCGAGCCGACAATGCTCCTCGAGGAGTACGACTACCGGTGGCATCCCGGACTCTGTTTCGTGACCATCAAACGCAGTATGAACGTCACGCCAAGACCAGTCAACCCCATTTAGAGGTCACGCACTACTAGGATGGTGTGGTGCTTGCGCCGAACTGGGGTCCAGAGGACGAGACGAAGCCGGCCCCCATGCCGCTCCTGCTCCTGCAGGGCTTCGTCAACACCTGGGAAGGCGACTCCGGGGTGGACCAGCTGGCCGACCGGGTCGCCGGGCCGCCGCAGTGGCTCGCCGACTCCGGCCTCCTGCGCGGGGCGGGAACCGACCTGGCCCCGGTCCGGGCCATTCGCGAGAGCGTCCGCGCCCTCATCGTCGCCAACACGACGCACACGGGGCCGGATCCCGGCGCGACGAGCGCACTGCGCCGACTCGCTGACGACGCGTCGTTCGACCTGGCCCTCGCCGACGATGGCACGGTGGATCTGCGGCCCTCCGGAGAAGGCCCCGCCGCGCTGGCCGCGTCGTTGTTGCTCATCATGCGCGACGCGCAGCACGACGGCTCGTGGGGGCGGTTGAAGGCCTGCCGCAATCCGGACTGCCTGTGGGCTTTCTACGACCGCTCGCACGCCGGTCGCGGGGCTTGGTGTGACATGGCGGTCTGCGGCAACAGGATCAAGAACCGCAACCTCCGTACGCGCCGGTCGAACGGCGCGACGCCCGGCACCGTCGCCTGAGCATCCGGCGTCGGGTCGGCTACCGGACGAGCGCCGCCGCGCCGAGGCCCAGCGGGGCCAGGATCCAGCCCCAGCGTGCCGCGGCCACGACGACCTCGCTGCGGTAGCCGTAGAGCACGGACTGCTGAATGGGCTGGAACGACGGTGCGCTGAGCCCCGTGAGGACGGCGACCACGGCGAGCGCCGTCGAACCGGTGAGCAGCGCCACGGCGGCCACCAGCGCGTAGTAGGCGATCCGCACCAGGGTCAGCCAGCCCCAACGCCGGACGGCGTGGCCGGTCCGGGGCACCGCCAGGTTGTGCGGATGGATGACGGAGCCTGTGAACAGGGCGGCGCCCGAGAAGGCCAGGAGGGGCCCGGCCACCGTCAGCACGTCGGCGGTCCAGGCCGGTGCGGCGCCGAAGACGTGCAACAGGAGACCCACCAGGGAGGCCAGCAGGGGGGATTGATCGACCCAGGTGGTGGAGCGACGTTGCGGAAACGGGGCGTCGCGTCGCATCAGGTGGACGGCCACGGCGTTCCAGGCCGTGGTGATGACATTGGCCAGGACGGCGATCATCGTCCCGGCCGAACCGGCGAAGGCGGCCGCGGTCGGGACCACCCAGAACCCGGCGTTGGGTGTCACGGCCCACGCCTCGAGCGAGCTCTGACCGGCGCTCCGCTCGTTCCGCGTCACCAGCGTGGCCCCCAGGAGGAGCCACATCCCGGCGGACAGTGCGAGCGGCCCGAGCAGCTCGCCGACCGAGGTCAGCCGCCAGGCCGCCACCAGCGACAGGGTCGCCGACGTGACCAGGATCTGTATGCGGAGGAAGACGGGCCAGGCCCGCTGGACCGCCGGGCCTCCGTGCGCCGAGCCCCACCCGACGAGCCCACCCACGATGAACCACACCAGGGTGAGCACGCCCCGATTGTGACCGCTCCCGGACCCCGGGCCGATCCAATTGACGTGAGACAGGGAGCGGATAAGGTGCGCGGATGCTTACGCAACCGATGCACGAGGTGCTTGCGGAGGCGATTGTCGGGCGTCACCTGCTTACACACCCCTTCTACCGCCGCTGGGAAGCCGGCACCCTCACCGAGGGTGAGCTGGCCGCCTACGCGGAGCAATATCGCCACATTGAGCGCGAGCTCCCGGTGACGCTGGCGGCCATCGCCGATGCGTTACCGCCGGGCCGGGCCCGTGCCCTGGTGGAGGCGAACCTGGCCGACGAGCTCGGGTCGCCCGAGCCGCACGTGCAGCTCTTCGAGGGCTTTGCGGCGGCAGCCGGTGCGACGCCGGACGCGCCGGCCACGCCCTCGACGGCAGCCTTGCTGGCTGTCGTGCGCACGACCGCGTCGAACGACCCGGTGGCCGCACTGGCCATGATCGCGGCCTACGAGGTCCAGGCGGCCGACATCGCGGCGTCCAAGGGCGACGGGCTGCGTCGGCACTACGGCTTCGACGAGGAGGGCACCCGCTTCTGGGACGTGCACCGCACGCAGGAAGTGGAGCACGCCGGCTGGTCCATGGAGGCTCTCACCGCGCTGGAGGCCGACATCGACGTCGTGCAGGCGGCCGCCACCGTGTCGGCTGACTCGTGGTGGCTCTTCCTCAGCGAGCGTGAAGAGCTGGCGCCTGTCGGCGCATCCTGCTGACACTGCTCAGCTGAGCGTCCCCCATCGGCCCGCAGCCGTGGCGAACGCCGCCGAGCGCTCCCGGTAGTCGCCGAATCGACCGAAGCTCGGCGCCGCCGGAGAGAGCAGCACCACGCCCCCGTCCGGGGCCCACTCGAACGCAGTCGCGACCGCGGCCTCGAGGTCCACGGCGTCGCGCACCTCGACCTGGCCTCCGGCGGCAGCGCGCACGGCCGCTCCGATGCGGGGCCCGTTGTCGGGCAAGGTGACGACGAGCGTCGGCTCGGTGCGGGCGGCGATCGTCTGGCCGAGCGGCTCGTAGTCGAGCCCACGGTCGTGGCCGCCCACGAGCAGGGCCACGGGACGCCCGGCGTAGGCCTGCAGCGCGGCCTGGGCCGGCAGCACGTTGGTCGAGAGGCCGTCGTCCACGAACTCCACCGCACCGACCGTCCCCAGGGAGCGGCAGCGGCTGGGCAGCCCGTCGAACCCGGGCGCGATGGCGGCCAGCAGCTCGTCGTCCGACGCGCCGGGGACACCGAGTCCTTCGAGGACGGCGCGCGCCATGGCGGCGTTGCGAGCGTTGTGCGGCCCGGTCAGACCGAGCGCAGCCGACCAGCGAGCGTCCCGTTCCACGGCGTCGTGGCCCACCCAGCGCAATCGGGGACCGAGGACATCGGTGCGTGCGCGCAGTTCGGCGTCGCTGCCGTCGGCGAGGGCCAGTGTCACCCCCGGCTTGGTACAGAGCGACAGCTTGTCGGCGTAGTAGCGCGCCACGGTCCCGTGCCAGTCGAGATGGTCCGGCGCCAGGGACGTCACGGCGACCACCGACGGCCCGTTCATGAGGTCCGGGACCTGGAAGCTCGATGTCTCGATGATCCAGTACTCAGGCGCCGGGCCGCCATCGGGGTCCCAGGGAGGCACCCCGATGTTGCCGCCCGCCCGCCCGTCGACGCCGAGCCCGCGGAGCAGATGCACCGCCAGGGCAGTGGTGGTGCTCTTGCCCTTGGTGCCGGTGATGCAGGCCACGCGGGAAGGGTCTGCTTCCGCCATGAACAGGCCCAGGCCGCCGCTGACCACGACCCCTGCTTCGACGAGCCGCGCCACGTCGGGCCGATAGCGACTGATGCCGGGGCTCTTCACGACGACGTCGCACCGACCGAGCGCGTCCAGGCCCCCGCGTTCGGTGGCCAGGACTTCGAGCCCGTCGAGCGCGGGCGTCGCGGGTGCGTCATCGACCAGGACCGGGACGCGGCCCATGGCGCGCAGCCGGCGGATGCTGGCCTGTCCCTCGACGCCGATTCCCCAGACGCCGACGGACGCGTCAGCGAGTGCGGACCAGGAGATCGGCTGGCGCATAGCGGTCAGGGATGTGATGGGTGCCCCGTGGCTGCAGCAGGGCGGTGGGATTGGTCGGGGCGGCATCGCCCAGCTCGGATCGCAAGCGGGCCAGCAACGCGGTGCCGGCTCGGTCTTCGCGTTGCGCCGCCAGGACCGTGGCCGCCCGGCATTCGTCGACGTCGCCGACACACTCGAACGGCTTGGCGTCGGCGTCCAAGCCGAGCAGCGCGCGGAATCGCCCCTCGTTCACCGGATTCTGCAGGGGTTCGTCGCCGGCGAACACCGCCTCCAGGTCGACGCGCGTCATGAACGGGGCGAGCACGAGGTCGACGAAACAGCACTTGTCACATTCGCCGCACCAGTGGTCGAGGCGCTGCGCAGGGTCCTGGTGAAAGGCGCGATTGCAGCTGCGAAAAGTCCGGTGGAAGGGCGCCAGACGGGCGAACTGCTCCGCGACCCACAGTTCGCTGCGCGGCCGGAGGTAGGAGAACACCGAGACACCCGGGCCGACGGTCGAGCGCACCAGGTCGCCGAACGCCCGCTCGAACTCCTCACCCTTCGACCACTGGTGGTTCACCGCGCGCCCGTCGGTGACGAGCGTGGGGACCGACGCCGACCACTCGTTCGACAACACGATGGCGTCGCGGTGCTCGAGGACGGCGGCCACCAGGACCGCCGCGGTGATGACGGCGGTGACGGGCACGTGCCCGTTGAGGAAGCCGAGTTCGGTCGAGCGGCGCACCAGGGGGTCGATGGTGCGCTCGATGCGCGTCACGGGGAGCCCGGTCACGGCGGCGGCGTCTTCAATGGCGGCGAACCGGGCGCCGGGGGGCTCGACGACGCACAGGGCGGCGTCGGGATGCTCCGCCGTCAGTGCCGCCACCGTCACGATGGAGTCGATGCCGCCGCCGAACGGGATCAAGGCCCGGCCCGGGTCGGGCGTGTACGCGACCGCCGGCGCCGCGTCGGCGTCCGGTCCCTCGATGCGCAGGCCGTGCAGGTGGAGACCGTTGCGGTAGGCGAACTCGCCCAGCCCGTTGACGTAGAAGGAGCGGAGGAACTCCCGCTCGGCCGCGGTGGTCGGCACATCGCCCAGGTCGATCACGGGGGCGGCCGTCGTCTTGTAGTACGAGACGCCCGCCAGCAGGTAGAGGATGCGCACGGCGGCCACGACCGCGGGGTCCTGCCAGTCGCCCCCGTCGGCGAAGGCGAAGCGCTCCGTGAAGGCGTGGTCAGCCGTGGCGTAATGGCAATGGACGACCGAGTCCGCCGCGTCGATGGCGAATCCGTCGTAGCGGAACCGGTCAGGTGGTGGCATGCGGAAGTGATGGAGCGGCCGGGCGATCCCCGGGGCTGCCCATGCTACGGCGCAACCGGCCTCACCCCGGCCTCAACCGGCGAGCCTGGCCAGCAGGGCGAACCGCCCGCAGGGGCGCTGCGCGCGGTCGCTGTAAAAGGCCTCGTCGGCCGTGGTGACGCCACTGACGACGATGTGGGAGTCCGACACCCCGGCCGTGATCAGTTGCTGGCGGTTCGCCGCCACCAGGTCGACCAGCCAATGGCCGGGTCCGTCGGGCCGCGCCACGGCCTCGTCGAGACCGCCGGGGAGCACCGCCTCGGTCAGGCCGTGCAGGACTTCACCGGAGACCTGATAGCGCTCGGGGTGCACCGCTGGCCCCATGTAGGCGTGGATGCGGCCACGCTCGGCACCGCAGTCCTGCATGGCGCCGACGGCGCAGCCGGCTGCCCCCGCGGCGGTGCCGCGCCAGCCTGCGTGCACGGCGGCGAGCACGCCGGCCTCGGGGTCGACGAGCGCCAGTGGAAGGCAGTCGGCCACCAGGATGGCGAGCGTGACCTCGGAAGAACGCGTCACCAGGATGTCCGTGTCGGGGACGGCGTCGACCTCTGACCGTGTGCCCCGGCCGCGATCATCCGGTCCGACAAGGGCCGCCGTGGCACCGTGCACCTGGCGTGCGAAGACCAGGTCGTCGAGCGTGACGCCGAACGCCATGGCGGCCCGTGACCGGTTGTCGACGACGGCGACCGGGTCGTCGCCGACGTGCAGGCCGAGGTTCAAGCCGTCATACGGAGCGGGGGAGCGTCCCCCGTGGCGCGTCGTCACCGCGACGACGGCTCCGTGCCGGCTGGCCCCGTCCCAGCGCAACAGCGGAAGTGCGGGGGGTCCGGACATGCCAGCCGAGGCTACCGAGCACGGCCGGGCGGTCGACCGGCAATCCCTACGACGCCTGGCTCTCGTCCCACACGGTCGTGGGGACCACGGACAGGAGGGGTCGTCTGCGCTGTGCCGCGGGCCGGCCGGCTTGCAGGTCGGCGAAGCCGTAGAGATCGGCCGAGTCGGTGTCGCCGTCCGGGCCGACACCCGTCACTGCGTGTCCCACCACACCCAGAAGGTCGGCCAGCGTTCGGCCCGCCCGCAGCGCGTCGAAGAGCACTGCGATCGACTCGAGGGAGAAACCCTGGTCCTGCAGGTGGACGATGGACTCCACGCGGTCCCGGTGGTATCCGTCGTAGAAACCGGTCCGGCCCAGCACATTGGGATGGGGGAGCAGGCCCCGGGTCTGCAGCGAGCGGATGCGCCGGGTGGTCGTGCCCGTGACCGTGGCCAGATCGTCGATGGTCATCGTCGTCATGCCGTCGGCCGCCACTTGACAACTCTAACATCTATTCATGTAACATCAAATACCGTCAGAGTTCCGACCAGAAAGAGGGTGCGGCCATGGGGCTGAATCTGCAAGCGGTGGGAAACACCTCGGAGCCCGTCGAGCGCTCGTGGCATTCGAAGGACGCGCTGCTCTACGCCCTGGGCGTGGGTGCCGGCTCGCTCGACCCGACCGGGTTCGAGCTCGAGTTCACCACCGAGAATTCTCATGGGGTGGCCCAACGCGTCCTGCCGACGTTCACCACCATCGTCGGGCAGGGCGGGGGTGCCGCCATGTCGTTGGGTGACTACGACCCCGCCATGCTCGTCCACGCGGAGCAGTCCATCCGTCTGCACGGGGAGCTGCCGCCCGAAGGGACGGTCTCGACCACGACGACGGTCGCCGGCATGTACGACAAGGGCGCGGCGGCGCTGGTCGTGCTCCAGAGCGCGTCGCGCCATGTCGGGACCGGCGAGCCGGCCTTCTCGACCCGCACGGCGCTGTTCATTCGCGGCGAGGGCGGATTCGGTGGCCCGCGCAACCCCGAAGGAGATGAGGAGAGCACGCGAGCGGCGGAGCCGCTGCCGACACGCGAGCCCGACGAGGTGATCTCATACTCGACGCGTCCTGATCAGGCCCTGCTCTACCGGCTGAGCGGGGATCGCAACCCCCTGCACTCCGATCCCACCTTCGCCAAGCGGGCGGGCTTCGACAGCCCGATCCTGCACGGCTTGTGCACCTACGGCTTCACGGGACGCGCCCTGCTCCACACGGTGTGCGGATCGGACCCGGCTCGTTTCGGCGCCATGCGCGCCCGCTTCTCCAAGCCGACGATGCCCGGCGACACGCTGACCGTCTCCCTGTGGGATATCGGTGACAGTGCCTACCGTTTCCGCACCGAGACGCAGCGCGGTGAGATCGTGATGGACGCCGGGCTCTTCTCGACTGCGGGCTGAACGGTCCGGGTCAGGCCCGGCAGTCGGCGCACACGCCGAAGATCTCGACCGTGTGCGTCACATCGGAGTATCCGAGGTCCGACGCCGTCGTCTCGGCCCACCGTTCGAGGTCGGGAAGCTCGACCTCCGTGCCGCGGCCGCACTGGCGGCAGACGACGTGATGATGGTGGCTCTCGCTGTGGCAGCGGCGGTAGACCAGCTCGCCGTCGGCGGTCTGCAGCGCATCGAGCTTGCCCTCGTCGGTGAGCAGGGCGAGGTGGCGGTAGACCGTTGTCAGCCCGACGGTCTCGCCGGAGGAGCGGAGCGCGGCGTGGATGTCCTGCGCGCTGCGGAAGTTGTCCGAGCTCTGCACCACGTTGAGCACGGCGTCCCCCTGGCGCGTCCGTCGCGAGGTCCGGGCCGCTGGTTCGGCATGGTCAACCACGGTGCAACTCTGCCAGGTCCGGCACGGCGATCCTGTTCCTCCGCCGGGCGGCCACGGCAGGGCCGGCGAGGCGGGCGACGACGTAGAAGGCGAAGCTGATGGCGACGATCAGGACGCTGGGCTTGACCGTCGGGAACTGGAAGCTGAGCAGGAGCCCGCCGTCGGCGGCCAGCACCGCCATCACGACCGAGAGAACCGTGACAACGAACGGGTTGGCGCTGAAGCGCTGCGCCGCCGCCGCCGGCGTGATGGCCAGGCTGAGCACCAACAGCGTGCCCACGATCTGTGCCGCCTCGGTCACCGTGATGGCGAGGATGAAGAGGAAGACGATCCCGAGGACGCCGGTGGGCACACCACTGGCCCGGGCCACGTCCGGATCGACCGATGCGAAGAGCAAGGGTCGCCGGATGACGGTGAGGACGACGGCCACCACCACGGCAATGACGCCGAGCAGGAGGATCTGACCCGAGCTGATGCCGAAGATGTTGCCGAAGAGGATGTTCAGTGCCTCGCTGGCGTAGCCGTGGTAGTAGCCGAGCAGGAACACGCCCAGCCCGAGGCCCGCCGCCAGGATCACGCCGATGGTGGAGTCGCGCTCCGCCGCCCGCTGACCGAGCAGGCCGATCAGCCCCGCCACGACGAGCGCGCCGACCAGAGCGCCGGCGAGCGGGTTGTCGGCGACGAGCAGGCCGCCGACCGCTCCGGTGAAGGCGAGCTCGCTGGTCCCGTGCACCGCGAAGGACATGGTGCGCGTGATGACGAAGGGGCCGATGAGGCCGCAGCTGACGGCGACGAGGAACGCCGCTTCGAGCGCATGCTGGGCGAAGCCGAACTGGAGGTAGAACCCGATGCCCATCAGTGCGCGTGCCCGTGGTGCGCATGTCCACCGGGCTCGGTGGGGAGCTCGTCCTCCGCGCTGACGACGAGGTAGCGGTCGCGCACCCTGACCACGTCGACCTCAATGCCGTAGAGGTCGCTGAGGCGCTCGCTCGTCAGGATCTCGGCCGGCGTGCCGATGGCCCACTTCCCGCGCACGAGGTACAGGATGCGGTCGACGTAAGGCAGCACCGGGTTGACCTCGTGCGTGACGAAGACGACCGGCGTGCCGGACTGGCGGCGCCGCTCGTCGATCAGGCGGGTCACGGCGCGCTGGCTGGCCAAGTCGAGGGCGAGCAGGGGCTCGTCGCAGAGGAGGACCTTGGGATCGCCCAACAGCGCCTGGGCGATCCGCAGGCGCTGTTGTTCGCCGCCCGAGAGCAGGCCGACCGGTGCATCGGCGTATGCGCTCGCCCCGACGGCGTCGAGGGCCTCGTCGACCCGCTCCTTGATGGCGCGGGTGCGCCGGGGCAGCCCCCAGCGGTGGCCGTCGATGCCGAAGCGGACAAGGTCGCGGCCCCGGATCGGCAGGGAGCGGTCGAAGGCCTGCTGCTGGGGCACGTAGCCGAGCTCGTGGTTGCCCAGGCGCGGCGGAGCGCCGTTGACGCGCACCGTGCCGGCGGCCAGCGGGACGAGGCCGAGCAGCACCTTGAGCAGCGTCGTCTTCCCGGTGCCGTTCGGGCCCAGCACGGCGAGGAACTCGCCCTCGGCCACGCTGAGGTCGAGCTCCGACCACAAGGTGCGGGAGCCCAGGCGGACGGCGGCACCCTCCAACTCGACCAGCGGCGCGGTCACGGGTTCCGGCTCGACTCCAGCGCGTGGAGGAGCGCGGTCAGCTGGGACTGCTGCCAGCGCTGGTAGGTGCCGGCGCCGGCCGGCATCGTCTCGGAGACCCCGACCACGGGAATGCCGTGCTGCTTGGCTAGGGCCCGTATCTGGGCCGTGACGGGCGTCACCGTCTGCACGTTGTAGAGGAGCACGTTGATGTCGCGGTGGTCGAGGAGGCGTTGCATGGCGAGCGTGTCCGCCGGGCCGGGATCGACGCCGTCCTCAATGGCCCGGGCGAACCCGGTCGGGGTGACGACGTCGAGACCGGCCACTGCCAGCGCGTAGCCCGGCACCCGCTCGGTGTAGGCCACCGGCGCGTTGTGGAAGTGCGCCTTGATGGTGGCCAGGGTCGCGTTGAGCGGGGCCAGGGAGGCATCGAAGGTGGCGAGGTTGGCCTTGATGGTGGCTCGGTCCTGGGGCGCCGCCTTCTCGAGCGCGCCGGCGATGGCAGCCGCCACCGCGGGGACGCGCGGAATGTCGTACCAGAGGTGCGGGTTGGGATCGCTCCCGGTGATGTGGAGCACGTTGGCGGCATTGACCACGCGGGCGCTCCCGCCGTCCGCGCTGAGGAGCGAGCTCATCCAG